>NZ_JAKZKT010000014.1 GCF_022808645.1 Bacillus litorisediminis
CGTACTAAATGATCTTGTGGTACTAGTTGGTCAATCGCGATCACTTCTAATTGGTCTCTTTCAATATTATTGTTTCTCGTCATCATAATCCATCACCTCTAGATATCTCATTATAAATATTGTAAATGAAAAAAGACTGTAGGCAAACTCGATATTATCGAGTTTGTCAACAGTCTGAAACTCGCCAATTGGCGAGTTTTTTTCTTATAATGATCCATTTATTGAATTTTTCAGCAAAAGGGAACTATTGAACTAAGACATATAACGTTACACGAAAATTTTGAACACATATGATTAAGTAGAGAAGAATCTTTTATTATATGGTAAGGGGAAATGTATAATGGAAATCATTCGAACGTTTACGATCCCTTTCATTTCGTGTGTCGGTTCAGTACTCTCAGTAATGTATGGAGGCTGGAATCATATTTTTTTATTATTGATCATCGCTGTCATCCTTGATTATGGGCTAGGTGTTTTGCTTGCGTTTATGAACGGATCTTTATCAAGTAATGTGGGCTGGAAGGGTATTGCCAAGAAAGTAATTATATTTTCCCTGATAGCGGTCGCCCATATCGTCGATGTAGTATTGGATACTCCTCATCTCGTAAGAAATGCAACGATTCTTTTTTATCTTTGTAACGAATGTATTTCCATTATTGAGCATGCCGCCAAGGCAGGAGTGCCTATTCCGAAAGCTTTAATGAATGCTTTGGAGAGTATAAGACCAAAAGAGAATAAAAACCCGGATCAGAATCATGACACTTTAAAACAGGACAAGGATTCCGATAAAACGCCTGAATAAAAACCCCCTATATGTGGAAAAAGAAACATAAACGGCTTAAGGAGATAATCTTATGACAAATGAAAGGAAGACCTATTATATTGATCTGGGAAGTGGTGAGATTTCCAGAAGCAGAACGGCTTCTACCTGGAATTATCAAATTGAAGCATCTGATGAAGACATTACACAGCTGCGAGAGTATTTTGACCAAATGCATTCAACAGGGTGGCAGAATTTTTTTCGTGCCCATGTACCCTATGTTCAATATCATTATGACAGGGAAAACGACGCGAATGACCGCTTATTAAAAGATGTGTACCAACTGATTCACGATTTGGGAGATGAAGAGGCAAGGAAACAAATTGAGTCTATAGGAATCTTAGATGAGAAATCCTATGCCGAACCTGACTCGCAAGACATACAAAATGACATAAAATAATGAAAGAGCCTCATAAAGGCTCTTTCATTATTTTTACTATTTGTGTTCTGTTACAGACCTGTTTCTGCCGTAATATCCTGAGCAGTATCAATTACTTCTTGGGGAACTTCAACTGTCACACTATTGAAATCCGCATAGGATCCATTCATCTTCATATCCATATTTAAGGTTTCTTCCCCTTCTGTAATAGTTAGGGAAAGGTTCATATTTAACTTCGTAGGATAAAAGGATGTTTGATCGATAAACATCTCATATTCTAAATTCTCAATTGCCATATTTTCAAATGCATTTCCCATCGCTTCATAATCTTGCGGCATAGCACTTTGCAGCATTTGATTGGCAAACTCAACGAATTTTTCACCATTCGCCTTTAATGTTAAAATATAATTCGTTTCATCTTTTTGAAATTCAAAGTCATCAATAAATTGCTGGAGACTCGCCAATTCAGCTCCAGGGTTGTTTTGCTGGCCAGCTGCTTCTCCTAAAATTTGCGTTGACATTTCATTAGGCATTTTTAACCACGTCTGATTAGATGGCTCTAAAAAGAAGAATCCATCTTCTGTTACATACATTTCTGTATCAATTGCTTCCTGTGTTCCTTCAATAGAAGTTGTTAATTGCTGATACATAGCAAGCGGTTCTGTCACGATTTGGCCATTCGTACTGGATGACATGTTCATGGCCCCTTCTTGTACATTAGAAGTCATTGACATTTCCAAATCAGTCGTCATAGAAAAGCTTTGCAATGAATTAGAAGCTTCCATCGTTTTGTTGTATACTTCTTCAAGTGTAAGCTCTTTCTCTTCTTCCTTTGGTTCTTCTTGAACTTCTTGCTTTTCCTGTTCTGCCCCATTGTTTTCGGAATTTGATCCGCTGACATCCTCTGCAGTTTGATTACATGCACCCAGAACAACTAGTAATGCAGCTGTCAGCAGAATCATCCATAGCTTTTTCATGAATTGTCCTCTCCTTTTCATTCCGCTCTTGACTCGAGCGTACGGTTTCATTTTACGGTAAAATAAGTCTGTAAGATTCATTTTTTTGTAAAATCCGACGAAGGTACCAGATTATTCTATCAGGAGCGACTCTCATGATTGTATTCACAGATCTAAATGGAAACAAAATTGAATTATCCTTTGGCACGCAGGCAAATACGGATTATATACAGCATGTTCTTTGCATTACTGAATATAACGGTTGCTGGTTATGCACCAATCATAAGGAGCGGGGAATTGAATTCCCAGGAGGGAAACTGGAAGAAGGGGAAAATCCAGAAGATGCCGCCAAAAGGGAAATTTTTGAGGAAACAGGGGGACTGGTCCAAGAACTTAATTTTATAGGCCAATATAAAGTGATTTCTGAAAAAGAGGAGTTTGTGAAAGGCGTTTTTTATGCCAAAGTGAAAGAACTGGTCAGTAAAAATGATTACCTTGAGACTAGGGGGCCAGTACTCATAGACCCTACTATTTCATTTAAGGGGTTAGACGAATCCTTTAGTTTTATTATGAAGGATGGTGTAGTCGAGACTTTCATACAGTATTTAAAAAACAAAAAAGAGGCCAACTCATTTAACTCATAAGTCGGCCTTTTTATTCTAATTATCTTTTATTAACTTTCTCTCAATCAATTCAACAACCTTATACATAATCGTAGCAAATACTGCAATAACAAGCAGCGACAGCATAACCAGTGTAAAATTGAATACTTGGAAACCATATATGATCGAGTAGCCTAATCCTTGGGAGGACACTAAAAATTCACCGACAATAACACCTACCCAAGATAAGCCTACATTAACTTTTAGGGTTGAAATGATGGTCGGAAAAGAAGCAGGAAGAATTGCTTCTTTAAACATTTGAAATTGGCTTGCCCGAAAGGTTTGCAGTACTTTTAAATAGTTCGGGTCCACTTCGCGAAAAGACGTGTAGACGACAATCGTTGTAATAATGACAGAGATAATCGTTCCCATTGCAATGATGGAAGTGAAATTTGGACCAAGGGCTACAATTAAGATAGGTCCTAATGCAACCTTTGGCATGGCATTTAACACAACCAAATAAGGATCCGCAATTTTTGAAAAGAAAGGAAACCACCACAAAATCGCTGCCAGGATCGTACCCAGCAAAGTCCCTAAGATAAAGCCTAAAACTGTTTCAAATAAAGTAACCCCAATCTCAGAAAATAAAGAGGCATCTTGAACCTTCTCCACAAATAAGTTAAAAACCCGTGATGGGGAGCTAAAAATGAGCGGGTCAATCCAGTGAAGCCGGCTGGCCGTTTCCCATAAAGCAAAAAATGCAATGAATATGATTATTTGGTACAGCCGTACCATTCTTTTTTCTTTGATTAGACTTTGTTTGTATTGTTCGTGAAGGAGATTGATATCAGGATTTTGTTTCAAGATTCTCCAGCTCCTTCCAAATTTCTTGAAACAGACCAGAGTAGTCTGAATGCTGTCTTGCATGAAATGGTTTGAGTTCTTTTAATTGTTCAGGAACATGAAAGATTTTATGAATTTTACCTGGGTGGCTTGATAATAAATAAATGGTATCACTCATCGCGATGGCTTCTCCGATATCATGAGTAACGAGGACGGCAGTCTTTTTAAAAGATTTTAATGTTTCCCAAACCAAATCTTCAAGTTTGAGTTTTGTTTGAAAATCTAATGCAGAAAATGGCTCATCTAATAATAAGAGCTTTGGATTGGTAGAGAGCGTCCGGACAAGAGCAACCCTTTGCCTCATTCCGCCTGACAGCTGTTTGGGATATTGATCCTCTACTCCAGCAAGCCCCATTTCTTTTAATAAATCAAGCACTCTTTGGGATGAATCTGGATGTAAGAGCCCTTGAAGCTTTAATCCAAGTGTTATATTTTCTTTTATGGTTTTCCAAGGAAATAAATAATCTTGTTGCAGCATGTATCCAACCTGTTGTGAGGCCTCATCCAGAACGGATTTCCCCTCAATTGTGACTTGCCCCTCTGTTGGGGGAAATAGACCTGCAATAATGGAAAGGAGTGTTGTCTTTCCGCAACCGCTCGGGCCGAGTAGGGAGATAAATTCTCCTTCCTCAGATGTGAAATGAATATCCTCAAGAGCGGTCGTGGCCGTTTTTTTCGTGAAGTAGGTGTGATGGACATGATTAACGGACAAAAAACTCATGCTTGAACGGCCTCCTCTTTTTTACTTTAGACAATTCGTATTTGATGTGTGTCTTACTCCTCAATTACAGATTCAGCAATCTCAGTGTTTACCAAAGTCTTATGATCGACCTGCTGTGGAAGTTCCCCGGCCTCGTCCATAATAGTCTGCAGGTTGTTCCATTCTTCTTCATCTAAAATTGGATCTGTTGCAAAGGACCCTTGGCTTCTATAACGATCTACGCTCATCTCAATAATTTCTAGCTCAGTATCTTCAAAATATGGCTGAATGGTTTCGGCAATTTCACGAGGGCTCGCAGTTTGAATCCATTGTTGTGCTTTATAAAGAGCACGAGTGAATTTCTCTATCGTTTCTTTATTTTCATCCATAAAACTTTGCTTTGCCATGAAGGTTGTATATGGGACGTGTCCAGACTCAGTACCGAAGGAGGCAACAACATGACCGACTCCTTCTTTTTCAAATACACTTGCTTGCGGTTCAAATAATTGGACATAGTCACCAGTTCCAGAAGCGAAAGCACTAGAAATATTGGCGAAATCAATGTTTTGAATGAGATTTAGATCACTTTGCGGATCAATTCCATGCTTCTTTAATACAAACTCTCCAACCATTTGCGGCATCCCGCCTTTGCGCTGGCCAAGGAAGGTTGATCCTTTTAACTGATCCCAGGAAAACTCTCCAGTATCTTCACGTGCCACTAAAAAGGTGCCATCAGTTTGCGTTAATTGGGCAAAATTAATAACAGGGTCAGTAGAGCCTTGTGCATATACATAGATGGATGTTTCCGATCCGACGAGGCCAATTTCAGCACCGTCAGAAAGTAATGTGGTCATCACTTTATCGCCGCCAAAAACAGTAGTAAGCTCTATATCAAGGCCCTCTTCTTCAAAGAAGCCTTTTTCGATCGCAACGTATTGAGGTGCATAGAAAATGGAACGGGTAACTTCAGCAACACGAACTTTTTCATTTCCTGGATTACAAGCAGCTAATGTTATAATCAACATAAGCGCTACGGATAAAGAAAGCATGATTTTTAACCACTTTCTCATAAATGTTCCTCCTCACAATTTGGCTTTTTCCTATGGGTATTCGCCCGGAAAAAGAATCTAAATTATCGTATGAAAAAAGAAAAAATGTGTGAATGCCCATATTTAAAAAAGGATCTGTACCTCTATATCGCGTAAAGGAGGATTTCATCATGTCACTCATTATTGATAAGCAAAAGTTTCCCTCCCCGCACCCAAACATTGATCTTTTTCACGTTACATATTATTCCAGTGGCTTGAAAGTGAAAGGGCTGCTTGCCGAGCCAAAAGGAACCAATTTATTAAATGGGTTTCTGTATTTGAGGGGCGGAATCAAAAACGTTGGAAAGGTGAGACCGGGAAGAATCATTCAGTTTGCGGCAGAGGGCTTTATTGTGTTTGCCCCCTTTTATCGCGGGAATCAGGGTGGAGAAGGATTTGAAGATTTTGGGCTAGAGGATCGGAATGATGCTTATGCCGCTTTTGACCTGCTTGCCCAGCATCCGCGGGTCTCTGCAAACTTGATTCATGTCTTTGGTTTTTCAAGAGGAGGTGTGATGGCCTTGTGGACAGCCATAGAAAAACCTGCTGCATCCGTTGTTACATGGGGAGGTGTAAGTGATATGGCTCTTACCTATGCAGAAAGAACAGATTTAAGGAGGATGATGAAGCGGGTGATTGGAGGGACACCTGTAAAAGTACCCGAACTCTATCATAAACGAACTCCTCTGTATAATTTAGAAGAAATGGAAGCGCCCGTTCTGATTATTCATGGTGAAAAGGATGAAAATGTGTCAGTTGAACATTCATTGAGGCTTGAAAAAAGGCTAAAGGAATTAGGAAAATCCGTTGAATCCTGGTATTTTCCTGAATACACTCATTATTTTCCCCCTGCTGTTAATAGAAAGACCGTTCAGGATTTAACAAGATGGATGAAAATACGGGGACTTGAAAGGGGCTGATTTCGTGGGGATGCCTTTAGAAATGCAAACACTGATCGTTACTAACGGAAAAGAAAAACGATTACAGGATAACACGTTTGAGCTGATAAAGGAAGGCTACCGGTTATACCCGATGCACATACCAATTGAGGTCAGAAGAAAAAAGGAGTCCGAGCCAAGCGGAACGGCTGTGATTGACTCTTTAAAATGGGAAGATAAAAAAACGGTTATTATCTACCGGCTGGAAACTTTGTATTCTGTCAATTAACTTTCTGTGATGAAGGATATTCTTCGCTTGTGCAGGGTAAAAAATGTCCTTCATCCCTTTATGATCGCTCGGCAGCAAGGTTAAAAAGTCCTTCACTCCCGATATGTTGAATTCCCTCTCCCTGTTATCCCCGGTGACAATGACCTTACTTACAATCATAATAAAACCCGGACAAGAATATTTATAAAGAGTAGCTTGGCCTTTTTTAAATGAAATGTGCAGCGGGATGGTGCCAAACCAAACTGTGTACCGGACAGTAGGGATGAACATGTATCAATTTTGGAGGAAAAGCGGGTTTGTGATCGCAGGAGGGACAATCCAGGGATTAGGAATGGGATTATTTTTGTTTCCTCATTCGATTCCATCAGGAGGAGCTGGGGGAATCTCAGTTCTTTTAAATCATTTTCTTTTTATTAATATGGGTTTAGCCTTATGGATCGTAAACTTTTCTATGCTGATGCTGGCAATGAAGTATCTGGGAAATCGTTCTGTGATTTGGACCATGGTAGCCATTACTGTTACTTCACTTTCAATTGGGTTTTTCCAGCATATCATCCCCACTCCAGTCGGGAATGTGTGGATTGATGCAGTAGTCGGTTCTGTTTTTCTTGGCACTGGTATTGGACTATTGCTTAGGGAAGGCGTCTCCAACGGGGGAGTTGGAGTGATCGCCTTAATTATTGCTAAGTATAGGCATGTGTACCCAGGTAAACCATTGTTTTGGATGAATGGTTTTATTTTTGTTCTAACCGCTTCTATAATTAGCTGGGAAATAATCATTCAAGCTCTCATAAGCCAATGGATTTCTACGAAAATGGTGGATGTCATCTACAGTATTAACTTTCATTCTGTTTATACCCTAAGCTGGAGGAAGAAATAAACTGTTTTACACATAATTGTAGCGGAATGGTGAATGTTTCTTTTCGCCATCTGATTTTTTTACATGAATTAGGGTAAGAGCGAGCAATCCGCATAAAAGGGTAAGCGCAGCCAGGGAATAAAACATGCCAGGGCGTGACCAGTCTAATAAGCGGGTCATGATCGGGGGACCTACAGCCACTCCGATAAATCGGACAGAGCCGTATAAAGAGGTCACAAATCCTCTTCTTTCTTTTCCAACTGACCCTGTAATTAAACTATTAATAGAAGGCAATATTAAACCAGTTCCTACACTGCTGATTGCGAGAACCAATAAGAACGGGACTAAACTTTCTATAAAAGACAATAAGCTATAGGAGATGGTCATCAGAAAAAATCCAAGTACTGTTAACCGTTTCATTGTAAATAAGTTTTTTCCGATTTTACTGCCGGTTATATAGGATGTTGTTCCCATTACTAGCAGAGGTATGGCTAGAATCAGTCCCTTGGCAACTCCGTCAATTTTATATTGCTGCTCTAAAACATCACTTAAGTAGAAAAGAATCCCAAACAAAGTAAAAAGACAAGTAGCACCCGCTAAATAAGTTGTAAGCAGCCAGCGGCCTTCATATTTGAAAACACTAAGAAGACCTCTCATATATTTTCGAAACGGAGGGGGAGCCTGGCGGTGTCTTTTTTCTTTAATAAATATCCAAGTTAAAATGATAGAAATTAGACAAATTGCAGGAAATGCGAAGAAAACCGCATACCATACAATCAACCCTACTAATGAACCAATAATGGGAGATAAAACTTTTCCAAGTCCATTCGAAGCTTCGACAATTCCTAATACTCTGCTTCGTTCTCCTCCTTTAAAAAGGTCGCCAGTTAAAGCCATTGCAATCGGTGCTGTTCCGGCAGCACCGATCCCCTGTAAGATTCGTCCAATTAAAATCCACGCGAATGAATTATTAAAACCGGCAGCAGCAAAACCAGCAAGTAATCCGCCAATCCCATATAGAATGAGGGCGGGCAATATTATTATTTTTCTTGAAAATCGATCTGAGAGATATCCAAGGATTGGAATAAATATCGCAGCTGCGATTGAGAACACGGTAATCGTTAAGCTTACTTGGAATTGACTAAGTTTAAGTGCTGACTTCATTTGCGGAAAGATTGGGATCAGCATTGAATTGCCGAGAGTCATAATGAGCGGAATCGATCCTATTGCTGTTATCATCATCCCTTTATTCTTGGACGCCACGGGCTTGTACACATCCTTTTAGTTGCTTAAAAAGTATACCTTGCATAAACTTCATTATTCCTTATCTCCAAAAATCTATTTTAAATTCATAGGAGGAGGGACGAGCCAACCTTTTTCCTTTGAGATTTTTACTAGTTTTTCTTCATACTCTGTTCTCTGTGTATGAAATTCCCCGAACATTTGGGCAATATCCTCTCGCAGCGATATTCCCATTACATAACTGAACAATATGTTTCCCGCCATGATTTCTCTCTGAACAAGACCCGCAATTTCAGGATCATTAAACCTTGCCCCAGCTGGGATATCTTCTGGATTCACATCAGGTCTTGCTGGAGGAGCCGGCGGCAAACGTATTCCGCTCGTTTTCAGAATTGCCTCAGTTTGCTGTTCCTCTTGTTTCACACAGTTTTCCGTAAAATCCTCCAAAAATGCCTTTAAGTCGTGATCGCTTGAGTGGTTCGTTAATATTTGAAGCGTAACTAAAAAAGCCTTTGTGGCATAAAGGTGGGACCAAAGATTAAAGACCTCACCCGAATGAAGCGGTTCTTCTTGAGGCTTCGTACTTAAGAGCGCCATTCGTTTCCATCCTTTCATAACAATTAAAATCCATATTATTGTTTCTCGATGATGAAATTTTATGTCTCAATTTACATTTATTTGAATCGGGACAGGAACCTACCTTTCATACAATCATAGGCTAAAACAGATTGATTTTATTGATAAGAGCTTAATACAAGGAGTGAAAATATGAAAAAATCCAGCCCTATATTCTATGCGGTTATGAGCCTGTTTTTAATGGTTAGTACTGTCCTGATCGGATGCTCAGCAAGAGGTGAAGAAGAGAAAGATAGCACTAATGTGATCCGGATTGGCTATCAGAAAAATGGACCTCTGCTCATTTTAAAATCACTTGGAACATTAGAAGAGCGACTAGAGGAAATCGGGTTTACCGTGGAATGGAATGAATTTCAGGCAGGTCCAGCTTTACTTGAAGCACTCAATGCAGGAAGTATTGACCTTGGCAGAACCGGTAATTCCCCTCCTGTTTTTGCACAGGCTGCTGACGCACCACTTGTGTATGTTGCAGCAGGAAAATCGAAATTTAAGGGAAGTGGCATTTTGGTTCCTGAGGACTCCCCAATCAATTCATTGGAAGATTTAAAAGGAAAACGGATTGGCTTTGCAAAAGGATCAAGCTCTCACTTTTTGCTAGTTAAAGCACTAGAAAGTGTAGGTATTTCTTATGACGAGATTACACCTGCTTACTTGCAGCCGGGAGATGCACGGGTTGCGTTTGAACAGGGGAACATTGATGCCTGGGTTGTATGGGATCCTTATACAGCTTCAGCACAAATTAACTCTAAAGCTCGCATGATTACCGATGGTGAGGGTTTCACTACGGACCGAGACTTCTTTTTAGCAACGAAAGATTTTGCCAGCAAGCATAAAGAAGTGCTTGATATTGTAATGCAAGAAGTTCAAAAATCATCTGAATGGGCCAATCAAAATCATGATAAATTGATTCCGATGCTTGCAGATGTTTTAAAAATAGATGAAGCGTCAATTCAGATGACTGTAGAAAGAAGAGTATACGGAGTCGATAAGCTCTCGCCAGAAATCATGCAAGAACAGCAAGAGATAGCAGATACTTTTTATGATTTAGAAATTATTCCGAAAAAGATTAATGTTGAAGATGCGCTAATCAGCGAATGATAGACTCTATTAAACCTTTAAATGAAAGGGGGAGAAAGATTGAAATCGTCCATAACAGGTTTGCTTACTAGAATGGTGCCATGGGCCATCCCCTTTTTCTTATTAATTTTGTGGCAAACATTATCAATGCAGGGGGTAATCCCAGATAGAATATTGCCGGCACCGACTGATGTATTTGCAACAGGTTTTACCCTATTGATGTCAGGGGAATTGATCGATCATATTTCAATCAGTTTGTGGAGAGCGATAGTCGGATTCCTCATCGGAGGCTCGATTGGATTTTTACTCGGACTCTTCAACGGAATTTTCCGGATTTCCGATCTGCTATTTGACACGTCTATTCAGATGCTGAGGAATATTCCGCATTTAGCAATGATTCCACTTGTTATCCTTTGGTTTGGCATTGATGAAGTATCAAAAGTATTTTTAGTAGCGCTTGGGGTATTGTTCCCCATCTACATCAATACCTATCATGGCATTAAATCAGTTGATAAGACCCTCATTGAAATGGGCAAAGCTTATGGATTAAAAGGACCTTCGCTATTTTTTACAATCATTTTTCCAGGTGCCTTATCGTCCATCCTCGTAGGAATTCGCTTTTCGCTTGGTGTTATGTGGCTTACATTAATTGTGGCAGAAACGATTTCAGCTCATACAGGAATAGGATATATGGCCATGATTGCACGCGAATTTATGCAAATGGATGTAATTGTCCTAAGTATCGTCCTCTATGCCCTATTTGGTAAGCTTTCTGATGTAATCGCCCGGTATTTTGAAGGCAAATGGCTTCAATGGAATACGTAAAGATACGGAGGGGGAAGCCTTGGAAACAAAATTTCCGAAAATCCATGTAAGGTTGAAAAATATTAAAAAGTCCTATGATAACCGGGTGGTTCTCGACGGAATTAGCCTGGATATTCATGAAGGCGAGTTTATTGCGATTGTTGGAAAGAGCGGCTGCGGTAAAAGCACGCTGCTTCGATTAATGGCAGGTTTAGAGGCTTGTGATGATGGATCGATTACCATTAATGGAACAGAATTGACGGGTTTAAATCGGGAAGCTAGGATTATGTTTCAGGACGGACGCCTTTTGCCATGGAAGAAAATCATGCAAAATGTCGGTTTCGGACTGACTGGTGAGTGGCGTCCGAGAGCAATTGAAGCATTGCGAAATGTCGGGCTTGAGGATCGGGTGTACGATTGGCCTTCTAAGCTGTCAGGCGGACAGAGGCAACGGGTTGCATTGGCACGAGCTCTCGTACATCAGCCAAATATTCTATTGTTAGATGAGCCGCTAGGAGCGTTAGATGCTTTAACCCGGATTGAAATGCAGGATTTGATTGAAGAGATTTGGAAAAAAGCCAAAATAACGTCTGTTCTTGTGACTCATGATGTCGAAGAAGCAGTCGCTCTTGCAGACCGTGTGATTTTAATAGAAAATGGCAAGATTGTGTTAAATGTTCCTATCAATCTGCCGCGCAGAAGACAGAGAACCCACTCAGGATTTTCCAAATACGTAGAAGAAATTTTAGAACGAATTATGGGCGGAAACAGTGATAATGGTGATTTAAAGGTTGCGTTTAAATAAAAGGAGAGACAGTTCTCTCCTTTTTATTGTTTTACCAGCAGAAATTTTAAATATTTCTGTATGGTTGTCCTTCCTCCAGAATTTCGCGCATACAATAAAAGTGTTACTGGTATTGGAGGAGTGGAGAATGTTCATTTTATTAGAGAAAGCTATTATAGGCATGGCATTTTTACGTTTATTATCTGGAAGTTTAGAGATTTTTGCTGCCATATTAATCTTAAAATTTAATGACGTGGAAAAAGCATTGGTAGTTAATAGTTCTCTCGCATTAATTGGCCCGCTTGTTCTAATCGTCACTACAGCAATTGGGCTGTTTGGTATAGCTGAGAGAATCTCCTTTACTAAAATCATATGGATTGCGTGCGGTGTAGGCTGCATTTTATACGGAGTGAAAAGTCATTGAAATATCAAGAGGATGCTTCATAAGGGGACAAAACCCGCTTTATGAAGCATCCTCTTTTCTAATGGTAAAAACCTATTCGGTTCTGACTGGCCCGCCTAAGCTTTCAATTTCATCTGCAATGCCTTGGAACTTAGCAAAATTCTCTTTAAATTTCTTCGCCAATTCAAGAGCTTTTAGTTCGTAAGCTTCTTTATGCTCCCACGTTCTTGCAGGCTGAAGCACATAATCGGGTACGCCTGGTACATGAACCGGGATATATAATCCGAAAATTGGATCTCTCACGGTTTCTATTGAGCTAAGCTCTCCGTTTAACGCGGCTTGCACCATAGCACGGGTAAGCTTGAGCTTCATTCTTTTTCCTACACCATATTCGCCTCCAGTCCAGCCGGTATTCACAAGAAATACTTGGACATCATGTGCATCGATTTTCTCTCCAAGCATTTTTGCATATCTTTGTGCAGGGAGCGGAAGGAATGGGGCTCCGAAGCATGTTGAAAAAGTAGCTTGCGGAGAAGTAACTCCACGTTCCGTTCCGGCAAGCTTGCTCGTATAACCGCTTAGGAAATGATACATCGCTTGCTCTTTTGTTAATTTTGAAATCGGCGGAAGGACGCCAAAGGCATCCGCCGTTAAAAAGATAATAGTATTTGGGTGCCCTGCAACCGATGGATAGGCTATATTGGACATATTTTCAAGCGGATAAGCAGCCCGTGTATTTTCAGTGAGTGAGTTATCATCATAATCTGCTTCTCTAGTGACAGGATCGATCATAACATTTTCTAAAACAGCACCAAAACGAATCGCATCAAAAATCTGCGGTTCCTTTTCTTGTGAGAGATTGATACATTTTGCATAGCACCCTCCCTCAATGTTAAAAATACCGTTTGCCGACCATCCATGCTCATCATCGCCAATTAATTTGCGATTAGGGTCTGCTGAAAGAGTAGTCTTGCCTGTACCGGATAATCCGAAGAAAAGAGCAACGTCACCTTCAAGACCGATATTGGCTGAACAGTGCATTGAGAATACATCTTTTTTCGGCAATAAATAATTCATTACCGAAAAGATCGACTTTTTCATTTCGCCAGCATATTCAGTTCCGCCGATTAATACAACCTTTTCAGTAAATGAAATAATGATAAAAGTTTCGGAACGTGTTCCATCTACAGCGGGATCAGCTTTAAAACCGGGAGCTGAAATAACTGAAAACTCAGCCTGATGATTTTTTAATTCTTCTTTAGTAGGGCGGATAAAGAGCTGCTGTGCAAATAAATTATGCCAGGCTAATTCATTAATCACTTGGATGGGAAGTCGGTAAGAAGGGTCTGCCCCTGCAAAGCCTTTAAATACAAAAACTTCATTTAGCTGTTTTAAATAATTGATGACTTTATCATAAAGCTTTGTAAATTTCTCAGGATCAAAAGGCTGGTTGACCTTGCCCCATTCGACTTCATTTTCAGTAAGGGCGTCTCTTACAATAAACTTATCTTCTGGAGATCTGCCAGTATATAGTCCTGTTTCCGCACGAACAGCACCGGTTGAAGTTAAAATCCCTTCGTTCCGTTCTAATACCTTTTCCACTAACTTTGCCGTTCCCAGCTGAATTTGCAAATTTCCTCCTTGGTCAATAGCGGATAATTTGGTTTTGAGAAGACTAGAACCCATAAGTTACTCCCTGTCCTTCCTTTTAAAGTTTTGATTTGGTCTTAGCACTTTCGAGTTTACCTGTTTTAGTTTTTGTGTTGTTTCAAAACACATACGTTTTATGTCATTTGTATATAAGATCAGAATTTGACCTTTATTTCTTAATTAGTATAACACATTTATTTTAATAGTCTATACTATTTACTAAGAATGGTTCCATGATTTTTTAAAATTAGTGAAGCAAGAACATATTTTCTTTTTACATTAATGATTCATCTTAATAAATAATAGGAGCCCTTTTTCTATTTGTTAAGCAGTTTTATTTCTTAAAGTGTATAATATATGTAAGAGGAAATAAATGGGGGATAGGCCGAATGAGTAAAGTTAGATTGGCTTTATATGATGCAGAATGTGCCCTATGCCAAAGGACGAAAAAAACTGTAACTAAACTGGATTGGTTTAACAAATTAAAATGGGCCTCTTTACAAGAGTATGAAAAGCTGGATTATACCCTTAGCTTTAGACCCATTGAGCTGAGAAGAGAACTGCATCTCCTCGTTCAAACTGATAAGACAGTAAAAGTCCTTAAAGGGTTCCGTTCGATTCGCCATATGTTTCTCCTCATGCCCTCAACATTTGTACTTGGTTTAATTTGTTATATTCCAGGGGTTTCTCTAATTGGTGATCCGATTTATAAGTGGGTCGCAAAACGCCGCCATCAATTCTTGAAAGGCCAGTGTCATTCAGATAGCTGTACGATTTAATTATTTATGGACTGTCTTTTTAATTTTGGTTGACAATGCTATCATTGGTCGTTATGATTTTACGTTGAACGGATTCTCTTATCCTGAGAAGTGGAGGGACAGGCCCTATGAAACTCAGCAACCTGCTAACGTGAATGTTAGATGAAAGGTGCTAACCTGATGCAAGGCAGCAAGCCTTGAACGATAAGAGCGGGAGGCAAGACTTAAAAGGAAATCAGGGTCAACCCCCTATTCGTATTTTTTCCGTGTAAAGTAAATGAAACTAGGCACCCTAATAAAAGGTGATGCAATCTAAGAAATTCATTTCCATAATATATAGATGGCAAAGTTTCTTTTAATTAACTTTACTGAGAGCATTTTAAGGGAAACGAGTTCCGTGATTCTTGGGCGAGATTTTACGCCTTACTCATAGGAGGGTATTTGTAAAATGTCTACAAAGCGACGTTTATTTACTTCTGAATCCGTAACTGAAGGACATCCAGACAAAATTTGTGATCAAATCTCAGATGCAATCTTAGATGCCATTTTAGCTAAGGATCCCAATGCACGGGTAGCTTGTGAAACTTCTGTAACAACAGGTCTTGTACTTGTTTCAGGAGAGATTTCCACATCTACCTATGTTGATATTCCGAAAATCGTTCGTGATACTGTTGCCAACATTGGCTATACAAGAGCAAAGTATGGCTTTGACGCGGAAACATGTGCGGTGCTTACTTCCATAAATGAACAGTCACCTGATATTGCGATGGGAGTTAACCAAGCTCTTGAAGCGCGTGAAGGTTTAATGTCAGATGAAGAGGTGGAAGCAATCGGAGCTGGAGACCAGGGTCTTATGTTCGGATTTGCCTGCAATGAAACAAAGGAATTAATGCCGCTGCCGATTTCCCTTGCCCATAAGCTCGCACGAAGACTTACTGAGGTACGGAAAGATGATATTCTTCCTTATTTACGTCCGGACGGAAAAACACAGGTGACAGTTGAATATGATGAGAACGGTAAACCTGTTCGTATTGATACCATTGTCATTTCAACTCAACATCACCCAGAGATTTCGCTTGAACAAATTCAGCGTAATTTAAAAGAACATGTGATTAAACCGGTAGTTCCGCAAGAGTTAATTGATGACAATACGAAATATTTTATTAACCCGACTGGCCGTTTTGTAATTGGCGGACCTCAAGGGGATGCCGGTTTAACAGGGAGAAAAATTATTGTAGATACTTACGGGGGATATGCCCGTCATGGAGGCGGAGCTTTCTCTGGCAAGGATCCTACAAAAGTAGACCGTTCCGCAGCATACGCAGCCCGTTATGTCGCGAAGAACATTGTAGCGGCTGGATTAGCTGATAAATGTGAAGTTCAGTTAGCTTACGCTATTGGAGTAGCACAGCCTGTTTCCATTTCAATTGATACGTTTGGAACTGGGACGGTTAGTGAAGATGTTTTAGTTGATCTCGTACGGAAAAACTTCGACCTTCGTCCTGCGGGTATTATCCGAATGTTAGAATTACGTCGTCCGATTTATAAACAAACGGCTGCCTATGGACATTTTGGCCGTAATGATTTAGATTTGCCTTGGGAGAAAACAGACAAAGCAGACATTCTTAAAGCACAGGCTAACGCATGATGGTAATGAGGGGGTTACATCAAATTGGGTGTAACTTCCTTTTTGTTTGAACGTCATTAACTATGGGTAAGAAAAAATGAAGGGAAGAAATCCCTTTCCCTTTTTTGATTAAAAAATGGTAGTATTGTTTTGTAAATGGAATTTTAACAGTCCATGAAACTCTCAAAAGTTACAGAAACATTAAGGATAAAGCAGGTGACTACATATGTGTGGTTTTATCGGGTGTGTTCATGATCATCCCGTTTCAGATAAGAAAAGTCGAAATCTTCCATTCAAGCAAATGAATGATTTGATTTATCATCGGGGTCCTGATGATGAAGGCTTTTTTTCAAATGAACATGTTCAGCTTGGATTTAGAAGATTAAGTATCATTGATATTGAAGCAGGACATCAGCCTTTATCGTATGAAAACGAAAGATACTGGATTATTTTTAATGGGGAAATTTATAACTATGTAGAATTACGGGAGCAATGCATTGAAGAAGGGTTGACTTTTGCAACTCAATCAGATACTGAAGTGATTATTGCTCTGTATAGCAAATATAAAGAAAAAGCAGTCGATAAACTCCGCGGAATGTTCGCGTTTGTTATTTGGGATAAAAAAGAACAGAAGCTTTTTGGTGCTCGTGATCCTTTTGGGATTAAGCCCTTTTTCTATAAAGAAGATGAGGATCGGCTTTTGTTTGGTTCAGAGAAGAAGAGTATTCTTTTAGCTTTGCAAGAAGAACAGCAAATCTCTCATGAAGCTTTCCAGCATTATTTAACGTTTCAATATGTTCCGGAACCTTATACCCTAACAAAAGGCATTTATAAGCTCGAACCAGGTCATTACTTTACAAAGGAAATCGGAAAGCCCATCGAAATTAAACAATATTGGAAGGCTAATTTCATACCAGTCCATAAAGAAGAGACGGAATGGGTTAAAGAAATTCGTGATGTATTGTTTGATTCTGTAGAAAAGCATATGCGAAGTGATGTTCCGGTTGGATCCTTCCTTTCCGGCGGCATTGATTCAACTATTATTGCATCGATTGCGAAGGAATTTCATCCAAGTATCCAAACATTTTCAGTTGGATTCGACCATAATGGATTCAGTGAAATTGATGTAGCGAAGGAAAGTGCTGAAAAACTGGGACTAGAAAACATCAGCTATGTGATTTCACCAGAAGAATATATGAATGAACTGCCGAAGATTATGTGGCATTTAGACGATCCGCTCGCTGATCCGGCTTGTGTTCCTTTGTACTTTGTTGCAAGGGAAGCTAGAAAACATGTAACGGTAGTACTTTCTGGCGAAGGGGCAGATGAATTGTTCGGGGGCTATAATATTTACCGGGAACCTCAATCCTTACAGATTTTCAACCGAATCCCTGCCAGTCTGAAACGAATCCTCCTGCAGCTTTCGAAAATCATGCCTGACGGAATGAAAGGGAAAAGCTTTATCGAAAGAGGATGCACGCCATTAGAAGAAAGATTTATCGGGAATGCGAAAATGTATACTGAGGCAGAAAAGCAAGAATTGATGAGCCAGTATAATCAAAAGCTTCACTATACAGATATTACAAAGCCATTCTATAAAGAATCGATGGGATACGAGCCAGTAGAACAAATGCAATATATCGACATTCATACATGGCTGAGAGGCGATATTTTATTAAAAGCAGATAAAATGACAATGGCTCATTCGCTTGAGCTTCGAGTGCCATTTTTAGATAAAGAAGTATTTGAAGTAGCCTCCCATATTCCAAATTCAGTAAAAACAGCAAATGGAACAACCAAATATATTTTGCGAAAAGCGGCTGAATCCTTCGTTCCCGCCCATGTTTTAAATCGGAAGAAGCTTGGTTTCCCTGTTCCAATCAGGCATTGGCTTAAAGATGAAATGCATGACTGGGCTGTTTCATTAATTCTCGAAAGCAATACAGACCAATGGATAAAGAAGGACTATGTTCTAAACCTGTTAGAAGAACATTGCCAAGGCAAGGCCGACCATTCCCGTAAAATTTGGACGGTTCTAGTATTTATGATTTGGCATAAGGTCTATATTGAAAAAGTTTATGAATTCCAAAATGAAAAAGAGCTGCAACCAGAATATGTGACAGCTCATTAATGGTTAATGGCAATGGCCTGACTTCCCATTTGCGTCCACGATTGTACAAATTCAATCATGGGCGCTTTTTTATTTTTTTCGCCCGTCAGCGGGTCATTAAAGTAAACAAATTGTTCGTCATACCCAGTCAGCAGAACAGAATGCTCTTTATATGTAATTTTGATTGGACCACTTGGTGTTTGCCATGCTTCAAATTCAGTTTCAGGCAATGCTTGATAGGATGTATTTGTAATGACCCAAACGGGTAATCCCTGTGATAAGTAGATTTGAACAGATGTAAAATCACTTCCGGTTAAATCAATTACTTTTCCGGGCGCATATTTCTCAGCCAGCTCTTTAATTGGCTTGTGATACACACCGAGTCCAGGTTCAGCGTAAGAATACATATTTCCCACAAAGCCGGTATTTGGATGTCCGAAAAAGATCTGCCCATTTATATTTTTGTAAGTGGTGGGATCCTTTGCTATTTCTTGAGCCAGCGTCAGCTTATCGACATCGTATCCATGAAATTGAAGAAGCATTGCCAGACTAGTTACTTCACAGCCTCTGGCAAGCTCAGGAAACTGGGAAATGATTGGTGCGTTTAATAAGACTTGCTCTTGAATTTTAATGATTTCATACACATACGCATCTTGTTCCTTTGTTTGAATCGCTGATTTTGTTTGAATATCCGAATTTGTAATGGCGATTACTAATTTTTCATGGTTGAAGTAGATGGCAGCAGTCAAAGCTATAATAACAGTAAAAAGTATAGCAATTCCTTGAACAATCGGTCTAAAATTGCGAAAACCCATATAGATAAAAACGCTTATGAAAAGGATTAGGGCAAAAATCCATTCCACCTTAAGTCACCCTCAATAAAAAATTCTCTTATCTTTTTTATCGGTTGTGCTGTAAAGATTTATAGTATTGTCCTTTTTCATAATAGGATTGGACAATCCGTTTCATTTCTTTTAGATCCTCTTCATTTAGTTCACGCATCACTTTTGCTGGGCGGCCAAATGCTAAAACTCCAGGAGGAATCACTTTTCCGGGCGGAACTAAGCTGCCTGCCCCAATGTAGGCTCCTTCTCCAATTTCTGCACCATCAAGAATAATGGAGCCCATCCCAATTAATGCCCCTTTACGGATTGTGGCACTATGAAGGATGACTTGATGGCCAATAGTTGCTTCGTCTTCAATAATCATTGGTTTATTCGGACTCTGATGGATTACACTGTTATCTTGAATACTAACCTTTTTCCCGATGATGGTTGGGGCAATATCTCCTCTGATTACAGTGTTAAACCAAATGCTTGAACCCTCATCGATGGAGACATCACCAGTAATTGTAACAAAATCTGCAATAAAGACATTTTTAGCAATTTTGGGTGTGTGCTCACCAAATGGATAAATCATATTTCAAACCATCCTTTTCTTATCTTTGTTTCAAGTCTTCAGAAAGGATAAAATGCCGCTAATAGCGTAAAATCGAGATAGGACCTTTTTTACTGCATTCCTTCTGAAAACTTTAGTACCCATTTAATACTACCGTATTTTAGAAAGGATTGTCACAATCTATACTTATGGATCCTTTAAAAGGAGGTCTTGCTTCAATTATGTGGAAATGGGAATGTGATCATGATGCTAAAGGGGTTGTTGTCATTGTCCATGGAGCCTTTGAACATCACGGACGATACAGATGGCTCGTTGAAATGTGGCGTTCAAATGGGTTTCACGTTTTAATGGGTGATTTGCCTGGACAAGGATTGACAAGCCGTTTAAATCGAGGGCATATCGACTCATTTGATGAATATATAGAGGAAGTAGATGGATGGCTACATGAAGCGGCCAAATGGGAACTTCCAATATTTATTATAGGCCATAGTATGGGCGGCCTTGTAGTGATTAGACTGCTTCAGGAAAAAAGGTTGCCTTTGCTGGCTGCTGCCATTCTTTCTTCACCTTGTCTCGGATTGGTTTGGCACCCATCTAAATTTTTAGAAGCGTTGTCGCTGGGCTTAAATATATTTGCACCTAAATTGAAAGTTAGTCCACAATTAGCAGTTGATCTAGCTACGAATAATGCAGAAGTACAGAATTCCGACATCAACGATTCCTTGTATGTTCGCAAGATTTCCGTACGATGGTACAGGGAATTAGTGCAGGCGATGAAGCAGGCATTTGAAAATGTTCACAAAACTGCTGATATTCCTTTTTTAGTGATGCAAGGAGGAAATGATAAAATTGTTGACAAGCTAGCTGTTCGCAGCTGGATTGATCAGGCTGCTCTGAAAGAAAAGCATTTTAAAGAATGGGAAAACTGTTTTCATGAGATATTTAGTGATTCTAACAGAGAACTGGTATTTCAATATACAAAAGATTTTGTCGAGGCGAGGTTAAGATCACTTGGTTATTACATAGTGTGAGGTGACAGATATGGCAATTCCTACAAAGCCGCTATCCTTAATGAGGCATGTATTCAAAAGAGTATTTCCTATTGTAAATGAAGAGCTTTCTTATTGGTATGAACGTGCCAAACAAATCCCAAACGACGAACTTAGGAAACAGGCGATTGCAAGTATAGAGAAAAAGACCTTTCATTGCGAAGGAGGCTCCATATTATCTCTTCTTGGGGAGGCTGATTATAAAAAAATTATTAAATTTATTGTCGCCTATCAGACCATTAGTGATTATCTGGATAATCTTTGCGACCGAAGTACCTCATTAGATGCGATTGATTTCGAGCAACTTCATTTATCAATGAAGCATTCTGTAACAGTGGGGGCAAGCCCAGAAAATTATTACTGCTTTCGGAAAGATCAAAATGATGGAGGCTATTTAGAAGAGTTAGTCGCAACCTGTCAAAGTATCCTTGAACAATCGCCGTTTTATGGACAGATTAAAGATTACCTGATTGAACTTTGCCAATATTATTGTGATTTGCAAGTACATAAGCATGTAACGATTGAGGAAAGAGAATCAAGGCTGATGAATTGGTTTCAAAAGCAAAAACAATGGATTCCGAAGATGGAGTGGTACGAGTTTTCGGCTTGTTCTGGTTCAACCTTGGGCATTTTTTGTTTAGTTTCGTATTCCTTTAGAAAAGACTTTCCGGATATCCCTTTTGAACCGATAAAAGCAGGCTATTTCCCTTATATACAGGGGTTACATATTTTATTAGATTATTTTATTGATCAAGAGGAGGACCAAACAGAAGGAGATTTAAATTTTTGTTCCTATTACAGTGACAGTGAACATATGGCAGAGCGCTTAGTTTTCTTCTTCAATCAAGCAGAAAAACATATCCAGCAAATTCCACACGCCGGATTTCATAGGCTAATCAATAGAGGACTTTTGGGAGTCTATCTATCTGATTTAAAGGTAGCCAAAAAAGATGAACGCCATAAAAAAGTGGTGAAACAGCTGCTGAAATCAGGAGGTGCGACCGGGTACTTTTTCTATTGGAACCGAAAGGCCTATGAGGCCTTAAAAAAGTGGAAGCCTGTTGGCTCGGGAATTAAGGTCAGTACGTAAAAAATTAGCATTGGCTGAAGTAATTTGCGAACAATGGAGATGAAGGCGAACGTGAAATTATTAACATTAAGTATTCTCGACCAGTCTCCGATTTCGGAGGGGCAGTCAGCAACAGAAGCTCTAAGAAATACGTTACAATTGGCGAAATGGGCGGATCAAATGGGCATTAAACGGTTTTGGGTTTCAGAGCATCATGATACAGAAAGCTTGGCAGGGTCTTCCCCGGAAGTTCTGATTTCTCACGTCGCGAGTCATACTAAACACATTCGGGTCGGTTCTGGCGGAGTAATGCTAACTCATTACAGTTCCTTCAAGGTAGCCGAAAACTTCAAGGTTCTGGAAGCCCTTTTTCCAGGCCGTATTGATCTCGGCGTAGGAAGAGCTCCGGGAGGGATGCCAAGAGCTTCATATGCATTAGGTGACGGAAAACCGCGTGATCTAAAACGATATCCTCTGCAAATAGATGAATTAAATATGTACCTTCATGATACAATGCCACTTGATCACCCTTATTACGGGTTAAAAGCGACACCGATTTCAGACAGTATTCCGGATGTATGGATACTTGGCACTAGCCCTTCTAGTGCTGTACTTGCTGCGGATAAGGGGTTACCTTACTCATTTGCGCTTTTTATCAATGGGGAAGGCGGGGAAGAATATATGAGGACCTATCGTAAGCACTTTAAACCATCTGCGTATTTAAAAAGCCCTAAAACCATGGTCTCTGTATTTGCTATTTGTGCAGAAACTGATGAGAAGGCGAATTATCTGGCGGGAAGTATGGATTTAAGCATGCTGCGATCCGCAAACGGAATGTCTTCAAAGGGAACGCCTCACCCTGATCAATTTTTATCGTATTCGTTAACCCCATTTGAAAAAAAGAGTGTAGAGTATAACCGAAGACGAATGGTGGTCGGTTCCCCTAAAACCGTTAAGGAAAAAATTCTCAAAATAGCGGAGGCTTATCAAACCGAAGAAATTATGATTGCTTCGATTATGTATGATTTTAAAGATAAAATTCGATCATATGAGCTGATTGCCAATGAATTTGGGATGTGATGCTTTAACCCAAGCTAATCAAATTTATGCTAGAAATGCCAGCCTCCAAATAACGGGACTGGCTATATTTTTTCCAGGGCAATAATAAACGGCGGGTTATTCATTTGATTAATAAATTTATATTGGAGTACGTGAACAAAATGCTGATCGAGTTTTTCCGCGTATCGAATAATGTAATCCCTTTCCACAGCACCTTCAGGATGGCCAGGATAGATTACAACAACAATTAGCCCTTCTGAAGGCATCACGGTTAATAGTTGCTCCAGCGCTTTAATCGTGGTTTGCGGTCTTGTAACAATGGTTTTATTTCCGCCTGGCAAATAGCCTAAATTAAAAATGGCTGCTTTAATTTTGCTATGGTGAACAGGGGGAATCCATTCGAGCAGGTTTTCATGTCCTTGCTGGAATAAGAGGACTTGGTCAAGCATCTCATGTTCTTCTAACCGAGACTTTGCTGTCGCAATCGCTTCTTTTTGGATATCAAAGCCGTAGACTTTTCCGTGTTTCCCGACTAATCGGGCCAGGAACAGAGTGTCATGGCCGTTGCCGACTGTAGCATCGACTACGATGTCTCCATCAGAAATAGTATTTTCCAATAATCTTCGGGCAAATGGAAGAATTCGTTCTAGCTTCATACGATTCTCTCCTTTACTTCAGGTCGATAGAATTTACCTTGCCAGCTGTTTCGGCGTATCAGCTCACGGTCAATTTCGTTTAAAACATCCCACTTGTTAACACTCCACATCGGGCCGATCACTAAATCAATCGGTCCATCTCCTGTAACGCGGTGTATGATCATTTCAGGAGGCAGAATTTCTAACTGGTCACAGGTTAGCTTTACATAATCTTCAAATGATAAGAATTCAAGCATTCCTTTTTCATATTGCTTAACCATAGGAGTGCCTTTTAATAAATGCAATAAATGAATTTTGATGCCTTGCACATCAAGCTTGGCAACTTCCTGCGCAGTTTCCATCATCATATTATAGGTTTCTAAAGGCAAGCCATTAATGATATGGGAACACACCCGAATTCCGTGCTTTCTTAATTTTTCAACGCCTTCTACATAACAAGAATAATCATGAGCACGGTTAATCAAATCTGCTGTTTTTTGATGTACCGTTTGCAGACCAAGTTCAACCCAAAGATAGGTACGTTCGTTTAATTCGGCTAAATATTCCACGACATCATCCGGCAAGCAATCTGGTCTGGTTGCAATCGAAAGTCCGACAACGCCTTCTTGTTTTAAAACGGTTTCATATTTTTCCCGCAGGACTTCTACAGGAGCATGTGTGTTTGTAAAGGCTTGGAAATAGGCCATATACTTGCCGTCTTTCCATTTATGATGCATTTTGGCTTTTATGGTTTCAAATTGTGTGACCAAATCTTCTGCACGGTTTCCGGCAAAATCACCAGAACCAGCGGCACTGCAAAACGTACATCCCCCGCGAGCTACAGTCCCATCGCGGTTTGGACAATCGAAGCCACCATCTAATGCGATTTTAAACACTTTATATCCAAAGTGATTTCTTAAATGGTAGTTCCAGGTATGATATCTTTTATGATCACTCGCATAAGGAAATGGATTTTCTGGCATGTTCATTCCTCCTTGATTCAACTCATTTTATCATGGAAGCTCTATCCTTCCAATAACTCTACGTATTGGTAAATTTTGAACAGGCTACTTCTGTTTGCGTGCGTTCAAAATAAATAAAGGGGAGTTGTCCCCTTCCCAAACGAGTTTGGATTTTTCGAGGAGGAAAAAGAATGGCAACTCGAAGTTCAATGGACGCGTTTTTGCAGCGCTGTGAAGATACCTTACGCAATGCACAGGAACAGTATTTAGCCGGGCAAAGACAGGAACACTATCATGATCTGGAGTATACTCAATCTTTACAGGGGTTAGAAGATGTGATGAGCGAGCTTCAAATTATGGCTCATAGTGCGAATGCCCAACAAAGAGAACAGCTTTATCGAATGCGGCTTCAGATTGAACAATTACAAAATAAAATGATCCTACTTAACCACTAAGGAGGAGAACGATGAAAAAACGTTCTAAGCAAAACAACCCAGAACAAAAGACAAACAATGGCGTTAATAATATGGAAGCAGAGTTTGCGCAAGACGATCAAGTTGTCAAAGCACTAAAACGAAATGCGAAAAAAGGCCAGCCTGATTATTCCAAATAAACAAAAGCTGCTACCTTGGGGTAGTGGCTTTTTTTGTAGGGTAGGGTTGCGGCAGTGTGCCGTTAAGTTGGTGGTGATAGACAAATTGGGACGGGGACGGTTGCGAAATGTCCATCATGGCGGTTATGAAAGACAAAAGAGAGGAAAATGAATGGTGAAATGTCCGTCATACAGGAAATGAAGGACAAAAGATAGCTGGCGCGTTTGCAAAATGTCCATCATGGCGGTTATGAAAGACAAAAGAAAGGAAAATCAATAGGGAAATGTCCGTCATCCGAGGGATCAAGGACAAAAGAAGGCTGGATTGGCTGCGAAATGTCCATTATCTTGCGGATATTCAAAATGACAAAAAAGCCCTTCATAAAATATGAAGGACAAATAGGTAAAGTGTTTCAACCTAAGCTTTTAACTGCATGGCTTTTTATTCATAATAAGTCCATTGACGTACTCCCACTGTTCTAAAGTTTCTTGCCAAAATCCGGCTGATCCTCTTCTTAGATCCCACCACTTTACACCAATCATGAATTATATTAGTCGTAATTTTTTTATTTGGAAAGAGAAGTTTAAATTCTTTTATACTTCGCATTACTGCATCTGAGACCGGTTCTTTATGTCCACAACTTTCGCAAAGACAAGCCCGCCCTTTAACAGAAACAGAAATACAACGGCACTTATTACAAATAATCCCTTTTTGCAATTGCTCGTAATGAAAAGAGGGAAGCTGGGTATAGGGGGAGTCTTCTATATGCTGTGAAACTAATTTATTTGCTAGGGTCTTGTGTTTTTGATTTAACTTAGTAGCCGTTGAATTAACTTTATTAAGATAGCGGTTAATTTGTGTAGGTAAAATCAGCGGTTTGTTGAGAGGTGCCTGAAACAGGGTGAATTCTGGGTTGATAAATACAACGAAGGCATTAATGGGGATATTAAACCCGAGGTTTTGAAGAAATTGGCGGAAAAGGGATTCGGTTCTGCTCAATTGATTCAGAGGATCAGCAACTTCAGATTTTGGTTTCTTGTAAAATCTTCCCGCTTCGTAATAATAATCTCCATCATAATTTTTCACTTCAAAAAAATGAATATTTTCTCCGGTTATGATGATGCAGTCAATCTGGAACGTTGTGTTATTCAGTTTAAGCAGTAAATCATTAATAATAATGCAGTCACACTGAAGCTTTTCCGTTAATGAATCAAACAATACTTCTCCTTCGAAACCCTTTTTCAGATAGTAATAAATTTGCTTTTCTTTCTCAGAAAAACTCATTCGGCTGTTTAAAAAACTCAAAATTTGTAATTCAGAAGTTTCAGTACGGCGTTTGTAAGGCACAGTCTACATCCTTTCTGTAATGTCTAATCCTAAATAATATTAAATACGTGTTCACAAAACTCCTTCCACAGACTCCATTATTTGAAAAATTAAAATTTATATTATGCAACCTTTATCTATTGCTGGGATTGATAAAAACTCATACAATTATTTAGGTGTTCGAAATTTTGGGAGAGGGGCGGATTAAAAGTGCCTCGTTCAATTTGGCTTTTAGTAATTGGGATGGCGGTAAATATTACGGGAAGTTCATTCCTCTGGCCGCTCAATGCAATATATATACATGAACATTTGGGGAAAACTTTAACGGTTGCCGGAGTGGTGCTGCTTTTAAATCAGGCTGCAAGTGTTCTGGGGAATTTGGTTGGGGGCACGATATTTGATAAATTAGGCGGTTACCGCTCGATGCTTTTGGGGATTTGTATTAGCTTTTTTGCTGCCCTCGGGCTATTTTTTATGCATGGCTGGCCGCATTATGTCTATTTATTGATTATTCTTGGGTTTGGGTCCGGCATTATTGTTCCGGCGATGTATGCAATGGCTGGCTCTGTTTGGCCAGAGGGCGGAAGGAAATCGTTTAATGCACTTTATGTTGCATCTAACTTAGGAGTTGCGATTGGTTCTGCCCTAGGCGGATTTGTGGCAGCGTACAGCTTTGATTTAACCTTTATGGCCAATGCGATATTATTTACGATTTTCTTTTTGATTGCTGTTTTCGGATATCGCACGATTCATGTTTCAGGTGAAATTTCGACGTCGGTTATAAAACAGGCTGGTCAGGTAAAAAATTATACGAAGCTCACGGCCTTATTGATATTATGTACCGGTTACATGCTTTGCTGGGTTGGCTATGTCCAATGGCAGTCCACGATTGCCACTTATACTCAGGAGCTTTCGATTAGTTTGGAACAATATAGTCTTTTATGGACCATTAACGGTGCCTTAATCGTCTTAGCACAGCCGCTTGTCTCGATTGCGGTGAAAGTTATGAGGTCCATTAAGCTGCAGATTATTGTCGGAATTCTTATCTTTATTATTTCATTTTCAGTTGTTGGCACAGCCGATGATTATGCCGGTTTTTTAACGGCAATGGTTATCTTGACAGTGGGCGAAATGCTGGTTTGGCCAGCCGTTCCCACGATTGCCCAAAGTCTCGCTCCGAAGGGGAGAGAAGGATTATATCAGGGAATCGTCAACAGTACAGCGACATGCGGCAGGATGCTAGGGCCATTATTCGGAGGCATCATGGTCGATCAATTTGGGATGAACGCTTTATTTATTGCTTTAGGGGTTCTCTGTATCATTAGCATCGTTACAACCTTAATATATGACCGGAATTTGAAAAAAACGGACGTATCGAGTGCCAGTATAAATGCACAAGCCTAATTAAGAAGCAAAAAAGCAAGAAATACTTGCAAATTTTGTTTCTTTTACATACAATAATAGACAAATTTAACATTTAAAGCGTCGATAAGGAGTAGTAGCTTTTGAAAACCCGATTTAAAGAGAGCTGACGGGTGGTGCAAGTCAGCCGGGACGAAAGTGAACTCGCCTTGGAGCTATAGGTATGAAGCAAAAGTAATGCCTGTCGTGAATCTGCGTTAATGATGAATGAAGCGAGTGCTAAAAGTTTGAAGAGCACTAACGTGGGTGGTACCGCGGGAGTATACATACATCCTCTCGTCCCAATACTGGGATGTGAGGATTTTTTATTTAGAAATGAGAGTGGAGGAAGAGTCATGAGTTTTCATCATCAGGAAATTGAAAAGAAGTGGCAGACATATTGGGAGAAAAATAAAACCTTTAAAACATACGATGACATTGGAAAAAAGAAATTTTATGCACTCGATATGTTTCCGTATCCGTCAGGAGCAGGTCTGCATGTCGGGCATCCAGAAGGATATACAGCAACAGATATTGTCGCCCGTATGAAACGGATGCAAGGCTATAATGTTCTGCATCCAATGGGCTGGGATGCATTTGGTCTTCCGGCAGAACAATATGCGCTTGATACAGGAAATGACCCTGCTGAATTTACCCAGAAGAATATTGAAACGTTTAAGCGCCAAATTAAATCTCTAGGATTTTCATATGATTGGGATCGAGAAGTCAATACAACTGATCCGAACTATTACAAATGGACACAATGGATTTTTACAAAGCTTTATGAAAAAGGGCTGGCCTATGTCGATGAAGTTCCTGTTAACTGGTGTCCAGCTCTCGGAACAGTCCTGGCCAATGAAGAAGTAATTGACGGAAAAAGTGAGCGGGGCGGCCATCCGGTTATCCGGAAGCCAATGAGACAATGGGTACTTAGAATAACTGCCTATGCGGATCGTCTGCTGGAGGATCTGGAAGAGCTTGATTGGCCAGAGAGCCTAAAAGATATGCAGCGCAATTGGATTGGCCGATCAGAAGGTGCCCAAATTACATTTGATATTGCTCAAACTGACGAATCTTTTACTGTTTTTACAACAAGACCAGACACTCTATACGGAGCTACCTATGCGGTACTAGCTCCAGAACATCCTTTGGTTGAAAAAATTACAACACCTGAACAAAAGGAAAAAGTAGAGGCCTACCTGAAGGAAATTCAAAGCAAGAGTGACCTTGAAAGAACAGACTTGGCGAAAGATAAAACTGGCGTATTTACAGGTGCTTATGCAGTTAATCCTGTAAATGACGAGAAAATGCCAATCTGGATCGCTGATTATGTCCTAATGAGTTATGGAACAGGAGCCATCATGGCGGTACCTGCCCATGATGAAAGAGACTATGAGTTTGCAAAAAAATTTGATCTGCCGATTAAGGAAGTAGTTGCTGGCGGAGATATCACCAAAGAAGCCTATACGGGTGATGGAGAACATGTCAATTCGGGCTTCTTGAATGGCCTAGGAAAAGCGGAAGCCATCGCAAAAATGATTGACTGGCTGGAGGAAAAGGGCGTCGGCGAAAGAAAGGTCACGTATCGCCTTAGAGACTGGCTTTTCAGCAGGCAGCGTTATTGGGGTGAACCAATTCCAATTATCCATTGGGAAGATGGCACTTCCACAACTGTTCCAGTAGAAGAGCTTCCGCTGCTTCTTCCTAAAACAGATGAAATAAAGCCATCAGGAACTGGCGAGTCACCGCTTGCTAATATTGAGGAGTGGGTCAATGTTATTGATCCGGAAACAGGAAAGAAAGGCCGCAGAGAAACGAATACCATGCCACAATGGGCAGGAAGCTGCTGGTATTTCCTAAGATTTATCGATCCGCACAATAATCAGGAATTCGCTGATCCGGAAAAACTAAAACACTGGCTTCCGGTTGACCTTTATATTGGAGGGGCTGAGCACGCCGTTCTTCACCTGCTTTATGCTCGTTTCTGGCATAAGTTCCTTTATGATATCGGTGTTGTTCCAACAAAAGAGCCGTTCCAGAAGCTGTTTAACCAGGGGATGATTCTTGGGGAAAACAATGAAAAAATGAGTAAGTCAAAAGGAAATGTTGTCAATCCTGATGAAATCGTAACGACTCATGGGGCAGACACACTCAGATTGTATGAAATGTTTATGGGACCTCTTGATGCTTCAATCGCATGGTCTACAACTGGTCTTGATGGGGCAAGAAGATTCCTTGACCGCGTATGGCGGCTTTACGTGAGCGATAATGGCACACTCAATGAAAAAATTACAGATCAGTCATCCTCTCAGCTTGAAAGAGTGTACCACCAAACGGTGAAAAAGGTAACGGAGGATTTTGAAATTCTTCATTTTAATACGGCGATTTCACAAATGATGGTATTTGTTAATGAAGCCTACAAAGCCGATCAGCTTCCAATCGAATATATGAAGGGATTTGTCAAACTCCTTTCCCCAATTTGTCCGCATATTGCTGAAGAGCTATGGGAAAAACTCGGAGGAACCGATACCATTACGTATGAAGAATGGCCAACGTATGATGAGTCTAAGCTCATTGAAAACGAGATTGAAGTGGTTATTCAAATTAATGGTAAAGTTAAATCTAAAATTGTAGTTCCCCGTGATACAGATAAAATAAAACTTGAAGAGCTTGCCAGATCTGATGAGAAAGTTCAGGCTCAGCTTGAAGGAAAGACGATTCGAAAAGTCATTGCTGTACCCGGAAAACTTGTTAACATCGTGGCTAATTAATTTAACATTTTACTCTGTGCTGGTCATAACAGTTAGAACCTTGGAAAATCTAATCCAAGGTTCTTTTTTTCTCTATGAAGAATATTACTTTAGCCCCTCTACTAAAGTAATAGTTTCTGCCCTGTTTTCTAAACGATTAGACCTAATGTTCCATAGACAGGTTTTCTTGTTATTTGTATCTTTTAATTGGAATGCCAAATTTTTCATAGAATTCATTATTTTCTAAAAAATCTATGAAAAATATTAATTTCTAAGGGGGAATCGTATGAAGGAAAAAAAGTCGAAGGTCACGTATGTAACAGTATCTTTGCTTTTATCTGCAACCATGCTTTTTGGAATCGTTCTTCCAGTGAATGGAGAAGTACAAATTCCTGAACCATCGATTGAAAAACAAGAGAAAAATACAGTGACAAAAAAGGTGCACCCGAAATTTTCATGGGACAATCAAGCACCATCCTCCCCTGTTTTACATCTGGGTTCCATCCAAGGCGCTGGAATGGTGGAACAGCCTCTAAAGGAAATTGATACTGCAATGGAATCTCTAATCCAAGAAGGAGTTATGCCTGGTGCTGTTACGTTTGTCGCAAGACGTGGCCATATCGTACAGCATGAAGCGTATGGTCATAGCTATTTATATGCAGACGATGCAAAAACCCCAGCTGAAGATCCGATTACTATGCAAAAGGACACTATTTTTGACCTTGCTTCTATTAGTAAAATTTTTACGACTACGGCCGCTATGATTCTTTATGAAGATGGATTGTTCGAGTTAGATGACCCCGTTGCGGCATATATTCCTGAATTTGCAGCAAACGGCAAAGAGGATGTAACTATTAGACAGCTGATGACCCATACTTCAGGATTTACTGCTTGGGTTCCTTTATATACGATCGGTGAATCTCGTGAAGACAGACTACAATATGTTTTCCAGTATCCATTAGCAAATGATCCTGGATCCGCTTACACGTACAGTGATTTAAACATGATTACATTAGGGGCTTTAGTCGAACGATTATCTGGTCAGCGATTAGATGAATTTGTTCGGGAACAGATTACAGAACCGCTTGGCATGAAGGATACCATGTATAACCCGTCTGAAGCATTAAAACACCGTATCGCAGCAACCGAATATCAGCCATGGACCAATCGCGGTTTGGTTTGGGGAGAGGTCCATGATGAAAATGCATGGTCTTTGGATGGTGTTGCCGGACATGCGGGCGTTTTTTCAACAGCTCAGGATTTAGCGATTTTTGCCCATATGTTTTTAAATGATGGAACGTATGGGAGCAAACAAATTCTAAAACCTGAAACTATTAAATTATTATCGGAAAATCAAATCCCTGAATTTCCTGGTGATGATCATGGCTTAGGATGGGAACTTGCCCAAGGCTGGTATATGGATGGCTTATCCGAAGCATCTACTCTTGGCCATACTGGATATACAGGAACTTCTATAGTCATAAATCAAAACAATGATACAATTGCGATTCTGCTAACGAACCGGGTTCACCCGACGCGATCAACCGTATCGACCAACCCTGCCAGAAGGCAATTCGCAAGGCTTGTCGCAGATGCGATTCCGGTTTCTATTCCATCTGAAGAAGGTGCGTGGTTCTCTGGTTATGGAGATCGAGCAGACAAAATGCTTACAGCTGAAGTTGATTTTGAAGGTGATGCTGTCCTCACCTATGATACGTGGTACCGAATTGAACAGGATTGGGATTATGGATTTGTGGAAGTTTCGAATGACGGGGAAAACTGGCAAACTCTATCTGTCTATACCGGGAGCAGTGTGGGCTGGCAGACAGTAGAGGTACCGATTCCAGCGGGCACTACCCATATCCGATTTCATTATGATACAGATGGTTCAACCAATAATCGCGGCTGGTATGTTACCAATATGAAGGTAATTGATTCGTCCAATCAAAGCGTATCGATAAATCTGGCAAGCGAGGGATGGGTAACAAGAAACTATTAGAACAATAAGGGGGAACACGCATGAGGAGACGGTTTAAAACAACGTTTATATATGTAACGATGGTATGTTTGCTCCTAAGTCCTTTTAGCTTCTCAAAAACTACCGTAAAAGCAGAAGAGCAAAACAGCATCAAGGATTTAATTATTTTTCAAAATGTTCCCGAGGCTACCATTGAATTAATAGGCAATCAAATTGATTTAAATGCCCTTCATATATATGAAGATGGTCATTTCACAGAAGTCTCTGAGAAACTATCATGGAAATCAAAAAATAAAAACGTCGCTACCGTTAATGAGGACGGTGTGGTATCCTTTACCGGTCAATACGGGCGCACCTTTATCACTGTAACTGATGGACGGTATACCGATGAAATTGCAGTTCATCATGATAAGCATTCCGGCCAGATTGTCATTAAACAAAAGCATGACCGTTATAATATTATCGAAAATGCTATTAATGGCATGACTCTCCAAGAAAAAATTGGTCAAATGCTGATGCCTGATTTTAGAAAGTGGAACGGACAAGATGTAACGGAAATGATTCCGGAAATCGAAGCGTTGATCAAAGAATATCATCTTGGCGGTGTGATTCTCTTCCGTGAAAATGTAGTAACAACAGAACAAACTGCTAAACTCTTGGCTGCCTACCAAGAAGCATCAGAAAAATATGGCTTACTCATGGCAATCGATCAGGAAGGCGGGATCGTAACCCGTCTGCAATCAGGAACAGATATGCCAGGCAACATGGCGCTTGGGGCCACAAGATCCACAGAACTTGCAGAAGATGTCGGGAGAGTCATTGGTGAGGAATTACATGCACTAGGCATTAACATGAATTTAGCCCCTGTTTTAGATGTCAATAACAACCCGGATAACCCTGTTATTGGGGTACGGTCTTTTGGAGAGTCACCTGAGCTTGTAGCGGATTTAGGAGTTGCTTATACAAAAGGATTGCAGAGGGCTGGTATTGCGGCTACGGCTAAGCACTTCCCTGGGCACGGGGATACAGCCACTGACTCCCACTTAGACCTGCCAGAAGTTCCTCACGACAAAGAGAGGTTATTGGCAGTTGAGCTTTATCCATTCCAGAAGGCGATGGATGCAGGGATTGATGCGATAATGACGGCACATGTCACGTTCCCGCAAATTGATGGCACAAAGGTTATCTCGGAAAAAGATGGCACGGAAATTTCATTGCCGGCTACCCTCTCCTATAAAGTATTAACCGAACTAATGCGTGAGGAAATGGGATATAAAGGAGTCATTATAACGGATGCCTTAAATATGGAGGCGATTACAGAACATTTTGGTCCTGTAGATGCCGTCATCCGTGCTGTGAATGCAGGAACAGATATTATTTTAATGCCTGTTGGCCTTAAAGAGGTAGCAGACGGTTTGCTTGAAGCTACAGAAACTGGGGAAATTTCCGAATCACGGATTGAAGAATCGGTGAAGCGGATATTAACCTTAAAAATTAAAAGGGGAATTGTTAAAGCTGAGACTCCTGCTCTACTAGAAGAGGTAGTTGCCCATGCAGAACAAATTGTAGGGTCAGCTGAACATAAACAAGTTGAAGCGGAAGTTGCTAATAAGTCTATTACACTTGTTAAAAATGATCAGTCCCTTCCGCTGCAAGTAACGGAGGACGAAAAGATCGTTGTAGTAGGAAATACGTATATCACGAGCCTTTATGATGCTATTAAGGAAAAGCACGAAAATACAGAACTTATTCGGGCAGCTGGACCATTAAACGATACACAGCTTGCACAATTAGAGAAAGCAAGCGCCATTGTGGTTGGCTCTTATACCTTTAACGTAAGTGGCCGCTCACCAAGCAGTTCACAAATGCAAATGATTAATCAGATCATTGATGAAGCAGATACACCAGTAATCGGTGTTGGTATTCGTAATCCATATGACATTATGGCCTTCCCGGATATTGATGCGTATGTAGCCCAGTATAGCTATCGAAATGCTAGTTTCAAAGCTGCCGCAGCGACCCTTTTTGGTGAAAATAGCCCATCCGGGCTTCTGCCGGTCACAATTCCTGATCAAAACGGCGGTGTTCTGTATTCGTTTGGCCATGGCCTATCCTACTAATGGGTGAGGAGTGAAGATAATGAAAAAAACAGCCGTATTGCTTGTAATGGTAGTCATGCTTTTAACGACTCTTTCTGCAGCAATTGCAGATAGAGGAGAACATAATAGCAGCGGAAAAAATCCACAGGAATTTAAATTAGGTGTAGAAGTTTTACTGGGGGAACAAAAACATCTGATTGAAGGGAAACGGGTTGGGTTAATTACGAATCCGACCGGAGTAGACCAACAATTAAATAGTATTGTAGACCTGCTTTATAATGATCCAGATGTTGAATTGACAGCCCTTTACGGACCAGAGCATGGAGTGCGCGGGAATGCGCAAGCTGGCGAATATGTAGAATTTTATATCGATGAGACAACCGGTTTGCCCGTTTATAGTCTCTACGGCAAAACGAGAAAGCCGACACCTGATATGCTGGAAAATGTCGATGTGCTCTTATTCGATATTCAGGATGTTGGAACACGTTTCTATACCTACATTTACACAATGGCCTATGCAATGGAAGCAGCCGCTGAAAATGGGAAGGAGTTTATCGTTCTAGATCGTCCAAACCCATTGGGAGGACAAAAAGTTGAAGGGCCTGTATTAGACCCGGCTTATGCATCCTTTGTAGGAAACTATCCAATTCCATTGCGCCACGGCATGACTGTAGGAGAGTTAGCGCAGTTGTTTAATGAAGAATTTGATATCGGGGCAGATTTAACAGTGGTCAAAATGGAAGGCTGGAATCGCAATATGTATTATGATGACACGCCATTAGAATTTGTCTTGCCTTCACCTAATATGCCTACGCTTGATACGGCATTAGTCTATCCTGGAGCAGCCTTAATTGAAGGTACAAACGTATCAGAAGGGCGCGGAACAACGAAACCATTCGAGCTGATCGGCGCACCTTTCGTCAATAGTACCGAATTGGCGGCAGCCTTAAATGAATTAGAATTGCCCGGAGTTATTTTCCGTGCAGCATCCTTTACGCCGACTATATCCAAGCATAGCGGTGTTTTAAGCCATGGGGTACAAATTCACGTGATCAATAAACATGCATATAAACCAATTGAAACCGGACTTCATATTGTTAAAACGTTGCATGATTTGTATCCGGATGACTTTCAATTCAGAGCAGAAAATAGTGCAGGAATCTCTTTCTTTGATAACCTGATTGGAAACGGCTGGATCCGCGATGCCATTGAAAATGGCGTCTCTGTAAAAGAGATGGAAAATCAGTGGAAAGCCGAATTGAATGAGTTTATGCAAGTACGGAAGAAATACTTATTGTATTAGGTAGTGTCGTATGAATGAGAGAGCCTCCTTATTTAAAAGGAGGCTCCGACTTTCAACTGAACCGAAAAATGTTTATAATGACAACAGTACCTAGTATTGGAGGGCGTATCATGGAAGAAATAAAGCAGATTACACCAGATGAAGTGAAAAAGCTTTTAGAAGAAGATGAAACCTTGAATCTTATTGACGTTAGAGAAGATGATGAAGTCGCACAAGGAATGATTCCGGAAGCTGTACATATTCCAATGGGAGAAATCCCGGACAACTTAGACAAACTCGATAAAAATCAGGAGTATATTATAATTTGCCGGTCCGGACGACGCAGTGAAAATGTTAGCCATTTTCTCCAAGACCAAGGCTATAAAGTAAGAAATATGGTCGGAGGCATGCTTGCATATAAAGGTGAAACAAAGCCTAAATTATAAATTTTAAAAAGGTGGCCTAAGATGACCACCTTTTTAATCCCTTCTCCCCACTCAACATCTGCATCCGTTCATTAAACAAGGTTGGATAAGATAAAAATCCAAGAATAATACTAGTCACAGCTGCCGTAGTAAGGAGTAAGAATAAAATAAGCAATTGAAATTGGACGGCCTGAATCGGGTCAGCTCCGGCAATAATCTGCCCGCTCATCATTCCTGGCAATTGAACAAGTCCCACAGTTTTTTGGCTTTCAATCGTAGGAATCATACTCGCTTTGATAGAATTAATGAGTTGCGAATGGATCGCCTGTTTCGGTGTGCCGCCAAGGGATAGAATTAATTCCGTTTCGTCCCGATGATTCTCAACCTCTGCTGTAAAGCGGTTGAGGAACAAGATTGCCAAAACCATCGAGTTTCCAATCACCATACCGCTAATGGAAATAATGTACTGCGCTTTCGGCGGTGTAATGTTAAGGCCAATTAAAATACTTTGTGTCAACATTTCAACAAAAATCAGGGCAACTGCAACTTTCCATGTAATCCCTTTAATCGAAGCCCCTTTTTTACGGGCATTAAGGGTTGCAGTAACAATCATAAGCGTGACCATTAAAAAGATATATATCAAACTATCTGATTCAAAAACAAAATTAAGGACATAACCAATCACAAGTAATTGAATAATCGATCGGATCGTTGCAATAATGGTATCCTTTTCCAGACCAAGCTTCAACGTTTTAGACAGTACAAGAGGGATGAGGACAAATATCAGGGTTATAGCTAAAGTAGCATACGTCAATTTCCTTCCCCCTTTACAAATCTCTTCACTTTTTCATTGACAGGGGATTTCAGTAATTCGCTTTCCCCGGTTTCTACAATTTCTCCGTCCATTAACACCCAGGTGTAGTTTCCAACCGTAATCGCCTGCCGTAAATTATGGGTAATCCAAATGATCGTCGTGTTATACTTTTGATTTATTTTAACGATGAGCTCCTCAATCTCCTGTTGAGATGTCCGATCTAAGGAAGAAGTAATTTCATCCAACAATAAGATTTGCGGCAAATTAACCAGAGTCCGTGCAATCGAAACCTTCTGCCTCTGTCCTCCTGACAAATCCTTGACATTGCGGTATAAAAAACTGGAATCGAGCCCGACATCGTCCAGGAGTTCATTTGCCTGATGATCAGGGAGCTGTTTCCCTTGAAGAGTAAGGGGCAAGGCTAAATTATCTTGGACTGTCCCCGGAATCATAGGGGCACTTTGCAAGGCAATTCCTACAAGCCTGCGTAACTCAACCGGATCATACTGCTCAATCAGTTTTTCTTGAATATAAATTTCGCCTCTGTCAGGGGATAAAAGCCCATTACATAATTTAAGCAGGGTCGATTTTCCCGCACCCGAAGGCCCTACAAGCGTAATGATTTTACCTTCGGGAAAGGATCCGGTAATATTTTTTAAAATCGCTTTGTTATCAATCAAAAGATAAACATGGTTAAAATGTATAGCCGGCTGATAACTTGGTGCCATGGTTTCACTTCCCTTTATGAGAACAACAAAATAATAATTGAACTAGCCTACATTGTAAATGAAATAAATGTTTGTTTCAATTAATAATTATTTTAAAGAAGTAATTACTATAAAAAGGACTCTCGAACGTATATCGCTGCAGAGAGTCTCTTTTTATTAATCCGAATTGTTTAAAAAGTATGTAAAATTGACCATACTTATAATGATTTTTACAAATAAAGGGGAAACGAAAATGGTTCAGGTTAAATTATTTGACTGCGATCATGAAAAAGACTTACAGGATGCGATCAATCATTTTTTAGCTACATTAGACAGCTCGGATGTCATTGACATTAAATATGGTGTTTCTGCATTCCCAGAAACGACCGGCGATCAAATCTATTGTTTTACAGCGATGGTTATTTATCATGCCTGATCGACCAAACGAAGTTCCCTTGCTTCCTCCGCTGCATTTAATCCGGCAAGCCGTCCGGTAACGAAGGCAGATGTAATATTATAACCGCCTGTATAGCCGTGGATGTCGAGGATTTCCCCGCAAAAATAGAGTCCGCTTTGGAGCTTTGATTTCATTGCTTTCGGCTCAATTTCTTTTATGGAAACACCGCCGCCTGTTACAAATGCCTTTTCAATTGGAAGTGTCCCATTAACGCGAAAAGTAAATCCTTTACATAATTGAACAAACTTTCGCAGCTTATCATGACTAATTTGATTCGCGATATCACTAGGGTCTATACCCGATTGCTCTAATAAAAATTGTAAGTACCGTTCCGGCAATATTCCTTTTAACACATTCTTTACAGCTTTTTTCGGCTCATCCTTTAGAAGTTTCGCCATTGATTGAAATTGCTGTTCGGCGTTATTGTAAGGAAGCGCATCAATAGACATTGTGACCTCATCTAGCTTCCATTTTTTCATAGCTTTTACAACAAATTGGCTGCATCTTAAAACGGCAGGGCCAGAAATGCCAAAATGAGTAAAGATCATATCCATTTTATGTGTAATAATAGGTTTTCCTTTCGGATCTAAAACGCTTAAAGCAACGTCCCGAAGAGATAAGCCCTGCAGTTGTTTAGATACAATAAACTCTTCTTTGGAGGTTAAGGGGACTTCGGTCGGATAAAGGTCTGTAATGGTATGGCCTGCCTTTTCAGCCCACGGATAGCCATCCCCTGTTGAACCAGTATGCGGGACTGACTTCCCGCCAACGGCAATAATAACTGTATAGGCTTTTAGCTTTTCCCCCTCCATTAATTCAACCTGGTGGGTGTTTTCTATGTTAAAGTGTATATCCATTACAGGTGTGTTTGTCCGGATTTCAACGTTCAGATCATCTAATTTTCTCAGTAAAGCATCGACAACGGATTGGGCCTTATCAGAGACTGGAAACATTCGGCCGTGGTCTTCTTCTTTAAGTTTCACTCCAAGATTCTCAAAAAAAGCAATTATATCTTCATTATTAAAAACTGAAAAAGCACTATATAAAAATCGGCCATTTCCGGGTATATGCTTGACAATTTCGTCGATCGGAAGCCTGTTGGTTACATTACATCTGCCGCCGCCAGAAATTGCCAGTTTCCGCCCTAATTTATTACCCTTGTCCAAAAGCAAAACCTTTGCCCCGTTTTCTCCAGCAGCAATCGCCGCCATTAACCCCGAGGGTCCGCCGCCAATAACAATACAATCATAAATCAATTCATTCACCTGCCTACGGGTATTTTGTGAAATATGGGTGAAACATGGGTGAAACATGGGGACGGTTCTTGTGTTTCAGAAGAAAAATGAAACACAAGAACCGTCCCTCCGTTTCGCTCATTATGTAAAGAGAAAAGAAAATTGTCAATTCAACTGGAAAACATGTAAACTACAGATAGTGTCATTCAAGAATCGACAGAAAGCGAAAGATTAGGAAGGATTAAACATGTCTTCAAGTCTAATACGAGGTACCTTTATTTTAACCTTAGGTACATTTATATCTAAATTTTTAGGCCTATTTTATGTTATTCCGATGTACTCTATTTTAGGGAGAGAAGGAACAGCTTTATACCAATACGGATACGTGCCCTATACAATTGCGATCAGCGTTGCAACAGCTGGAGTGCCACTTGCCGTATCTAAGTTTATCTCAAAATATAATGCAATGGAAGAATATGAAGTCGGAAGGAAATTGTTCCGGTCTGGAATTGTATTAATGCTATTGACCGGTATTGCTACCTTCCTAATCCTGTTTGCCTTAGCACCAGTGCTTGCTGACTCTATTATTCCCGATGAAGGATTTTTATCAACAAGAGCTGAAGTTATTGGCGTTATTCGTGCCGTCAGCTTTGCTCTGATCCTGGTTCCTTTTCTTAGCTTAATTAGAGGCTTTTTTCAGGGGCATGAATCAATGGGGCCATCGGCTGTTTCTCAAGTTGTGGAACAAATTGTCCGGATTGTCTTTTTATTAGCAGCCTCTTATGCAGTCATTTATATTTTTAAAGGCGAATTAAGTACAGCTGTTAATTTTGCAACCTTTGCCGCTTTTGTGGGAGCTACCGGTGGCTTAGCCGTGCTTGGCTGGTACTGGTTTAGAAGAAAATCCCATTTGGACAAACTCTCCGTTCGCAGTAAAGGAAAGGTTCAATTATCAACATGGGATATGTATAAAGAACTGTTAACCTATGCAGGTCCATTTGTTCTTGTAGGGATTGCCAATCCGCTTTATCAATTTATTGATCAGCTTACTTTTAATAGAGCGATGGCCGAAGCTGGATTTAGCGGTATAGAAGCTGAGGCAGCGTTTTCAGCGCTCAACTTTTCATCCCATAAGCTGGTCATGATACCTGTGTCATTAGCGATTGCCTTATCTTTAACACTAGTCCCCGTAATTACTAAGTCATTTGTAAGACAGGAATATAAAACCCTTCATGATCAGTTGAATCAAACGTTTCAAGTGTTATTATTCCTAACCGTTCCTGCCTGTGCAGGTCTCATGCTGTTGGCTGAGCCAATGTATACATTTTTCTACGAAAATGACCCTTTAGGGATCGGCATTTTGCAGGCATACGCACCTGTTGCGATATTGTTTGCCTTGTTTTCAGTTACTGCAGCAATTCTTCAGGGAATCAACGAACAGCGCTATACACTATTAAGTTTGCTAGTCGGGCTGCTGGTTAAATTAAGTTTAAATATTCCTTTAATCAAGTGGCTCGATGCAGAAGGTGCTATAGTTGCAACAGCTCTTGGCTATACAGCTGCGATTTTAATCAACCTGTTTGTGATTAAATGGGCAACTGCCTTTCAGTATAAAAAAGTAATCAAGGTTTCCATTCTGATTTTGCTTTTAACAGGATTTATGTTACTGGCTGTGTGGGCAGTGTATACTATATTGAAGGCCTTCATTGTCCCCACAACAATGCTTCAAGCTTTATGTATCTTAATCCCAAGTGTTGTCATGGGTGTGATTGCATATGGGCTAGTCAGTTTAAAGCTGGGAATTGTGGCCAAACTATTTCCTGGTCAATACCAAAAGCTGAAAGCCAGGGTTCTTGGGTGATTTTAAAATAACTTTTAGAGAAAGAAGAAAGCGGTAATCTCCATCAAGGAGAACCGCTCTCTTTTTAATAGTCTTCGTCGCGAATGCCTAATCTGCGTTCAATGCGGTCAACTCGGCGTTCTAATCGGTCTATTTCACGATTTTTGCGGTCTACTTCTCGTTCAAGCCGACTCAAACGACGCTCAAATTGACCTCCGCCTCCAGGAAAACCCCCTGGGAACTGTCCTCCTGGGAACTGACCGCCTGGGAACTGACCAAATTGACCAGGCTGCTGCTGTTGTCTGTACATAGGAACCCTCCTCAATTTAGATTCATTGTAGTTTATGAATAGATGGTAATCCCTGTCACACAAATTAGGCAGATTGATTTCAAATGGGTGGTGTAAAAATGCGAATTGATAAAATATTAGCCAACTTAGGCTATGGAAGTCGCAAAGAAGTTAAAAAGCTCTTAAAAGACGGGGCCGTTCAAGTAAATGGTTCTCCTGTTAAAGATGGAAAAGAACAAGTAAACCCGAATGAGGATTCGATTAGCGTACATGGAGAGGTAATTGAGTATAAAGAATATATCTACCTAATGATGAACAAACCTCCAGGTGTTATATCCGCAACAGAGGATGTAAAGGATCAGACCGTGATAGACCTTCTCGAATGGGAGGATGCGGTATTAAAGCCGTTTCCAGTCGGACGATTAGACAAAGATACGGAGGGGCTCTTGCTCCTTACAAATGACGGACAGCTTGCGCATCAGCTGCTCTCTCCGAAAAAACATGTCCCGAAAACGTACTTTGCTGTTATTGAAGGTGAAGTAGACGAGGAAGATATCCATGCCTTTGCTGAAGGAGTTACCTTAGATGATGGTTATGTCACAAAGCCTGGGATATTAAAGGTTTTGAAAAAAGGGCCAACATCTGACATTGAATTGACGATTACCGAAGGGAAATTTCATCAGGTTAAAAGAATGTTTTTAACCCGCGGTAAACGGGTCATATATCTGAAAAGAATTTCAATGGGCGAGCTAAAATTGGATGAGACATTAGAATTAGGGGAATACCGGGAGCTTACGGATGAGGAAGTAGAGTTGCTTCGGAGCAGGCAACAATAAAATTTTTATGCTTTCCTACTGTGCAATAAAAAGACTGCTGCTTAAACACAGCAGTCCCTATTGGCTATAAGTGTTATATGTACTTGTCAATTTTCTCATGAAGTTAATCTTACTTTTTTTCTCGTCGTTGTCCATTTGCCGCGGCTCGGACTTGTCACTAAGTTGTTGTAGGCTAAAACATTTAAATCTCTTTGGATGGTTCTGGAGGTCATATCAAATTCCTCTACAAGCTCTTGGGTGGTAACCGTACCGTTTTCTTTAATAAACATATAAACAGATTTGATACGAGTCAGCATACGGTCAGTTGTAGGTTTCAAAAAACCACTCCTTATGAACTTTTTCCAAAGGCAACTCTGGCAGTCGTCCATTTCAAAACCAAGCTGTGCTATGGGTTCGCGGGCAAACATCTCCTTTTTATGAACTTTACACCTCTTATTGTAGACTTTTCTCTCTAAATTGACCAGTAATTCACAGATAATTTACAAAATGAATCGTGCTAAAGGAACGAATGTCTGGGGATCCCTTCTTTTTTCCATCTATATGATGAAGAATGATGGGATTACCCTATTTTTTTAAAATAATCGAATTTTGCAATCCCAGCCTTTGCTCCCTAATAGGGCCAAAGTAATATAAAATAATCCCTTTTTGGTTCCAACGGATTATAGACTCAACGATTTTAATATAAGTTAATAGAATTAAGATTCGAAATAAACTGACAATTTAGAGGAGGAGATAAAGTTTGAAAAGAACCCTGACGATTTCTCTATCTATTTTTCTGCTTTTTACAACATTTTTTAATCCTGCTTTCATAGTGAATGCGAACAGTCTCACATTTGATTCATCTATAGAAGTTCCGGAGAAAAAACCGCAAGCACCGACAAAAGCCCATCCGAAGTTTTCTTGGAGTAATCCCGGTCCGCTTTCACCTGTATTGCATCCAGGATCAGTTAGGGGGGCGGGCATGGTAGAAGAGCCGCTTGAAAGAATCGATGCGATCATGGAAACAATGATCACGGATGGCGTCATGCCTGGTGCGGTAACCTTTGTTGCAAGACGCGGCCATATTGTTCAGCATGAGGCATATGGATATGCCTACCAATACGAAGATGCTGAATTTACTGAAGCAGAGGATCCAATTCCCATGAAAAAAGACACAATTTTTGATTTGGCATCCATCAGCAAAATTTTTACGACAACTGCTGCGATGATTCTATTTGAAGAAGGATATTTCGAACTCGATGATCCGGTTGCTGAACATATACCGGAATTTGCGGCCAACGGAAAGGAGAAAGTTACGATTGAGCAGCTGATGACACATACATCAGGGTTCGCGCCAAGTGCTCCGGTTGCCGATGTGGAAGGAACAAGAGAAGAAAGATTGCAATACGTCCTGGAATATCCGCTCAATAATGAACCCGGAAGTACATACACCTATAGTGACCTTAATATGATTACATTAGGGATATTGGTTGAACGTTTATCTGGCAAACGCTTAGATGTATTTGTGAAAGAAGAAATTACCGAACCTCTTGGAATGAAAGATACGATGTACAATCCCCCTGAAGATCTGAAATATCGAATTGCTGCAACAGAATATCAGCCATGGACCGGCCGTGGGATTGTTTGGGGAGAAGTTCATGATGAAAAGGCGTGGGCTTTGGATGGAGTGGCAGGTCATGCAGGTGTTTTTTCTACGGCAGCAGACCTTGCCAAACTCGCACACATGTATTTGAATGAGGGAAGATACGGGAATAAGCAAATTTTACAGCCTGAAACGGTTGATTTATTGGTTGAAAATCAAATCCCCGAATTCCCGGGAGATGATCATGGTTTAGGCTGGGAACTCAATCAAATATGGTATATGGATGCACTGACAGAATCATCTACTCTCGGGCATACAGGCTACACTGGAACATCTATTGCGGTGAGCCAAAACAATGATACAATCGCCATTTTATTAACGAATCGAGTCCATCCTACAAGAAATACCGTGTCCACCAATCCGGCAAGACGTGCATTTGTTCAACAAGTTGCAGATGCAATTCCTGTTGCCATTCCTAATAAAAACGGTGCATGGTTTTCAGGGTACGGCGGAAATGTCAATAAAACATTGACTGCAGAAGTAAATCTTGACGAAGACGCAACCTTATTCTTTGATACGTGGTATCGCACAGAGAATGGATATGACATGGGTTATGTCGAGATTTCGAGTGATGGTGAAACTTGGACAGCACTAGAAGATAACTATACAGGATCAAGCGTAGATTGGATAACAAAAGAACATTCCATTCCGGCAGGAACAACCCATATCCGTTTTCGCTATGCAACCGATACCTATTATAATGGCAGGGGCTGGTATGTAACCAATGCCAAACTTGTTACCTCTTCAGGAGACTCATTGCCTTTTGAACTAAACAGTGAGGAATGGGTTTGGAGAAATTATTAATATGAATTTGGGGCTGTCTATAAAGTTAGAGTTACCTGACTTTTTAGACTGCCCCATTTTATTTTAAAAGAATAATAGGAAATATTTTTTTAAAGCAGTAAACCTAAGGATGAATAATAGATTCTTTAGGATTACCTTACATTCACATTCCCTCCTGAGATTACACAGACAATCCGCTTATCTCTTACTTTCAATTTATCAAACATGGCCGCTGCGGCGGTAACGGCACTGGAAGGCTCAATCAGCTGCTTCATCCGTTCCAGGACAAACGCTTGAGCTTCTTCTATTTCTTCTTCCTTAACCAGAACAATATCATCCACGTATTTTTGCACAATTGGAAAGGTCAAATCTCCCGGCTGACTAGTTCTTAAACCATCTGCAATGGTCGATGTTGCCGGAATGGACGTAATTTTATCATTTTTCAATGAGAGATATGTGTCATTGGCAATTTCGGGTTCAACTCCGATGACTAAAACTCTCGGGTTTGTTTCCTTAATCGCCGTTAAAATTCCCGAAATCAGCCCTCCTCCCCCGATTGGAACGACTACCATATCTACATTATCCAACTGTTCTAGAATTTCGGCTCCAATAGTACCCTGTCCTGCGATAATTAAAGGGTCATCATAAGGAGGAACAAATACCCCGTCATTCTCCTCCGCTAACGCTTTGGCGTGAGGAAGACGTTCGGCGGAAGTCCATCCACACTTTTCAAATTTTCCTCCATATGACTGGATGGCATTTAGTTTTGTATCCTTGGCATCTTCGGGTACAACAATGACCGATGGCACACCAAGTTTGGAAGCAATATAAGCAACCGCCTGACCATGGTTCCCGCTGGAAGCGGCAGTAATAAAGGTAGCTCCGTTTCGGACGGCATTTTTGACTTTATTGGTCGCGCCGCGAATTTTAAAGGATCCGGTTTTTTGCAGATGCTCGCTTTTTAAAAACATTTGATTTCCGCATATTTTGGATAGTTGAAAAGAGCTCAAGATCGGAGTTTGACAGACAACATCCGCTATCTGTTCCCGTGCAGACTGAATATCTTTCATTGTAACCATGTAGCAGGTCCTCCCCGTTAATATTAGTAGAGATCCATATATAATTGAATCCCAAGTTTGTTCCACTTTAAGAAAGTATAAAATTTTAGCAAAGCAGCAAATTCGACGCAGCTAAAATTTTTTGGAATAAAGCATCAGTGCGGGCTTGCAATCGCCGGCGCATAGACTAAAGCTAGCCCGGTTTTCTTTATTTAATTTAGAACTGCTTTTTTAATCATTATTCTTCTTGATGATCGGGGATCCCTTTTTTTAACCCTTAAAAAAAGGGAAGGCAAAGCAATAAGTTTTTAATGGTTCGTTCCCAATAGATATGGCTAAACATCTTTTCATTTGATAAGCTTACGGTATATAACATACACAAAAAAGGAGACTGGGAATGGCTACCATCAATTGGTTAGATGAAATTCTGAAACGTAAAGATGCGTTGTTAGAAGACGCATTCTGTCTGCTTTCGATTGAGAGTGTTTTAGATGAGGCTCAGGCCACAAAGGAAGCTCCGCTTGGTCAAGGCGTAAAAGAAGCTTTAGACTATATGCTTAACCTTGGTGAAAGAGATGGTTTCAACGTCAAAAATGTTGATCACGTAGCTGGTCATATTGAGTACGGAAGCGGCGAAGAAATAGTTGGAATTCTTTGTCATGTGGATGTGGTTCCTGCCGGTGAAGGCTGGACAACTCCCCCTTTTTCCCCTGAAATTCGGGATGGGAAGCTGTATGCAAGGGGAGCCATAGATGATAAAGGCCCTACAATGGCTGCCTATTACGGTTTAAAGCTAATGAAAGAATTGAATCTTCCTATTAAAAAACGGGTAAGAGTCATTATTGGGACAGATGAAGAAAGTAGATGGCGCTGCGTCAAGCGTTATTTTGAGACTGAGGAAATGCCCCAGCTCGGCTTTGCGCCGGACGCTGACTTTCCAATCATTCATGCCGAAAAAGGAATTGCCGATTTCTTTTTGGTTCAAAAAGAAACCGAAACCGTAAACGAAGGAATCAAGGTGCTTTCCTTTAAGTCTGGGCAAAGATTGAATATGGTGCCAGATCATGCCATTGTCCAAATCGAAGCTAGGGAAGAGGCATCTGCCATCCAAGCACAATTTGCAGAATTTTTACAAAAGCATCAGCTAAAAGGTCATTATTCCTATGAAGACAGCGTAATGATTTTAAAGGTAGAGGGTGAAGCGGCACATGCGATGGAACCGAATAACGGAACAAATGCCGGTCTTTATTTAAGTGCTTTTCTGGCAGAGTTAAACCTTGATGCAAAAGCAAAAGCCTATTTCCAATTTATTAAAAACTTCTTATTTCAAGATACAAGAGGACAAGCGCTTGGACTAAAATATTCGGATGACATTACGGGTGATCTGACGGTAAATGCTGGTGTATTTGAATATAATGATTCCGGTAAAGCACACATTGGCATTAATATCCGCTACCCGGTTACGTTTAGCATGGAGCAGCAATTACAGTCCCTTCAAGCTCTTTTAGAAACACATGGGTTTGGATTAGAGGATTTTAATGACTTAAAACCGCAACATGTTGAAAAGATGAGCCCGCTGATTCAAATTTTAAAAAAGGTATATGAGGAGCAAACAGGTGAAGAAGCAAAGCTTTTAACGATTGGCGGCGGTACTTACGCGAGATCCTTAAACACAGGGGTGGCATTCGGTCCGCTCTTTCCAGGCAGACCCGACGTAGCTCATCAAAAGGATGAATATATCGTCGTAGATGATATGCTAAAGGCAGCCGCTATTTATGCACAAGCCATTTTTGAGTTAGCCAATAATAATTAACGGGGGATAAAAAGATGGAAAAAGTATTATGGAACGGAAAAATTGTTAACAAAGAGGATGTTCGAATCAGTATAGATGATCGCGCCTTTCATTTTGGCGATGGTGTTTATGAAGTGGTTCGGGTTTACGATGGTGAACTCTACTTAGCAGATGGCCATATGAAACGACTCTATGACAGTGCCCGTAAAATCGGGATTCAGCTTGACATGACTCCAGACGATTTTTTAGCAAGTCTGGTTGAATTGAGAGAGGCAACAGGATTGATTGACGGCACTATTTATGTTCAAGTATCAAGAGGGGAGTGGCCTCGGAACCATGCTTTCCCAGATCAGTCTGTAGCCCCTCAAATTGTTGGATTTACGAAGCAAGCAAAAAGACCGCTTGAACAGATGAAGTCAGGTGTAAAAGCCACCATTATTGAGGATACCCGCTGGCTCCATTGTGATATCAAGAGCATTAGTTTATTAGGAAATGTGTTAGCCAAACAAAAAGCAGTAGAAGCCGGATGCTTTGAATCGATTCAGCACCGTGACGGTGTTGTGACAGAAGGAAGCTCTACGAACGTATTTATTGTGAAAGATGCAACAGTTTATACGCATCCTGCCAATCATTTGATTTTAAACGGAATTACACGGCAGCGCATTATTGAATTAGGACGCAAAGAGGGTATTAATATACGGGAAGAGGCTTTTACCACAGATCAGCTCTTACAGGCAGACGAAGTATTTGTTGCAGGTACAACAGTAGAAATCATGCCGGTCATTCAAGTCGATGATAAAAAGTATTCTGATCAGCCTGGACCTGTTACATTAAAGCTTCAAAGTTTGTTGAATGAGGATATTTCCCAGCTTGCAAGCGTTAAACATTAAGGAAAAAGAGGTTTTCTCGGGAGGGGGCAGCCCCCAGTAGAGAAAACCTCTTTTTTGGTATATTTTCCAGTGGGAAACAAACTCCAAAATAAAACAGGATTACGCCAAAGACATGATCCTGTTTCGTTAAATATACTTCTTTTCACGTACTTAAGTTTTTGAAACTTTGCCTCCGCTTTTACTTATTCAAATTGAAACAAATCACTGGATAGGTATCTTTCACCTGTATCAGGTGCGATGGAAATCACAACCTCATCTGGCGTTAACGTTCTAGCCACTTCAATAGCCGCATAGCATGATGCTCCAGCAGACGGCCCAACGAGGATCCCTTCCTTTTGAGCCAGATTCCTAGCGATCTTATACGCATCCTCGTCTTGAATTTGGTGAATTTGATCATAGACCTTTTGGTTTAATATCGGGGGAATAAACCCTGGACTAGTCCCAACGAGTTTGTGTTTACCGGGTTTTCCTCCAGATAGTACAGGTGATCCGGCCGGCTCTACCACGTGAACTTTTAAGTCTGGGAAGTGTTCCTTTAAGACTTCGCCAGTTCCAGTAATCGTTCCGCCTGTTCCAGAAGTTGCGACAAATGCCGCTAAAGGTTTTTCAAGCTGTTTCATTGCTTCAATAATTTCTATAGCAGTTGAATGGCGATGGGCTTCAGGGTTTGCTTCATTTTCAAACTGCATGGGGATGAAACTGTTAGGAACCTTCTTCGCTAATTCCTCTGCCTTTTTAATAGCTCCAGGCATTTTTTCATCAGAAGGGGTAAGCACAACTTTTGCACCATAGGCTTTTAATAAATTTATCCGTTCCTTTGTCGCGTTATCAGGCATCACAAGAATCGCATTATAGCCTCTTGCCGCAGCATTCATCGCTAAGCCGATTCCTGTATTTCCGCTGGTTGGTTCAATAATCGTAGCCCCTTGCTTTAAAAGTCCGGCTTGCTCCGCCTGTATAATCATTTCAAAGGCCGCCCTGTCTTTTACACTTCGGCTCGGATTAAAGTATTCAAGCTTTACATATACATCGGCTCCATTTGGAGGATTAATTTTATTTAACTTTACCAAGGGGGTATCTCCGATTAAATCCGCGATATTTTCCACAATCCTCATGCTGCTTTCATCCTCTCTTTATTCGGTCTAAACTCGACCATCCCTACTTTTTATCTTACTAATCGAAAGGAATGGAAGCAAATGGTGTACACTATCTTTAGAAAATTGCCTTTTAAACAGTCTTTGCCATTGATAAAATATAAGAACTGGAAGTGACAAAAATGTCTCATCATTATTTTTTTGCGGTCCCTCTCCCGCCTCAAACCAAAAGAGTGATTAAAGAAACATGTGAGAAAATTTCAGAATTCCTCCCTTTCCATAAATGGGTTCATGAGGAGGATTATCACATTACATTAGCCTTTTTGGGCGCAGCGGAGCTAACCAAGGTTAAAGAGGCCATTGAAGATATGACGTCTCCCTTGCAGCTGATGTCTCCTTTTTCTTTGCAGCTTGATTCTTTTGGTACATTCGGACGATTATCCCACCCGAGAATTTTTTGGGTCGGTGTAGAAAAAAATGAACTTCTTCATCAAACAAGATCGATTGTGTTTAATAGCTGTACCAAGGTTGGATTCGAATTGGAAACAAGGCCGTTTTCCCCGCATATTACGGTTGCGAGAAAGTGGAAGGGTGCCGAAAATTTTCATTCACATCTTTTAAAAGAGGTGGAACTGTCCGATAATTTTATTGTAGACCGAGTTGTTTTATATCAGACTCATTTAGATCGTACACCAAAATACGAAGCAGTAGAGACCATTTTATTGAATCAATAAAAGATAGTAAAGGGGGAGGACGAATGGCTCAACTTATTAAGCTTTCTGACTATATTTCTCGATATGAGCAGGATGCATATAGTTATCCCTCCCGTTTTATTCGTTTGAAAAAAAAGCAGTGGGAACGTTTGTTGGACCGCTGGAAGAATGAGCAGCTGATGCCAAGTTTTTACGAAGCGGAAGCGATTTCTGAAAAGCGGAATACAGCTTCTTTCTTTTCAAAGATATCTTTGAAATTCAGCAGAAAAAAAACAAAGTTAGATGTCTTGAGATCAGAGGAACTCGAATGGAATCAAAATCATCATGATGAGGAATCGGCTTTGGATCCTTTTAAGAACTCATCCATCCAGCAAGCCCGTACGGAAGAAGAACTCAAACAGTATTTTTTAGATCATCTATTTCGGCTTCAAATAAAGTGGGCAAGCTCGACGTTAACAAGTCAATCGTTCCCGGATCATAAATATTCAACTGATGCCAATTTAAAATATTTGCTTCAGCGTTTTCCTGATCATTGTCTAGTCCTCTATCATCCTATTTTTCTTTTGAAAAAAGCACCATTTGAAAGTGAAACACTTATAATTACTCCAACTGCTATTTGGTGCATTTCCTTTTTGGAAGAGGAAGAAAATGCTGTTTTTGTGGGATCAAAAGAGCATTTTTGGGTGAAAAAAGGAGCCGAAAAGGAAAAGAAAATCCTCAATCCGTTAGTTGGACTGGACCGAACAGAGAAGGTGGTAAAAGAACTTCTGACAAAACAAGGAAGTTTGTTTCCAATCAAAAAAGCAGTTTTATGCCGGAATGGATACCTTGACTATCCATCGGCACCGTTCGGAGTTGATTTGATTGAAAAAAGAAACTACCCGGAATGGTTTGAAAAAATGAGAAGTGAAAGAGCCCCGATTAAATCTGAGCAGCTCAAGGCTGCAAAAGTATTGCTGGATACCGTCCAATCGATTTACTCAAATCGGGTCGAATGGAGTTAAATATGGGGAATTCTTTTGTCTTTATCGTAAATCCAAACGCAAAAAGCGGCCAAAGCCAATATGTATGGAAACGAGTAGAATCCATTTTGCGGGAAAAAGGGATCGAATATGAAGTTTTTCAAACTGCTGCACCAGAACATGCTAGAAAACTAGTAAAAACAGTTTTTAAACGCTCGGACTTTAACGGGATTATTGTGGCAGTAGGCGGTGATGGTACGATTCATGAAGTTATAAATGGGATTGAATCCAATCATTTTCCTGTTACTTGTTTACCGGTTGGAAGCGGCAGTGATTTTGCAAGGGGTTTTCAGATTCCGCGAAAAGGTAAGAATTTTTATGATTGGCTAATCGATTCCAGATATTCACTAGATACTATTGATTTAGGAATCTTTCAAACTGAAACTAGTGAGGGAAAATTTGTTAATAATATTGGCTGCGGCTTTGATGCTGTTATTGCCGGCAGTGTGAATGCGTCTCCCATTAAAAAATGGCTTAATAAATGGAAAGTCGGAAAGCTGGTTTATGTTTTCTTTTTGATCAGACATTTATTTTCATTTAAGCCGACGAGCGCAGATATACTAGTGGATGGACAAAAAAATATCTTTGAAAACGTTTGGTTTCTCACTATTTCCAATCACCCATATTTTGGCGGCGGCATGAAGATTTCACCATTTTCTCATCCCGGTGATGGTGTTTTTGAGATCACAGTCGTTCATAATCTTCCGCGCTGGAAATTTTTATTTCTTTTTATTACGGTTTTTTGGGGCGGGCATACGAAATTAAAAGAAGTCACTTTGCTAAAGGGACAAGAATATGTTATTGAAACAAAGGAACCTCAGCCAATCCATGCCGACGGGGAGATTGTAGGGGAAGGCTCTTTCCGCGTGCAAATTGAAAAAGCAGGTCTGAACATCGTAAAACCTTTGAAGGAGCCCTTGACTTAAAAAAGGGAACGGTTATACAATCAAAAAGACTGTCTTTTTCGATACTGGATGGGTACATAGAAAAAGGCACATATTTTACACGTTTAAGAAAGATAAAATTTTAGCAAAGCAGTAAATACGACATAGTTAAGATTTTTAGGAATAAAGTAAGAAGGCCAGGATGGCGAGTTCGAGCGATGCATTAGGACGGAGCGCTTCGAGCGTGATAAGTTGAGGGTTTGCAAGTCGCCTGAGCCAAAAGGGTCGGCGCAAGCCAAGTTTTCTTTAGCTGTTGAAATTAAAGGTCAGGCAACACCTTTGAATAACGTAGGTGAACAGAAGTGGAACATTTATTTGATCATAATTGGGAAATAGAGCCTGCCGGCGGAGCAACCGGAGAGGCCTTTTTTGCCCACAGCAAGGAGCAAAAGCTTTTCTTAAAACGAAATTCTTCACCATTTTTAGCGGTTTTATCTGCTGAAGGGATTGTTCCCAAGCTCGTATGGACAAAAAGGCTTGAAAATGGAGATGTGATAACTGCTCAGCATTGGATCCACGGCCGGGTTTTAGAAGCAGCCGATATGAAAAAAGAAGAAGTCGCTAAGCTTTTGCGCAAGATTCATCAGTCAAAAGCGCTATTAACGATGCTAAAAAGACTGGGAAAAACACCGCTTAATCCAGAGAAAATGCTGATGGAATTGATCTTAAGGCTAAGCCCAGACCTGCAAGCTTCCCCGGTCGTTCAGGAATCCTTAGCTTATTTAAAAGCGGAAGTAAAATATATTTCCCATTCCGAATATGTGGTGTGTCACAGTGATGTAAATCATCACAATTGGATGCTGTCTGCAGAAAATGAACTATATCTGATAGATTGGGATGGAGCATTAATTGGAGATCCAGCCATCGACTTAGGCTCACTTCTTTATTGGTATATTCCAGAAGCAAAGTGGGGAGAGTGGCTTGAGCAATATGGAATCCCGTTAACAGATCATTTAAAACTTAGAATGAAATGGTATGTAATTGCCCAAACCCTTCAAACCATTCAATGGTTAAAAAACAAGAAAAATTTAGATGAAGCAGATTACTGGCTTCGATATTTAAATGCTGTTTTGTAAGTTTTATTCATTAACCGGTAATATTAATATAAATCATTTATATCTTCTACCCACTGTGCCAGCTTAGGCTGATAAGTGGTAATGTGGCTTTCAAGATTAGAAGACTGAATTCCTTCCTGGCTGTAACTATAAATATCTTGCAGCAGAGCCATTACATTGCCATCGAGGTTATGCTGAGCCATTAAAGATTTAACCAAGCGTTCTACCTGTTCACATTCTGTGACAGACCCGCAGCAATCTTCTGTGTGGTTTGACAATATATCTTTTAGCAAGTTGATTTGATCTAGTCTGTTTAGTGGCATACTAAGGACATTCCTTCCTTTTAGGATTCACATATAGATTGTGAATTCTTTTTTATTTTATACTTCGGCATAAATTGACAGATGCTTATATAGAAATTAGAGGTGATCGTATATGAGAATGAGAAACAAGCCTTGGGCAAAGGAAAAAATGATGGAATATCCTCAATATGTGATTCAAAATCCAGAAAAGCACCGGGGGAAATGGCAAGAGCTTTTTGCGCAGGAAGCTCCCTTGCATCTTGAGATAGGAACTGGTAAAGGCCGTTTTATTACGGAAATGGCAAAAGCCCATCCGAATATTAATTTTATTGGAATTGAGCTTTCAGACAGTGTTCTGGTTACCGCCTTGGACCGTGTAATCGAGGCTGAGCTTACAAATTTGAAGCTTTTAAATGTAAATGCCAAAAATCTGCCTCAATATTTTGAAGAGGGGGAAGTTGACCGCATTTATTTAAACTTCTCTGATCCTTGGCCAAAAACGCGCCACGAAAAGAGGAGATTAACGTATAAAGATTTTCTCGCACTTTATGAAGCTATTTTAAAACCGAATGGAGAAATTCATTTCAAAACAGATAACCAAGGTCTTTTTGAGTATTCATTAGTGAGCTTTTCCCACTACGGATTACTTTTAAATAATGTGAGCTTGGATCTTCATAATAGTGGCATGGAAGGCAATATTATGACGGAATACGAAGAAAAATTTTCGGGAAAAGGAAACAGGATTTACCGCTGTGAAGTTCAGTTTCCTAAAAAAGAGCGAGCGTGACTCATTGGGGAGTCAGGCTCTTTTTTGTTGTTTACTAGCAAATTACAAAATTCCTGATTTGTGGATAATTGTTCGATAAAATGTTCTTTTTGTTTTTAGGTAGAATAGGCATGTGATTCGGACACAGATGGCTGGGAATTCCGCAAAGCTGTCCGAATAGGCCCGTGATTCGGACACGAATGGCTGGGAAATCCGTACAGCTGTCTGAATAGGCCTGTGATTCGGACACGATTAGCTGGAAATTCCGCAAAGCTGTCCGAATAGGCCCGTGATTCGGACACGAATGGCTGGGAAATCCGTACAGCTGTCCGAATAGGCCTGTGATTCGGACACGATTAGCTGGGAATTCCGCAAAGCTGTCCGAATAGGCCCGTGATTCGGACACAGATGGCTTTGAATTCCGTACAGCTGTCAGAATAAGCCCGTGATTCGGACACGAATGGCTGGAAATTCCGCAAAGCTGTCCGAATAGGCCTGTGATTCGGACACGATTAGCTGGGAAATCCGCAAAGCTGTCAGAATAAGCCTGTGATTCGGACACGAATGGCTGGAAATTCCGCAAAGCTGTCAGAATAGGCCTGTGATTCGGACACGATTAGCTGGGAATTCCGCAAAGCTGTCAGAATAGGCCCGTGATTTGGACACGAATGGCTGGAAATTCCGCAAAGCTGTCCGAATAGGCCTGTGATTCGGACACGATTAGCTGGGAAATCCGCAAAGCTGTCAGAATAAGCCTGTGATTCGGACACGAATGACTGGAAATTCCGCAAAGCTGTCCGAATAGGTCCGTGATTCTGACACAGATGGCTGGAAATTCCGCAAAGCTGTCAGAATAGGCCCGTGATTTGGACACCAATGGCTGGGAATCCCGTACAGCTGTCAGAATAAGCCTGTGATTCGGACACAAATGGCTGGACATTCCGCAAAGCTGTCCGAATAGGCCTGTGATTCGGACACGATTAGCTGGGAAATCCGCAAAGCTGTCAGAATAAGCCCGTGATTCGGACACGATTAGCTGGGAATTCCGTACAGCTGTCAGAATAATTTTAAGTAAATGTCTAATGTTTTTAGGTAATTTATGATTGGTTCTTTGAGTTCAGAACGTTGTCCTATACACTAGTCACTCCGTTTTTTAAAAATTTTAAAAATAATAGGTTAAATGGTAAAATGATGAAAAGGGAAGGAAAGGAGAATACACATGGAGAATCTGCAATTCGGTTCGTATACATTAACATGGTTAAATGGCGGAGTAACTCATATGGATGGCGGAGCTATGTTTGGCGTTGTTCCAAAACCATTATGGTCAAAAAAATATACAGTTAATGAAAAAAACCAAATCGAACTTCGGACCGATCCAATTCTGGTTCAGGACGGGAAACAAAATATTTTAATTGAAGCGGGAATTGGCAATGGAAGGCTTTCTGAAAAACAAATGCGAAATTACGGGGTTACAGAGGAGTCTGCGATTGATCAATCATTAGCGGAATTAGGTCTTACGAAGGCAGATATTGATACAGTGATCATGACGCATATGCACTTTGACCATGCAACGGGTCTGACAGATTTGAACGATGGAAAACTCGTTTCAGCTTTTCCGAATGCAATTATTTATACATCACAAGTGGAATGGGATGAAATGAGAAATCCAAACATTCGCTCTCGCAACACATATTGGAAGGAAAATTGGGAGACGATTGAGAAGCAAGTCGTTACATTTAACGGCGAGTTAGAGGTAGCTCCAGGAATCAGGATGATTCATACTGGAGGTCATAGTGATGGGCATTCCATTGTTCTTTTTGAACAGGGAGACGACATTATGCTCCACATGGCAGACTTAATGCCGACACATGCACATGATAATGTACTCTGGGTCCTAGCCTACGATGATTACCCGATGACTTCGATTAAGGAAAAGCAAAAATATATTACATACGGAAAAGAAAAGCAGGCATGGTTTATTTTTTATCATGATGCGGATTTTCGGGCAATCCGTTTTAATACAAGCGGCGAAATTATTGAAAGTATTAAGAGAGAAAAAGGGAAAAAATAAAACATAAAAGAAAATACCACTGTTTTATACAGTGGTTTCTATAATACATAGGTTTCTAAGACAAGCCCTGTTTTAGCATCGGCGATAAATTCCCATTGTTCCGTGTGGGTAGCTAAATTGCGAGTAATTCCCCCTTTATAAACTGTATAAGTAAAGGGGCCTTTTGCATAGCTTTGGGTTTTCATTTCAATCCACGAGCCGCTAATTGGCCCATTCTTTTTAAACTGGCTTTTTACTTTATGTAAAACATTTTCTGGCTGTTTGAACGTAGAAGCAGCGAGCGGCTTTTGCAGTAGAGCTGCGGCTGCAACTCCCGTAATTAAGCCGAAAAAGAAAGATTTTGCATTCATGCCATGCACCTCCTTTTATAGTATACCTTACTTTAATTGACACTACTAATACCTAACATATTCCTAGCAACATGTAAAAATTTTCAGTACAATATACGGGTACATATTTTCTGAGAATGTTTTTAATTTATGATTAAAAGTGGGAGGGATAATTTGTGAATCAGGAAACATTGCAATTATTTAAAACGTTAACTGAGCTCCCAGGTGCACCGGGTAATGAGCATGCTGTCAGAGCTTTTATGAAAGAGCAATTAAGCCTTTATGCTGATGAAGTTGTACAAGATCGGCTGGGAGGAGTTTTTGGGGTTAAAAGAGGAAATACATCAGGACCCACTGTAATGGTAGCCGGACATATGGATGAAGTTGGATTTATGGTGACGAGCATTACGAAAAATGGAATGATTCGCTTTCAGCCGCTGGGAGGCTGGTGGAGTCAGGTGCTGCTTGCCCAACGGGTGCAAGTCATTACAAATGATGGTCCTGTATATGGTGTAATTGCTTCAATCCCTCCACATCTTCTTAGTGATGAGCAGAGGAAAAAACCGATGGATATTAAAAATATGCTGATTGATGTCGGCGCTGATTCCAAAGAGGATGCTGAACAAATTGGAATAAAACCGGGTCAGCAGATAGTACCAGTTTGCGACTTTACTCCATTAGCCAACCCCAAAAAAATTATGGCAAAGGCTTGGGATAACCGCTATGGCTGCGGCCTGTCAATCGAATTATTAAAAGAACTTAAGGGTGAAACAATTCCTAATATTTTATATTCCGGGGCGACTGTCCAAGAAGAAGTAGGACTAAGAGGGGCGCAAACGGCTGCGAATATGATTAAGCCGGATATATTCTTTGCACTTGACGCAAGTCCGGCCAACGATGCCTCTGGTGATGAGAACGAATTTGGTCAGCTCGGCAAAGGGACCTTATTGCGTATTTATGACCGCTCCATGGTTACACATCGGGGGATGAGGGAGTTTGTCTTAGATATGGCTGAGACTCATTCGATTCCTTATCAATATTTTATTTCGCAAGGCGGAACTGATGCGGGAAGAGTGCATACGTCGAATGAAGGAGTACCGAGTGCTGTGATTGGAATATGTTCACGATATATTCATACACATGCGGCCATTGTCCATGTGGATGATTATGCAGCGGCTAAAGAATTATTGGTTAAATTAGTAAAGGCATGTGATCAAACAACGGTTGAAAGTATCCGAAATCAAAGCTGATAGTAGAAGGGCGGGATAAGATTCCCGTCTTTTCCGTTTTAACAAAATGAACATTGCAAAAGGAGATTCGCGATGAAAGTGGCAGTCGGTTCTAGTAATCCTGCAAAGATAGGAGCTGTACAAAAAGTATTGGAGCAGTTTCAAGCTGACGTCATAGGTGTCGATGTTCCTTCTGGTGTGTCCGATCAGCCTTTTTCCGATCAGGAAACCTTGCAAGGTGCTATAGAAAGAGCCAAAAATGCAAAGAATGAGACAAAAGCAGATATCGGCATTGGCCTAGAAGGGGGAGTTTACGAACAGGGCGATCAGCTCTATGTCTGTAATTGGGGGGCTTTATGCTGGGATGGCGGTATCCTGACGGCAGGCGGTGCGAGAATTCCTCTGCCTGATGCGATTGCTGTAAAGCTTCGTGAAGGGCAAGAACTCGGCCCGGTTATGGATGAATATACGCAAGAAAAAGGAATTCGCTATTCAAAAGGGGCTGTTGGTGTCTTTACATCAGCATGGGTAACCCGGGAGGAAATGTTTGAACAAGTTGTGAAACTGTTAGTTGGCCAATATATATTTTTGAAAAAACAAGAAAATCATTAGCTGAAATCTGACAAATTTAGAGCAATATATCAATAGGCACTTATTCTCAAAAACAAAAATAAACCAAAAGGACTATGGATTGTTCCATGGTCTTTTTTTTATTTGATATCGTTTTTTTTTTAACGAAAGACCCAACAATTAAAAATCCGCAGGTCCCGATTATATCCGGCTTAATTGACAACTTGGTCCGTAAATAGGAGGAATAATCGCCAAAATCTTTATTTCGATTGACTGAACTTAGCGAAAACCCTTTACAAAAAATAAATAAAAAAAGACAAAAAATTTTAAAAGGCGAAGAAGCTTGATTTAAAAACATTGTAAGCGCTTCCTATTTTCCTGATAAATCTAAATAGTCAAAAAACTGCAAAAAAGGGTGTTGACCTATCAAAAAAACGAGCGTAATATATTGCCAAACAGAACAATCACTTTACAGTGTTAAAGGTTCATAAAGCCGATTTGTATAAGCTGATTAGATGAAAAATATATCGAAGGGAGCGATTGACATGAGCGAACAATGGATTTATTTAAACGGCCAATTCGTAAGAAAGGAAGAGGCGGTTATATCCGTGTACGATCACGGATTTTTATACGGAGATGGGGTGTTTGAAGGGATTAGGATGTATGACGGCAATGTGTTTCGCTTACAAGAGCATGTTGATCGCCTCTACAATTCAGCGAAGTCTATTATGTTAAACATCCCATTAACGAAAGATGAAATGACTGAAGTGATTGCAGAAACTTTAAGGAAAAATCAATTTGTGGATGCGTATATCCGGGTTGTTGTTTCAAGAGGTGTCGGTAACTTAGGTTTAGACCCATCCACTTGTGCCAGGCCACAAGTCATAATCATTGCAGAACAGCTTTCCCTATTTCCAAAAAGTCTTTATGAAAAAGGGATTGACATCATTACAGTTGCAACAAGAAGAAATCGGTCTGATGTACTATCTCCAAAGGTAAAATCATTAAACTATTTAAATAATATTCTAGTAAGAATTGAAGCCAACATTGCGGGCGCGAGCGAAGCGCTAATGTTAAACGACCAAGGTTATGTGGCTGAAGCTTCAGGTGAAAATATTTTTATCGTCAAAGGAAATACCCTCTTAACACCTCCCGGATATGTTGGGGCGTTAGAAGGTGTTACCCGAAATGCAATTATTGAAATTGGGCAGCAGCTGGGCTTTGATGTACGTGAAGAAATATTTACTAGACATGATGTCTATGTCGCTGACGAAGTGTTCTTAACCGGATCAGCAGCTGAGGTCATACCGGTAGTTAAGGTTGATGGCAGAGAAATAAGTGGTGGAAAACCTGGATTTATTACCGGCCAACTTCTTGAAGCTTTCAGAAAAAAGGTAGTCGAAGATGGATACAAGGTTTATACACATGAAGATGTTCAAGCAGGATAATAATTGCTGGAGGAGATTCGATGCGTAGTGACATGATAAAGGTCGGCATTGACCGGGCTCCCCACCGAAGTTTGCTGTATGCTACGGGAGTAAAAACACACGACTTAGATAAACCATTTATCGGAATCTGTAATTCATATATTGATATCATTCCCGGCCATGTGCATTTGAAGGCCTTTGCCGAAGTTGTCAAAGAAGCGATTCGGGAAGCGGGAGGCATTCCATTTGAATTTAATACCATTGGGGTTGATGATGGAATCGCAATGGGACATATCGGAATGAGGTATTCCTTGCCAAGCCGAGAGTTAATTGCGGATTCAGCAGAAACAGTTATTAATGCTCATTGGTTTGATGGAGTGTTCTATATACCTAACTGTGACAAGATTACACCTGGCATGTTAATGGCGGCAGTAAGAACGAATGTGCCTTCTGTGTTTGTTTCAGGCGGTCCGATGGAAGGGGGAAGATCCTCTTCGGGCAAACCACTTTCTCTCGTTTCGGTGTTTGAAGGTGTTGGAGCCCTTCAGGCTGGGAAAATGACAAAAGAAGAACTGCTCGATATCGAGCAAAATGCGTGTCCAACCTGCGGATCCTGTTCAGGAATGTTTACTGCGAATTCGATGAACTCACTTATGGAAATGCTCGGTTTGGCATTACCCGGAAATGGAACGATTGTTGCAACATCTGAGCAACGATATGAATTAGTTCGGGAAGCTGCACGTCACCTTATTCACATGGTTAAAAATGATATCAAGCCAAGAGATATTGTTACGAAAGAGGCAATTGATGATGCATTTGCGCTAGATATGGCAATGGGAGGCTCCACGAATACTGTATTACATACTTTAGCCATAGCAAATGAAGCCGGAATTGATTATGACCTCAATAGAATCAATGAAATAGCCCAAAAAGTGCCATACTTGGCTAAAATCAGCCCGGCTTCTGACTATACAATGGATGATGTTCACCGTGCAGGCGGGATTAGCGCCATCATCAAAGAACTATGCAGGATAGAAGGCTTAATTCATAAGGACCGGATTACCGTTACTGGCCAAACCATCTCTGAATTAGTTGAGCCTTATGATATAAAAAATGACGAAGTGATCCGGAGGCTGGAAAATCCCTACAGTCCTGTAGGGGGATTATCCGTTTTGTATGGAAATTTAGCTCCTGATGGCGGCGTTATTAAAGTAGGGGCTGTGGACCCATCGATCAAAACCTTTATGGGAGAAGCCATTATTTTTAACTCTCAGGAAGAAGCCCAAAAAGGAATTGATGAGGGTCTCGTAAAAGAAGGGCATGTTGTAGTCATCCGTTATGAAGGTCCAAAAGGCGGACCTGGAATGCCTGAGATGCTCGCACCCACCGCAAGTATTGTCGGCCGCGGCTTAGGAACAAAGGTTGCTCTAATTACAGACGGCCGCTTTTCAGGTGCAACAAGAGGGATTTCAATCGGCCATATCTCTCCTGAGGCAGCAGAAGGAGGACCGATTGCTCTTTTAGAAAACGGCGACCCGATTTTAATTGACTTGACCAACAGAAGAATTAACGTGCTCTTAACTGAAGAAGAACTTGAAAATCGCAAAAAGAACTGGGTACCGCCTGAACCAAAGATTAAACGCGGTTACTTAGCGCGATACTCAAAATTAGTAACGTCCGCAAGTACAGGCGGTATTTTGAAAATTTAATCCAGATAAATCGCTGACGAGGCAAAAGTGATTGGATTTTAGTATTCCCAGAGAGCCGGTGGTGCTGGAAGCCGGTAATACACCCAATCACGACATCCCCTCTGAGTGCTGTTCTGAACTCTTTTAGTAGGAATGGCCGAGTCCACATACTCGTTATCAAATGGAGAGATTGAGGGTCTGACCCTATCAAAATCTCTCACTGAGGTAGTATCTGCGAGGATCCTACAAATTAGGGTGGTACCATGGAAAGGAAAATAGCCTTTTCATCCCTACGAAACGAAGCAAGTGTCGTAGTGGGTGATTAGGCTTTTTTTATTATAGGCTCTGTTACAACTTTGTTGATATTCGCTAAAATCCACTCCCTTTCCGCTGACGAACCATCGAGCCTCCTCGCTCGTACCTCAGTACGCGGGGTCTCGATTGGCTCGTTTTTCCTCAGGAGTCTCGTGGATTTTAGCTCATTACAATTTTGGTTTCCACAGAGCATTATTTATAAAAATGTCACTGGGCCTAAAGAAATAATAATTCCCTTGAGAGGAGATGAAAGAATGAAGGTAGATGTAAAGGCAGATCCTGGGACTCAGCTGAGCGGGGCTGAAACTCTGATCCACGCCTTAAAGCAAGAAGGTGTTGAAGTTGTATTTGGATATCCGGGTGGTGCGGCATTACCAATTTATGATGCTCTCTACCAGAACCCGATTCGTCACATTCTTGCGAGACATGAGCAGGGAGCTATTCACGCCGCAGAAGGGTATGCAAGAGTTTCTGGCAAACCAGGAGTCGTCATTGCAACTTCTGGACCAGGTGCTACTAATTTAGTCACTGGAATAACGGATGCCATGATGGATTCCATCCCTCTTGTGGTATTTACCGGGCAAGTGGCATCTGGACTGATTGGGACCGATGCTTTCCAAGAGGCTGACGTTATTGGAATTACAATGCCAATCACAAAACATAATTATCAGGTCCGTGAATTGCAAGATCTCCCAAGAATTATAAAGGAAGCCTTTCATATTGCTACAACAGGAAGGCCGGGACCTGTCTTAATCGATATTCCAAAAGATGTTTCAACTGTTAAGGGCAAAGTTGTTTTTCAAGACTCGGTTCATTTGCCAGGTTTTCAGCCTACCATTCAGCCGAATGTCTTACAGATTAAAAAGTTAAGTGAAGCAATAGAAGCAGCAAAGAGACCCGTTATTTTAGCCGGTGCCGGCGTATTGCATGCAAGAGCATCTGAACAGCTGCTGGCGGTTGCAGAAACCAAAAAAATACCAGTCGTACACACTCTCCTTGGATTAGGAGGATTCCCAGCTGATCATCCGCTATTTTTGGGGATGGGCGGAATGCATGGATGCTATGCAGCAAACATGGGTCTATATGAGTGTGATCTCCTCATTAATGTAGGAGCAAGATTTGATGATCGTCTCACAGGAAATCTTAAAACCTTTGCACCACGTGCAAAAGTGGCCCATATCGACATTGACCCGGCAGAGATTGGAAAAAACGTCGTGACTCATATTCCAATCGTAGGGGATGCAAAAGAAGCGCTGCAAAAACTGCTGGACGAAAACGGGTCGAGTTCAAAATCCGATGAATGGCTACTCCATCTCAAGGAATATCAGGAACAATATCCATATTGGCATAACGAGGTAAGTGAATGGATATCGCCTCAAGAATTAATCCAAATGGTCCATGAAATTTCAAAAGGGGAAGCAGTTGTCACAACTGATGTCGGTCAGCACCAAATGTGGGCAGCCCAATATTACACCTTTAATCAACCGCATAACTGGGTAACTTCAGGCGGACTCGGAACAATGGGATTTGGTTTTCCGGCTGCGATCGGGGCTCAAATCGCAAAGCCGGATAAAAACGTAATCGCGATTGTCGGAGATGGCGGGTTTCAAATGACATCCCAAGAATTAATCTTACTCAAGGAACTCTCCCTCCCAGTTAAAGTCATTATTGTAAACAACGGAGCACTTGGTATGGTACGGCAATGGCAAGAAAAATTCCATGGGCAGCGGTATTCTCAATCACTGCTTACGGTTCAGCCGGATTTTGTAAGATTGGCAGAGGCTTATGGGGTGAAAGGATATTGCGTATCATCAGCAGAAGAAGCAAGAAAATTATTGTCCGAGGTATTACCGCTAAAAGAACCGGCCGTCATTGATTGCAGAGTTAGTCCGACAGAAAATGTATTTCCTATGGTGGCTCCAGGATCAGGGTTACATGAAATGATTGGGGTGAAACCATGAGAAAAAGAATTGTGACAGCGATGGTTTTGAATCAAAGTGGCGTTTTAAATAGGGTGACGGGGCTCTTTACAAAGCGACAGTTCAATATTGAAAGCATTACTGTCGGTCACACTGAAACAGAGGGAGTCTCCCGTATGACATTTGTTGTATACGTAGAAGATGATCGGCAAATCGAACAGCTTATTAAACAATTAAACAAACAAATTGATGTTTTGAAAGTTTCTGACATCACCGATCAAGCGATTGTGGCAAGAGAATTGGCTTTAATAAAAGTACTGAGCAACGGCCAAACTCGGGCTGAAATAAATGGTATTATTGAACCTTTTCGGGCAAGTGTCATTGATATGTCCCGTGACAGTGTCACTGTCCAGGTAACAGGTGATACAGAGAAGGTTGAGGCAATGATTGAGCTTTTAAAGCCATACGGAATTAAAGAAATGGCCAGAACTGGCGTAACAGCATTTCCGAGAGGTTCACAAAAATCAGTTACAGAACTAAAGCAATACACACTATTTAAATGAGGGGATGAAAAATAATGGTAAAAGTTTATTATAACGGAGATGTAGCAGTGGACGCGTTACAAGGAAAAAAGGTGGCGGTTGTGGGCTATGGATCACAAGGTCACGCCCATGCGCAAAATTTAAGGGATAGCGGCTATGACGTAGTAGTCGGTCTTAGAAAAGGAAAGTCTTGGGAACAGGCAGAGCAAGATGGATTCTCAGTAAAAACGGTTAAAGAAGCAAGTGAAGAAGCCGACGTTGTGATGATTTTATTGCCAGATGAAAGGCAGCCGGAAGTTTACAAAAATGAAATTGAGCCCGCTTTAAAACCCGGAAAAGCATTAGCTTTTGCGCACGGATTTAACGTCCATTTTCATCAGGTGGTACCTCCCAAAGATGTTGATGTCTTTCTCGTTGCACCGAAAGGTCCAGGGCATCTGGTAAGAAGAACGTATGAAAGCGGTGCTGGAGTACCAGCATTATTTGGCGTTTATCAAAATGTGACGGGCGAAGCCGACAAGATTGCTCTCTCTTATGCGAAGGGAATTGGTGCAGGTCGTGCCGGAATTTTAGAGACGACCTTTAAAGAAGAGACTGAAACGGATTTATTTGGAGAGCAAGCAGTTCTTTGCGGAGGCTTAACGTCATTAGTGAAAGCAGGCTTTGAAACTCTCGTCGAAGCTGGTTATCAGCCAGAAGTTGCCTATTTTGAGTGTTTACATGAGCTAAAGCTGATTGTTGACCTGATGTATGAAGATGGGATTGAAGGCATGAGATACTCGATCTCTGATACAGCCCAATGGGGAGATTTTGTATCTGGACCGCGAGTAATCAATGCTGAAACAAAACAAAGAATGAAAGAAGTTCTCGACGATATTCAATCCGGTAAATTTGCAAAAGGCTGGATCTTAGAAAACCAGGCAAATCGCCCGATGTTTAATGCAACGAATGAACGCGAAAAGAATCATCAGATTGAAGTAGTCGGAAGACATTTGAGAAGCTTGATGCCATTCATTAAAAAATCGCAAAAAAAGGAAGTGGTAATGAGTGCGCAAAATTGATGTTTTTGACACAACGCTTAGAGATGGGGAGCAGTCACCAGGAGTAAATTTGAATACGATTGAAAAATTAGAAGTAGCTAAACAGCTAGAACGCTTAGGCGTTGATATTATTGAAGCAGGGTTTCCTGCTGCTTCAAGTGGTGACCTTGAAGCAGTGAAAATGATTGCTGAAACGATAAAAAACAGTTCAGTCACTGGTCTCGCCCGTGCGAATGAAAAAGATATAGATGCTGCCTGGGAGGCTCTGAAAGGGTCCAGTGAACCAAGGATTCATGTATTTTTGGCTACCTCTCCAATTCACATGACCTATAAGCTAAAGATGTCCACCGAGCAAGTGCTTGAAACAGCTGTAGCAGCTGTTAGGTATGCAAAGAAGCGATTCACCCATGTTCAATGGTCGGCTGAAGATGCATGCCGATCAGATAAAGCATTCTTAGTCAAAATCATAACAGAAGTGATTAAAGCGGGAGCTACTGTCATTAACCTCCCGGACACAGTAGGGTATCGGTCACCGGAAGAGTACGGGGCACTCTTCCGCTATATTAAAGAACATGTCCCTAACATCGATAAGGTTAAGCTCTCCGCTCATACACATGATGATCTTGGTTTAGCAACTGCCAACGCCTTAGCAGCGATTGAAAATGGGGCAGATCAGATTGAGGGTACAATTAATGCGATTGGGGAGCGGGCGGGTAACGCAGGACTAGAAGAAATTGCGGTAGCTTTGCATATCCGCCAAGATTTTTATAATGCGACGACCCGATTAAAGCTAGATGAAATTAAAAGAACGAGTAATCTAGTAAGCAAACTTACAGGAATGATTGTTCCCGGCAATAAAGCGGTAGTTGGGAACAATGCTTTTGCCCATGAATCCGGGATTCACCAGGATGGAGTGTTAAAAGAAAGAAGCACTTATGAAATTATTACGCCTGAGCTAATCGGGCTAAAAACAAACAAATTAGTATTGGGAAAACATTCTGGGCGTCATGCCTTCAAAAATAAGGCGGAGGAAATGGGCTTTGAATTAAGTGATTCAAAATTAAATGAAGCCTTTAAAGCATTCAAGGATTTGGCCGACCGGAAAAAAGAAGTGACGGATGAGGATATCTTCGCGATTTTGACTGACAAACAAACGGAAGCTAAAGAAATTCAAGCCTACGATTTAAAGAGTTTACAGGTTCAATATGGAATGGATAATATCCCTACCGCAACGATTGCTGTAGTTACACCAGAAGGAGATTATAAACAAGAAGCATCCACAGGCTCAGGCAGTGTTGAGGCAATTTATAATACAATCGAGAAACTGGTCGATGGACCTGTTACACTGCTAGATTACAAGATAAATTCGGTTGGCGGAGGCAGAGATGCCCTAGCGGATTCATATGTTCAGATTCAATATAATGAAATCACTTCAAGCGGCAGAGGGACGGCTCAAGACGTGCTGGAAGCCTCAGCAAGAGCCTATTTAAATGCAGTCAATCGAGTCTTAAGCCTAAAAGGGATTAAACAAAAAGAAATAGCGATGTAATTGCCATTAACAGAATAGCCAAACAAAATGGGAGGGACCTGCGGTGAAAAAGAAAGTGGCAGTACTGCCTGGAGATGGAATCGGTCCGGAAGTAATGAGCGGGGCGCTTGATGTGTTACATGCTGTGGGGGACCTATTTGGTCACGATTTCGAAGTGGAACAAGGAGATATTGGCGGTGTTGCCATTGACCTTCATAATGAACCACTACCTCAAGCAACCTTAGAGCTTTGTAAACAAAGTGATGCGATTTTATTAGGAGCAGTTGGCGGACCGAAATGGCAGGATGTGCCTGTACATCTTCGACCGGAAAAGGGCCTGCTGGATATCCGAAAAGAACTCGGTCTGTTTGCTAATCTGCGGCCAGTTGCTACATTTGAAAGTTTGCTAGAAGCATCACCTTTAAAGCGCAATGTGATAGAAAATGTAGATTTTGTCATCGTTAGAGAGCTGACAGGCGGCATTTATTTTGGCAAGCCAAGTGAAAGAAGGGGCAAGAATAAAGAGATAGCCGTTGATACCCTGCTCTATGATCGCAGTGAAATCGAAAGAGTGGTCCACAAAGCTTTTCAGCTTGCATCGATCAGAAGAAAAAAATTGACATCCGTTGATAAAGCCAATGTTTTGGAATCAAGCCGAATGTGGCACGAGGTAGTTGATGAGGCATCACAACACTACCCAGATGTAGAGGTGGAACATTTACTAGTAGACGCTGCAGCAATGAAACTAATTTACCAGCCGAAACATTTTGATGTCATTGTTACCGAAAATATGTTTGGGGACATCTTGAGTGATGAAGCATCCATGTTAACTGGTTCGCTTGGCATGCTGCCTTCGGCTAGCCTACGGGAGGATTTTCTCGGCTTGTATGAGCCAGTTCACGGCTCTGCTCCCGATATTGCAGGTCAGGATAGAGCCAATCCGCTGGCAATTATACTTTCAGTTGCTTTGATGCTCAAATATTCATTCGGCCTTCAACAAGAAGCAGAATTAATTGAGCATGCCGTTCAGGAAGTCCTGAATGCGGGATATCGGACTAGAGATCTTGGAGGAGAAACAGGCACCAATGAAATGAGCCAATTAGTTCTCCATTACCTTGAAGAGGAACAAGTATCGTCTGCCATCATGAGTGTTTATTTGTAATAGGCTGATATCTAAAGATTTTGATGAAATGAGCTCAACTGCGGTGTAATTAGCAACAAAGTATTGAAATCAGTCTTGTAAAAATACCCGAAAAACAGCGGGGAACAAGAACATAATCTTGTTCCTCGTTGAACCAAGCTGAAAGATACGGAATGAATGTTAGGGAGGGACAAAGACGTTGAAGCCAAGGAATATTATTGAAAAATTGTGGGAGGATCATGTTGTTTACCGGGAAAGCGGCAAACCAGATTTACTCTATATTGATCTTCATCTTGTCCACGAAGTCACATCACCACAAGCATTTGAAGGCTTGCGCATAAAAAATCGCAAGGTCCGAAGACCAGACCTAACCTTTGCCACAATGGACCACAATGTTCCGACAAAAAATAGGAACATTATTCATGACCAGATAGCTAAAACACAAATGACTAAGCTAGAAGAGAATTGTCAAGAATTTGGAATTCCGCTAGCAGATATTAATCACCCAGACCAAGGGATTGTTCATGTAATTGGTCCTGAACTTGGATTAACGCAGCCTGGAAAAACAATTGTTTGCGGGGACAGCCATACCTCTACTCACGGGGCCTTTGGAGCGCTTGCATTTGGAATTGGAACCAGTGAGGTTGAGCATGTATTGGCTACTCAAACATTATGGCAATCTAAGCCGAAAACCTTACAGATAAAAGTGAATGGCAAACTGGGGTATGGCATTACCGCTAAAGACTTGATTCTAGCCATTATTGCTAAGTTTGGGGTAGGTGTAGGAGCTGGCTACATAATTGAATATACAGGTGAAGCGATTCGTAATCTATCGATGGAAGAAAGAATGACCGTCTGTAACATGTCCATTGAGGCAGGAGCCAGAGCTGGAATCATCAGTCCTGATCAAGTGACCTTTGAATACTTAAAAGGAAAAAGATATATTCCGCAAGGTGCCGCGTTTGAAGAGGCCGTTGAAAAGTGGAAACAATACGCGTCGGACGAAGATGCCGATTATGATAAGACGCTTGAAATCAATGCGGCAGAGGTTGAGCCTCAAGTAACCTGGGGTACGAATCCTTCAATGGGTATTAGCATTAGTCAAGAAATCCCTAAACCGGAGCAATTCGAAAAACCATCTGAGCAAGAGGCTGTCAAACGAGCTTTAACCTATATGGGACTCGAAGGCGGAACAAAAATCAGTGAGGTCACCATTGATTATGTATTTATTGGTTCTTGTACGAATTCGAGAATAAGTGATTTACGGGCAGCAGCAGAAATTGTGAAAGGAAAAAAAGTGCATAAAGGAGTTACCGCGATTGTGGTTCCTGGCTCCCAATCTGTCAGGGTGCAAGCAGAAAAAGAAGGCCTTCATGAAATTTTTGAAGAAGCTGGCTTTGAGTGGAGAGAAGCTGGCTGCAGCATGTGTCTCGCTATGAATAATGATGTGGTTCCAGCTGGAAAACGCTGTGCTTCAACGTCGAACCGGAATTTCGAAGGCCGCCAAGGGAATGGGGCCCGTACTCATCTTGTCAGTCCGACAATGGCAGCAGCTGCAGCGGTAACTGGAAAGTTTACGGACGTCCGCACTCTAATGCCTGTACATCAATAAAAACAATGGAGGGTCATTATGGCTGGTATTCAAAAGTACCGCGGGAAAGTGTTTCCCCTTAACCGGGAAAATGTAGATACAGATCAAATTATCCCTAAACAGTTTTTAAAAAAGATTGACCGTCAGGGATTCGGGAAATATCTCTTTTATCATTGGAGATTTAATGACGATGGTTCTCCTAATCCAGATTTCCCATTAAATAATCAGCAGTATCGTGATGCTACGATTTTACTGGGAGGAGCAAACTTTGGCTGTGGATCATCTCGGGAACATGCTCCATGGTCAATCATGGATTATGGGTTTAAAGTTGTCATAGCTCCTAGCTTTGCAGATATATTCTATAATAACTGCGTAAAAAACGGGCTTTTGCCGATTCGGCTGCAACAGGCTGAAGTTGATAATCTGTTTGAAAAAGCAAGCCAATCAGACTTGGAATTATTCATTAATTTAGAGGAACAGACAGTTTTAGATCAAGCTGGCTTTACCGCAACTTTCGATATTGATCCATACTGGAAGCAAATGCTGATGAATGGTTGGGATGAAATATCGATTACGCTTGCATATGAAGAACATATTCGCAAATACGAATTAACAAGATAGGAGATGAAGGAATTGGGAATTTCCTAAACAAAAATGAAGTTGTTTTAGCGATGGAGAATTTGATGAATACGGTGCATCGAACCCCGCTAAAACAGTCTGCGACATTAAATCGGTTAGTAGGTTATGATGTATATTTAAAAATGGAAAACCTACAAAAAACAGGTTCTTTCAAACTGCGTGGAGCATTGAATAAGGTTACTTCTCTTACGCACGATGAGGCATCTCGCGGAATCGTCTGTGCTTCAGCAGGGAACCACGCCCAAGGGGTTGCATTTGCAGCAACAAAGCGTGGCATCTGTGCCAAAATCTATATGCCGCAATGTACTCCACAAGCTAAGATTGAGGCAACAAAGGGATACGGTGCCGAAATCATTTTAACAGGAGAATCCTATCAAGAAGCCTATATGGCTGCTATGGAATATAGGGATGAATCGGGGGCTACCTTTGTTCATGCATTTGATGATATGAAGGTAATTGCTGGTCAGGGAACCATAGCACTAGAAATGATGCAACAATGTCAGGATCTTGACACAATCGTTGTCCCGGTTGGCGGAGGCGGATTAATTGCCGGAATGGCATTAGCAATAAAAGCATTTAACCCGAGACTTAAGGTTATTGGTGTTCAAGCAGCCGGAGCACCTGCAACTTATAACCAATATACAGGAAAGGGTGAAGCTATTTTAACTCACGCCGAAACGATAGCAGATGGGATTCTTGTTAAAAAGCCAGGGGAAGTAACTTATCCGATTATTGAAAGCCTGGTAGACGATATGGTGCTCGTAGATGAAGAGGAAATTGCAGGTGCAATTCTGTTTATGCTCCAAAGAGAAAAGACATTAGTCGAAGGAGCGGGTGCAGTAGCTTTAGCATCTCTTCTATCTAAAAAAATAAAAGGAAGAAAGGTCGGTTGTGTCGTTAGCGGCGGCAATGTTGATTTAAATAAAATTCCTTATTATAAGGAAATATCTAGACAAAAACAGTTATTTCAGCAGATAGGCTAAATAATGAGCGGTTGTCTCCAGACGCCGGGATGTTCTCCCTCATCTTGAAACAACCGCTTAATTATTATTCAGTTTCAAATACATAAGACAGCACTTTAATTGCCTGATTAATGGTTTCGACCGTTACATTGGCTTTTTGCGAAAGCTCTTTTAAAGCGTGATGATGTTCTTCGGGTCTAATTAAAATAAGGGGCTTGCCTAAAGTGATTGCAGCACTGGCATCCATTGCTGTGTTCCATTGTTTATATTTTTCCCCAAAATAAGCGATAACCAAATCTGCTTTTTTCATTAATATTTGCGTGCGCAAATTATTGATTTTTGAAGCTGCTTCATCCATTAATATTGGAGTTGGCTGTTCCCCTAGAATCTCGACTCCGATCTTGTCAGAACGTGAATGATTTTCCATTGGACCTACAAAAGTTAGAGGGAGCTTTAACGCTTTTGCTTTATCCTTTACTTCATCCCTCCATGGTGAATGAATTTCTCCCGCTAAATAAACAACTAATTCCATATTAATAATACCTCCTTCTTCAATCTTTAAGTTCGCATATTTTCATAACAGTCTAATATAATGAATAGACTACCATTCCAACAAGGTCAAATCAATAAAGCCAATTCATGAAATGAGAAACCCATATACCTCCTTGCGGGAAAAGTTGGGAGTACGCCTATCAGATGATTTATGTTAACATAGTAGGGATGATAGATAGGCGTTACTTGTAAATTTGATCTGTGTTTGGAGGGATTTTCATTGAAGGGGAAAGTGTCCATCTATTTTAAGACACTATTTATTATACTTATTATTTCACTGCTTTCAGCATGTTCTGTCTCTATTGATGATATGAAAAGCCACGCAACCAATGTTATAGAAGAAGCCTTAAATGAAAAGGCAAAAGAACCGAATGAATCAACTTCTAACGGTAATTTGTATCTTCCATTCCTGATGTCAGTTGCTGACGTTTCACCTTCTAATATTATTCTCGAAAAAGGGTCGCAAACATATATACTCTTTTATAATGATATTGAGGAGCCTAATTCTAAAGAATTGTATAATTCATTAATGAACAGTTCGAATTCTATTCTGTTCCATCATAGCATAGAAAAGGAAGGCGAGTTTGCCTATTTAGTAGTCGAGGAGCTAGACAAGGATCAGGTTATTTTGACAGTCGGGATTGGCGGCAAAAAAATGACAACTGAAACATCTACAAAAAATGTAACCACTGATATTGGCAGTATGATTGAAATATTACGTTCATTTAAGCCAGCTGTTCAAAATTAAAAAATCGATAAAAAAGCATGGATCTTTGATGTGATCCATGCTTTTTACATTGGGTCAGGGAAACGATTCTGTTTCCGCGGACGAACTGACAAGCCTCCTGGCGCGTATCTCACCGCGGGGTCTTGCCAGACCGTATTTCCGCAGGAGCCTTGCAGTTTCCTTCCTCCAATCATTAACAGTTAGTTATTTTTCTTTTTCTTTAGCACTTTTTCTTTTATGTTTTTCAAGCTTTCTTTCGGTAATTTAGCTTTAGAAAGCTTGCTGAAAATTAGGTCTAGCTTAGCTTCGAATACGGATTTTGGTATTTCCTCAATTGGTCCAAGGTCTTTTCCATCCAATTCAAATTGAGAAATTTCATGCTGAAGATTTATCGCAATATTACTCAATTCATTGGCCGCTTCTGTTACCTGAGAAATCGCTTCTAGCTGCGTTTCACTCGAAGCACTTACTTCCTCAGAAACTCCAGCAGATTGTTCCGAAATCAGATAAATTGTTTCAAGTTTTTCAGTCAGCTTACTATTAGCTTTTTGAATATCAGTTACGGCCCATTGAATATCTCTTATATTAAGAGATATTCCCGTTACGTGAGTTGTAATGTTTTCAAAGGCACTTTTCGTTTCCCCAACTACTGTTGCCTGTTTTGTTTTGAATTCATCAAATTGACTGGCATCGCGCTTCAATTGTTCCATTTGTTCACTCATGGCAGCAACTAGATCCTGAATTTGTCTAGCTTCGTTTTTAGAACGTTCGGCCAGTTTACGAACTTCGCTGGCAACTACTGCAAATCCTTTTCCAGCCTCTCCTGCCCGAGCGGATTCAATAGCTGCATTTAAAGCCAGCAAGTTTGTATTTTCAGCAATTTCTTCAATTGTTTCGACAATAGTTGAGATTCTGTTTGATTGTTCAGATGCTGAGACAACTTGTTGCGTTAAGTGATTGGCCAGTTCCAAGAATTCATTAGAAGTTGACGAAAGCTCTTGAACTGTTAATAAACCTCTTTTTCCTTCTTCTTCTGTTTGTGCTGCGTTCTTGGAAATAATGGTGCTTAATCCTTCTGTCTTTACAATTTGCTCCGTTACTTCCTTTACCAGCAGATTACTTTCTTCCAGTCTTTCGGACTGATCGGCAGCACCCGCTGCGACTTGTTTGATGGCATGATTAACTTCATTGGCCTGTGCAGTTGTTTCTTCCGAAATCGCTGCCAGATGCTGCGATGCAGCCTGGACAGCATCAGACGAATTGAGAATTTGGATAAATGCATGCTGAACCTTATCAGCCATTTGGTTGAAGGTGTTGGCTAAATCCCCCATTTCATCTTCAGAATGGAGTGCAACCCGATAGGCAAGGTTACCGTTTCCGATTTTTTCAGCACCGAATTTTAATGATAGAATAGAGCGATTAATTCCTTTTACAATATAAAAACTCATGACAAAAATAAAGGCGATTAAAACAAAGCTAAAAAGTATAATCCATAATTGCAACGTTTCATTTTCATTTTGCAATGTAGTTTTTACTTGATTTAAATCTGATTTAACCAGCCCTTCTACTGTAGTAACCGCAGATTCAATTTCTTCACCCAGCTGATTAAAGTCTTCCCTGTAAGCATTGGTTCTGTCGAATGTTCGTAGAACATCATTTAAAAGACGCTGATAATTGGAAAGCGATGTCATAATTTCGTTTTTCGTCGTCTGATTGACACTGGCTGCATTCACAACTTCCTTCATATTTTGAAGATGATCAGCAAATTGGTTGTAGCTTCCCCTGTCCATTGTTATCATGAAATTTTTTTCATAGAGACTAAGCAATGACATCGAATTTACAATACTTGTGTTTCCTGTTGAGCCAGTTAATGAAGTTAGGCTTTTATTGAGAAGGTCTACTTCCCCTCTTATTCCATCGACAGCCGTATATCCAATGGTTGCGTATGTATCTGATAAACCTACAAATCGTTCGTAGTAAGTATTAACCGAATCTTTTATTTTAGTAAATTGTTCTTGAATTTCCCTATTATCCGAATATTCTTTGGCCAAGCTGGTTGCTTCGTTACGAATTACATTGATATCTTCATTAATTCCTGTTGCTGTAGCACTGCTTGGTTCATTTAAATATTGCTGCTCTAGTGTCCTGATTTGGGACATGCTATATTTTAGTGCCTGGCTCCTTTCAACTGCTGCTGATAATTCTTCCTGTACTTTCGTTGCCGCATTTTGTTTTAATGACAGATAGAAATTAGATCCAAGTAAAATAATCATGCCGGCAACTGCACTAATAACGATGAGCCACATTCTTGATTGAATGGTTCTCAAATAAAACCCCCCTCTTTTTTTAAGGAATTTTGGTAATATTTGTCAAATTTCATTCAATTTCACTAAAAATCGACGAAATTCCCCTTATAGATTTTATCGGTAGAACAAATCAAGAGTTTAACGAAAATATGTGGCTAAACATGGATAAACTTAATAATTGGTGCAAAAGTCATAAAAGAAGAGTTCAACAGCAAATCATTAGTCTTTAACCTATTACTTTTGATACAATTTCTTAAGAAATGAATTAAGGCCATGTCTGGAGGTAATTTTTGATGAAGAAACTGCATTCTATGGAAGAAGTGGATACGCTCGTTAATAGCGGAACTCATGTATTTTTATTTTCAGCAAACTGGTGTCCTGATTGTCGTTTTATAGAACCGTTTATGCCAGAAGTAGAAGCCAAGTTTTCTGATCTTGAATTTGTTTATGTAGACAGGGACGAATTTATTGATCTCTGCGGAGAATGGGACATTTATGGTATTCCTAGTTTTGTTGCTTTTCATAATGGAAATGAGGTAGGACGATTCGTTAGTAAAGATCGTAAGACAAGAGAGGAAATTGAAGCCTTTCTGACAGGAATTTCTGGAACAGTGGATTAAAAGCAGGTAACTGCCGGCAGATCCAATCTGATTGCCGGCAGTACACGTTGAGTTTGTAAGAACTTGTTAACTGTAAGACCCGCTCTTTCGTACATCCTCACATTATATTACCTTCACTATCTTTATCCCCGCAGCATGGTTGAACATTCGCTTTTAAATTCAGTACAATAAGCTTTATGTAGAGGGAAAAATGAGGTGGATATCATGAAAATGAATACTCTAAAAATGAAACAGATTCTTCAGGAAAAATTTATGGCTCCTGATCGGACCATTCGCTATGATCGTGAACATGATACTTTGCGGATTGAAAATAATAACACCGGAAAGGGAATTACCGTCTCCCTCGCCTCAGTTGTCAATAAATGGAATGAGATAAAGGATAAGGCGATTGAGGAAATTGTCTACTATGTGAATGAAGCCCTTACTGTAATGGGGAAGGACCATGTAATGGACCAGGCAGGCGGTCTCATCTATCCGGTGATAAGAGCCACTTCATTTCCAACAAAATCAGAAGATGGAGCTACGTTATTATTTGATGACCACACTGCTGAAACGCGAATCTATTATGCATTGGACTTGGGTAAAAGCTATCGGCTGATCGATGAAAAATGGCTGGAAAAAAACGAACTATCGGCACAATCTGTCAGAGAGATGGCTAAGTTTAATGTCCGGTCACTTCATACAGAAATGAAACAGGATGAAGTCGCAGGGAATACTTTTTATTTTATTAATTCGAATGATGGCTATGATGCAAGCAGGATATTGAATGATGTATTTCTTCGAAAAATGTCAGAAAAAATGAAGGGAACTATGACGGTATCTGTTCCGCATCAGGATGTTTTGATTATAGGAGACATCCAAAATGATACAGGCTATGATGTTTTGGCGCAGATGACAATGAGTTTTTTTACAAACGGATATGTACCGATTACGGCTCTGTGTTTCCTTTATCAGGATGGAGACTTTGAACCAATCTTTATCTTGGGGAAAAACAAACCTCCTACTGAATAGGAAGTTCTCTGCTTATGTTACATCTGTGACATTTTCATTGATTTTTAGAAACGATAGGAAGTTCAATACTCTATTAGTCTAAAATAAGCTATAATAGAAGAAAAAACTCAGAGCCTAATCCTGAGTTTTTTCTGCCTATAAGGCAATGTTTTTACTACAGCAGCAAATAAAAAGTGAGGGTTTTCGATGAATTTCTTTCAAAAATGGATTCAAAAATTAAAGAAACAAGATGAGGAACAATCAGTTCTGGAAGAATATTTAAAAGAACTGCCTTCCGCAAGCCTATCGGAAAGTCGCGGAAAAGATGTCGAAGCCCGCATTACATATCAATATCCTAAAGGGCAATTCAGATTTCCCTTAATATCCGATGAAGAATTACATAGAAAAAGGCATCAAACAATGCGTACATTTAAGAACAAAGAACGGGAGATGGAGAAGAGTATTCCGATTCGGGAAAGAAGAAGATCAGGCATTGAACAAACAGAAGTCAAACAGACTGAAGTAAAAGAAGAATTTCAGAAAAAGATCGAAATGAAAAAAGGACCGAAGAAACCATTTTCTCCTACTAAAATTCCATCTCCCATATATGGATTTCATAGCCGTTCTGAACATAATAGCCTGCTTCTATCAAATAAAGAAAAGTCTCCTATTCCTACATATGCAAATGATACATATCAAAAAGGGTTTTTTACTGAAATTCTTGGAGATGAGACTGAAACAATAGAAAGTACAGACGAAGGCATTACAGCTGATATTTTGGAAGAGGCAGAAAATCAGATCCAGGCTGAAACACAAAACGTATCTGTGACGGAACAGCAGCCAGAAAGGGTTGAAAGGCATATAATTTCGCATACAGTTACAGAAGAGGAGAAAGAACATTTATTCATTGAAACAGAGGAAATAAAGGAAATAGAAGAAGATATAGTGTCGATAAAAGAAACGATACACAAGGAAGCAGAGGATATTCAAGTATTTTATGAGGATGACAAACTCGATGTAGAACATGATGCTATAGAAGACTATGATTCTGACAGAGTAGAGAATGAAAGCAACACAGAAACAATTGCAGCAGCAGATTCCTCTGAAAGTGATGAATCTACAACAGTTCAGCGCCGGGAAACGACTCGTCCCCATCTTCCATTTAATGTCATCATGCTGAAGCAGGATAAATTGAAGTGGGAAAGGCGAAAGCAAACGAAAACTGCTGCACCGGTTCAGCAACAAGCAGAAATAATCCAGCCTGAACAAAATACCTATTTATTCCCGAGTCAGCATTTACTGACTCCGCCTGCAAGTGAAACCGACCAAGGTGACTGGATTGAAAGTCAGGCTCAAATCCTAAATAAGACACTGGAGCACTTTCATGTGAAAGCAAAGGTTGTTAATTATTCCCAAGGACCTTCTGTTACAAGATTTGAAGTCAGCCCTGAACCGGGGGTTAAAGTTAATAAGATTACAAACTTAACAGACGATTTAAAGCTTAGCCTAGCAGCCCGAGATATCCGAATGGAAGCACCGATACCAGGCAAACATACGATCGGGATTGAAATTCCTAATTTAAAATCCAGACCTGTCCACTTAAGAGAGATTACTGAACATCCAAAATTTATTGAAAGCCCGTCACCATTGACAGTAGCTCTCGGCTTAAGTATTACTGGCGAACCGGTTGTAACAGATTTAAAGAAAATGCCCCATGGTTTAATTGCAGGGGCAACTGGTTCCGGAAAGAGTGTATGTATTAACTCTATATTAGTGAGCTTGTTATATAAAGCTCATCCAGATCAGGTTAAACTACTTTTGATTGACCCAAAAATGGTAGAATTGACACCTTATAATGGAATTCCTCATTTAGTCAGCCCTGTTATAACAGATGTTAAGGCAGCTACGAGCTCTTTAAAATGGGCAGTTCAGGAAATGGAATCACGCTATGATGAATTTGCGAAAACAGGTGTAAGGGATATTGAAAAATACAATCAATTATATCCCGAAGATACTTTGCCATACGTGGTCATTGTGATTGACGAATTGGCTGATTTGATGATGGTGGCACCTGCTGATGTGGAAGATGCAATTTGCCGAATTGCCCAGAAGGCAAGGGCTTGCGGTATTCATCTAATTATTGCGACACAAAGACCTTCAGTAGACGTTATAACTGGTTTAATTAAAGCAAATGTACCGACTAGAATTGCTTTTTCTGTATCTTCTCAAGTTGATTCAAGAACCATAATTGATGTATCCGGTGCAGAAAGACTGTTGGGAAAAGGGGATATGCTTTTCCTGGAAAATGGGGCTTCAAAACCTGTACGGTTGCAGGGTACGTTTGTATCGGATACTGAGATTGATGCAGTTGTGCAGCATGTCGCGATGCAGCAAGAAGCGGACTACCTATTCCGTCAAGAAGAATTATTGCAAAAAGCACAAATTGCTGATGAAGAAGATGAATTATTTATGGAGGCTTGCCAATTTGTCGTGGAGCAAGGGAATGCATCGACATCACTATTGCAAAGAAGATTTCGAATCGGCTACAACCGTGCGGCAAGACTGATAGAGATGATGGAAGCACAAGGTATAGTATCTGGTGCAAATGGAACAAAACCAAGGGACGTTCTGGTCTCTGAAGATGAGCTTGCGATCCAGTCTGACCAGTAGGCCACATCCACTGCGCTTTACTTGTAGTTGGATTCTATATAAAATGAAATAGGATAAGTGGCCCTCTCTCCCATGAGGGCCACTAATCTAATAAGCTTTTGCATATACTGAAGACAAACGCTTTTATGCCCTATTAAATTCTATGTATATGCAATCAATAATCAATGCAGTCAATTCCCTTTATATGTAAAGCAAGCAGTACAGTCACGGATACATAAGGAGATTAGCGATGAAGGAAATCGAATTGAAATTACAAGGGAAAATTAAAAGGCTAACGAATAAAACCTTTAAATTTGATGAGAGAGTGAAGGATGGCTGGTTTTCGGCTGTATATTTTTTAAAGACAAAAGAGATTGTTCAAAAATATCGGCCGAATAACACGGTAACGATGCAATTTTTCCAAAAGGATCATGCTGTTCTTTGCGGTACGGATGAGGTGATCGCCTTAATTCATACATTTGCTGATAATCCATCAGAGTTAGAAATTTATTCTCTGAAGGATGGGGATCAGATTGAACCGTTTGAAACCGTATTGACCATAACAGGACCCTATCAAAATTTTGGTTATTTAGAAGGATTGATCGATGGGATTTTGGCCAGAAGGACCTCTGTTGCTACGAATGTATATAATGTGGTGAAAGCAGCAGCCATTTCTGGGAAGCAAAAACCTATTATTTTTATGGGAGACCGTGATGACCACTTCACCCAGCAAGCGGGTGACGGGTATGCAGCCTATGTTGGAGGTTCGACCGCTCAGGCTACCCATGCCATGAATGAATGGTGGGGCAGAAAAGGAATGGGAACGATGCCTCATGCCCTTATACAGCTGTTCGATGGTGATATCATTGCTGCTTGTAAAGCGTATCAAGAAACGTATCCGCAAGATGAATTGTCTGCTCTCATTGATTACAATAATGATGTTATTACAGATGCATTAAAAGTGGCTAGAGAATTTGGTGAAGATTTAAAAACAGTACGTCTTGATACATCGAGAACAATGATTGATCAATATTTCCTTAGAAATCAGCACCTTTTAGGCACTTTTGATCCTAGAGGGGTAAATCCGGAATTAATTTTTGCTTTAAGAAAAGCATTAGATGACGAAGGGTTTCATCATGTCAAGATTCTTGTAAGCGGTGGATTTGACGAAAAACGGATCCTCGAGTTTGAAAAGAAAAAAGCACCTGTAGACATGTACGGAGTGGGACGGAGCTTGCTTAAAATCAATATTGGTTTTACCGGTGACAATGTTTTATTAGATGGGAAACCTCAGGCAAAAGCAGGCAGAAGATATCGCCCAAATCCAAGATTAGAAAAAGTGGAATTTCAGGAATCATAAGAACGAATGGGAAAATGGTTCAGCGAGAAGTTTGAATCGCAAATAAAAGAATGATTCATATAATGGTTTAAGATAGACGATTGTTGGAGGTTTCAATATATGACTCTTTATCACTTTGTTGGTATAAAGGGCTCTGGTATGAGTGCGCTTGCCCAAATTTTACACGATATGAATTTTAATGTACAAGGCTCTGATGTGGAAAAGCGCTTTTTTACACAGCTTGCTTTAGAAAAGTCAGGAATTACATTACTCCCTTTTGCCAAGGAAAATATTCAGCCAGGAATGACGATCATAGCGGGGAATGCTTATCCTGATACTCATGAAGAAATTCAAGAGGCTATGAAATTAGGACTCCCGATCGTTCGTTATCATCGTTTTTTGGGCGATTTTATGTCTAGGTTTACGAGTATTGCGATTACAGGAGCACATGGCAAAACGTCAACAACTGGTTTGCTTGCTCATGTTATGAAGGGCATTAAGCCCACCGCCTATTTAATTGGGGATGGTACTGGTCATGGAGATGAGAACGCTCAGTACTTCGTGTTTGAAGCTTGTGAATATAGAAGACATTTCTTATCCTATTTTCCTGATTACGCCATCATGACTAATATTGACTTTGACCACCCTGATTACTTTGCCAATATAGATGATGTTTTTGCTGCCTTTCAGGAAATGGCATGGCAAGTAAAAAAAGGGATTATTGCTTGTGGAGATGATGAACAGCTTCAAAAGATCCAAGCGAAAGTACCTGTTATGTTTTATGGATTTGATGAAGGAAACGACTTCCAGGCAAGAAATATTGAAAAGACTACTGAAGGTACATCATTTGATGTTTTTGTTAGAAATGAATTTTACTCTCGCTTTTTTATTAAGTCATACGGAGATCATAATGTATTAAATGCTCTCGCTGTTATAGCACTTTGTCATTATGAAGAATTGGATGTAGAGCAAGTAAAAGAACGATTAAAAACATTTGAGGGTGTCAAAAGAAGATTTACAGAAAAAGAAATTGGCAGCCAGATACTGATTGATGACTATGCTCATCACCCAACTGAAATTAAAGCAACGATTCAGGCAGCGCGACAAAAGTTTCCTGGCCAGGAGATTGTGGTCGTATTTCAGCCGCATACTTTTACAAGAACTCAGACATTTTTAGATGATTTTGCATCGAGTTTGAGTGAAGCGGACTGTGTGTATTTATGTGATATCTTTGGTTCAGCCCGCGAGCACCACGGCCAGCTGTCTATACACGACCTAAAAGATAAAATTGAAGGAGCCACTCTGCTTCAGGAAGATAATACATCCATACTAAATAAACACGATAACAGTGTGATCATTTTTATGGGAGCCGGCGATATCCAGAAATTCCAGGATGCTTATGAGGAATGGCTTGCTCAGCATAACAATTAGCTTCGAACTTTTGTTCGGGGCTTTTTTATTTATGGAAGGCATGCTTGTACAACGTTTCCTGTCTTTTTTCGGTACGAGTCTCCATAAAAAAGTGGAAGAACTAAGTAAAAAGGCCTGCCCTCTAGGCAAGCCTCTTATTTCGTTATTTTAAGTTCTCCGGATTCAATCCATCCAGCTCAGGTAAGACAAATCGTCCATCTTTACGAACGAGAACGTCATCAAAATAGATTTCCCCACCGCCATATTCAGGACGCTGAATATTAACCATATCCCAATGAATATTTGAGTGATTGCCATTATAAGCATTTTCATAGCATTGACCAGGTGTAAAGTGGAAGCTACCATCAATTTTTTCATCAAATAAAATATCTTGCATTGGATGAAGGATATAAGGATTAACTCCGATTGCAAATTCCCCGATATATCGGGCTCCTTCATCAGTATCGAATATTTTTTGAATCCGTTCTGTATCGTTAGAGGTTGCTTCTATAATTTTTCCATCTTTAAATGTTAAAGAGACATTTTCAAAGGTAAATCCTTGGTATGGAGAAGGTGTATTGTATGTAATGGTCCCATTTACTGAATCCTTAACGGGTGCTGTATATACTTCCCCATCTGGAATATTCGCATGACCCGCACATTTAATCGCTGGAATGTCTTTAATGGAAAAACGCAAATCAGTTCCCGGACCTGTAATTCGAACTTGATCAGTACGGTTCATTAACTCGACAAGCGGATCCATCGCCTGATTCATTTTACTATAATCAAGGTTACAAACATTAAAATAAAAGTCTTCAAATCCTTCGGTACTCATTTTGGCAAGCTGTGCCATGGATTCATTCGGATAGCGCAGCACAACCCATTTGGTTTTAGGAACACGAATTTCTCGGTGAACCTTTTTACCAATGGTATTACCTTCAATCTTCATTTTTTCATCAGGAACATCTGATAATTCGTTAATGTTGTTGCCAGAGCGCAACCCTATGTATGCATCCATTTCCTTCATGACGTTCGCTTCAAACTGAGCAATCATATTAAAATGATCCTCGGTGGCTCCCATTAATAGAGCCCGGTCAACCTGTTTATCTTTAATGGAAACAAAGGGATAGCCTCCAGCAGCATAGGCCTCCTTTACTAAAGCATTGACAAGCTCACGCTGCAGACCAAAATTTTCAATCAGCACCTTTTCCCCTTTTTGCAGCCGGATCGAATAATTAATCAGCGTATTTGCCAATTTTTCAACTCTTGGATCTCTCAATTTAACCCCTCCATACTTTTGTAATGATATACTTGTCATAATTCCATTATATTTTACACAAAGTAGCGAAAACATAAAAGAAAAGGCATATATAGAAGAGTTTTCCTTCAATGCAAGAATTTCTTTTAAAAATGAGTTTTTTTGTCTTACAATAAGGGAATAGGAAATATTACATGAATGATGGAGGTTTGCTGCGGATGGAGATTATTTTATATTTAAGTATAGCTGTAATTGCTATCGCATTTTTTATTTTAGTGATATTCTTAATCAAAACCCTAAAGTCCTTGCAAAAGACACTTGACAGCGTGTCACATACTTTGAATGGATTAGAAGGACAGCTGCAGGGTGTCACAAAAGAAACGACTGAGCTTTTAAAGAAAACAAATGCGTTAGCAGAAGATATAAAGGAAAAGTCTGTTAAATTAAATAGTGTGGTTGATGCTGTCAAAGATGTAGGTACTTCCATTCAAAAATTTAATCGCTCACTGGAAGGTGTCACTGAGAAGGTCATTCATCAGGTGGATACGAACCAGGAACGGATTTCGCAAGTTGTGCAATGGGGGCAGGTTTTTATGGAGCTTAGAGATCGCTGGAGCCAGAGAAAACAAAAGAATTCCCAAGAGCAGAAAAACGCTACGGAATACATAGAGAAAAAATTTAGGAATGAGCGTGATTTTGATCGCGCATAAAATAAAGGAGGACTTATATGGGACAAACTAATCAAAACCAAAACGATGGCGGAAGCATTAATACAAAGGATTTTATCATCGGTGCATTAGTCGGCAGCATTGTGGGAGCCGCTACAGCGCTTATGCTTGCTCCTAAATCAGGCAAAGAGCTTCGCAATGATTTAAATGAACAGGCCATTATCTTAAAGGAAAAAACAGGTCAATGGAAGGAACTGGCAGCGGAGAGCGGAAGCCAAATTGCATCAACTGCAAAAGAAAAAACAAATGAATGGACTCAAATGATTCAACAGCAATCGAATGAATTAAAAAATAAAGTAAAATCAATCCGCCTTGGCGTACATCCGGAAGGACAGGCTAAAGGAGAAGAAGAGGCTGCTGTTACCGATACAGAGGCAGATGTGGAAAGAAGATTAGAGGAGACCAAGAAGGCTTTTGATGAAATAGAAGAAAGCTATAAAGCGTGATATTCAAGCGATGGACATGCCCTGTTCATCGCTCTATTATTACCTTTTTAAAAATTTTGTCACCTTTCAAAAATAGGCATCATACAATACCTCATATACTTTAGTGCTTAAAAGCTTAAAAGCGTTTAATTATTAAAGAAATTTTTCGTGACATTTTAGCTGATATCCCTTATAATGAGTCCTAACTTAATAATTTGTCACAAAGCACAGGAGGGTGATTTTATCATGAGTAAAGATCTGGCAGAGTTAAGAAAGCAAATTGACGAGATTAATATGCAAATGTTAGAGCTGATTAACGAGCGTGGGAGAATAGCTCAAGAAATTGGAAAAGTAAAAATATCCCAAGGAGTTAATCGATATGATCCGGTTAGAGAAAGGGCTATGTTGAATAAAATCACCGAGGACTATGATGGGCCATACGAAGTGTCAACAATACAGCATATTTTCAAAGAGATCTTTAAGGCAGCTTTAGAACTTCAGGAAGATGACCATAGAAAGGCATTATTGGTATCGAGAAAGAAAAAGCCGCAAGATACGATTGTCCATGTAAAAGGAGAAGAAATTGGAAATGGCCGTCCACATTTCGTTTTTGGTCCATGTGCAGTTGAGTCTTATGAACAAGTGGCTGAAGTGGCAAAGGCGGTAAAAGCAAAAGGGTTGAAGCTGCTCCGTGGAGGGGCGTTCAAACCTCGTACATCCCCTTATGATTTCCAGGGACTTGGGATTGAAGGCTTAAAAATTTTAAAACAAGTGGCTGATGAATTTGACCTTGCTACGATTAGTGAGATTGTCACTCCTAATGACATTGAAATAGCGGTGGATTATATTGATGTTATTCAGATCGGTGCCCGTAACATGCAAAATTTTGAACTGCTAAAGGCAGCGGGTCAAGTCAATAAACCAGTCCTTTTAAAACGCGGATTAGCTGCGACAATCGATGAATTTATTAATGCTGCTGAGTATATTATGTCACAGGGTAATGGTCAAATCATACTTTGTGAAAGAGGAATCCGTACTTATGAAAAGGCAACCCGGAACACTTTAGATATTTCTGCAGTGCCTATCCTAAAGCAAGAAACTCATTTGCCTGTATTTGTGGATGTTACCCATTCAACTGGACGTAAAGATTTATTATTGCCAGCTGCAAAAGCGGCATTGGCAATCGGGGCAGATGGCGTAATGGCTGAGGTACACCCAGATCCAGCTGTTGCACTCTCAGATGCTGCCCAACAAATGGATTTAAAACAATTTGATGCATTTTATGCAGAAATTGAGAAGACACTGCAATTACAGCGTGCGTAAGAAAAACAGGTTCTCTTTTAAGAGGACCTGTTTTCCTTATATAATAGAATGAATACCAAAACCATGAATCATCGTCTTAATTAAAGCAAAAATTATTACGTTTTCGTGAAAATATGATAGAAATGTTTGCGGGTTGTCTATCTCTGTCGTATGATAGGATAAAGATTACAATGGATATTTAAACATTTCTTTACAAATAATAGAAATATGCCGGTAAGGAGTGAGGTCTAGTGAATGTAACCATATATGATGTTGCGAGAGAAGCAAATGTATCAATGGCTACTGTGTCAAGGGTAGTTAACGGCAATCCAAATGTGAAGCCAACAACCCGAAAAAAAGTATTAGAAGTTATCGAGCGTCTTGGCTATCGTCCAAACGCAGTTGCACGAGGATTAGCCAGTAAAAAAACCACGACAGTCGGAGTGATCATTCCGGATATTTCCAGTATTTTTTATGCGGAATTGGCTAGAGGTATTGAAGACATTGCAACAATGTATAAATACAATATTTTATTAAGTAACTCCGATCAAAATCCAGAAAAAGAACTTCATTTATTTCAAACGATGTTGGGCAAACAGGTAGACGGATTGGTATTTATGAGCGGGAATGTGACGGAAGAACATGTAAAAGAATTCGAGTCCACCTCTGTTCCGATTGTGTTAGCGGGATCTATTGAAGAACAAGGGAAAATTCCGTCCGTTAATATCGATTATGAACAGGCTGCCTATGATGCCGTCAACAGTTTTATTGAAAGAGGCCATAAGCATATTGCCTTTATAGTAGGACCGCTTAATGAGCCGATTAATTCAGTGAAAAAATTAAATGGATATAGAAGAGCTCTTCAAGATGCGGGGATTGAATATAATGAGGACTATGTAGTCGAAGGAGATTATTCCTACGATTCAGGTCTAGAAGCGACTGATCGTCTTCTAGATATGGATACAGCGCCTACTGCCATTTTCGTCGGCTCTGATGAAATGGCATTAGCAGTCATCCATAGAGCGAGAGACCGCGGAATTGTGGTACCTGATCAGTTAGAAGTTATTAGTTCTGATAATACGCGTCTGACGCAAATGGTCCGGCCGCAATTAACTACGATTGTACAGCCTCTATACGATATAGGAGCAGTTGCGATGCGTCTCTTAACCAAGCTGATGAATAAAGAATCAGTGGACGAGCACACGGTTATTCTTCCTCATCGAATTGAAGAACGACAATCAACTAAATAGATCGATATTGAAACGGCCGCAGACTCCTATCTGCGGCTGTTTCTTATCTAATCGGATATAGAGCTTTTTCTAATGTTCTTCTGTTTTTTTCAATAATTTCAGATTTCCTGGGAATAGGTGCATACATATCCCGGGAATCCGTCCATGAGGATGGTAAAGGAACAGGGGATTTTTCCTTCCATCTCTCGATCCATTGATCTGGGAGACTAGCAGAATTTACTTTTTCCAACTGATCAGTCATTTCCAGCCAAAGGAGAGACCACGCTCTAGGAACGACCCTCCAAATGTCATACCCTCCTCCTCCAACCGCAATCCATCTGCCTTGACAATATTGGTGAGCAATTTCATGCGCTAACTGTGGGATTCTTTTGTATATATCCATCGTTCCGCAAAGGTGAGTGAGCGGGTCATAGAAATGGGCGTCTACCCCGTTTTGGGTTACAATTACATCTGGTTTAAAATAGTTTGCCACTTCTTTAACAGCTGTTTCATAGATTTCTAACCAGGATTCGTCTTCCGTAAAGGCATCGATCGGGATATTAAAAGCAGTTTGATATCCTTTCCCTTGCCCTCTTTCCAGGACGTCTCCTGTACCTGGAAACAAATAACGTCCTGTTTCATGAATGGATAACGTACAAACAGAAGGCTCTTCATAAAAAGCCCATTGTACACCGTCACCATGATGTGCATCCGTATCGATGTACAAAACTTTTGCTCCATATTGATTCACGATATGCTGTATGGCCACCGCACAATCATTGTAAATGCAAAACCCTGAGGCTTTGCCTTTGAAACCATGATGCAGACCTCCGCCTAAATGAAGTGCATGTTTGTATTTACCGCTCATTACCGCATCGACAGCAGTAAGAGTTCCGCCAACAATATAAGAACTCGCTTCATGCATATTAGGAAAAATAGGGGTATCCTCTGTACCTAAGCCATAAGCTTCTGCCATTTCAGCATCAATCTGACCAATGCTTGCCAATTTTACAGCGTCAATAAATGAAGGAGAATGGATTAACCGAAGATCTTCCTCTGTTGCTTTTCTGGGCGCCATAATATGTGTCTCTTCAATGGCGTCAAGACATTTTAGAAGATCAAGGGTTAAGGTCAACCGGAACTGATTGAAGGGATGTTGTCCGCCAAATTTATATTGCAGCAGTTTGTCAGAAAAAATAAAGAGTGATTTTTTACTCATCGCGCGGCTCCCATGTGTAAGGTAATAGGACGTCAAATCCTTTCTCCTTTAAAGCTTTCACTATCCTAGTCGGATTCATAGTTTGAACTCGAAAAACTAGGATTTTAAAAGTTTCATCCAAATGGAATGGATTGACTAAAACACTATGAATATTTACATTTAGCTCACTGATGACAGCAGCTACTTTGGACAACATACCGGCACGATTTGGCACCTTCACTTCAATTTTTGAACCAGGCTGAAGTGCCCCTGTTAACTGTAAAAATGTATACAAAATATCAGTTTCAGTAACAATCCCAACAATTTTCTTATTAGAAACGATAGGGATACAACTAATTTGATTCTCATAAAAAAGATTAGCCACCTCTTCCACGAAATCAAGAGGGTGGGCTGTGATCACGTTTGTAACCATAAAGTTTTCAAGCTTTTCTTCTAAAATTCGGCCAAAATTGTTTGGGAATTCGAAACCAGACGGCAAGGCATCCTTAATATCACGGTCACTGATAATCCCTGCAATATAGCCTTCTTCGTCGGCGATAGGGATATGTCTTATATTTTTTTCATTCATTAATTGGACAGCCTTTTGGATTGTATCTTTTGGTGAAAGTGTGAATACTTCATGTTTCATCACTTCTTCTACAATCATTTGATTCACCCCACATTATGTGTTAGTACATAAAACGATTTTTAAATCGAAGCTGATCAAATTTTTCAATCGATTCAGGTGGAACTCTTGAACCAATTCTAGCCATTAGACAATTTGCAGGATGCGAACTGATTTCAGGATCATCTGTTGCAAACCACACAAGTCCGCCTGCGTTCATCATTTTTTCCATTACTTTTCTATATTCCCAAACATTAAGGCCCGTTCCCTTTAAGTCCCAATGCCAGTAGTATTCTGTTGTTATAATGATATAATCTTCCATCGCATCGTCCATCATAGATACTTGCAGGAGGGTTTTGGCCACTGAGTTTCCGCGAAATTGAGGGATGACTTCAATCGCTCCTAATTCAATTAAATCTTCCATTTTTCCTTCAGACCATCGCTCAAGTGGATCAGGGTAGAGGTATGTAACGTATCCAATCACAACCTGTTCCTTTCTTGCAATAATGATTCTGCCTTCAGGAAGAGCGGCTATTTCTACAAGTGCTTTATGCTGCTGAGCTGCTGGCCTAAACGAAGTTAAATCCTCATGAAAATGATAGATTGCCAGTTTCTCAGCGGGTACGGGTCCTTCTATGATGAGGGTTCCATTTGGAGTATGCAGTTCCATAGAATGAAATGTCTTATGATGCTCCATTTCTTCACCACCTAAGCGAGCAATTATTGGGTTTCTAAAAATATTTATTATTCATGTTGGAGCGTATGAAATAAGAGTTTTGATAGGTTGTTCTGGTTTATTAGGAATTAATAAAATTTTTAAAAATTGAGAACAGTCCCTCTTTATATTATAATACTATTTACACTCGAAATGTTTGAAGGAGGAGAAATAATGAAGTTGGAAGCGCTGCCAGTAATAAACGGTAAATTCAATCTAGAAGATTATGAGAAAGCTGTTGAAAGCTTTGATTGGAAAGAAGTCGAAAAAAATTTCAGCTGGTATGAGACTGGGAAGGTCAATCTTGCATATGAAGCGATTGACCGTCATGCTGAATCCTTCAGAAAAAATAAAGTAGCCCTCTACTATAAAGATGCAGAACGAAATGAAAAATATACCTTTAAAGAAATGAAAGACTTATCAAACCAGGCAGCCAATGTGTTAAAGACATATGGGAATGTCGGAAAGGGAGATCGCGTTTTTGTCTTTATGCCCCGCTCCCCGGAACTTTATTTTTCTGTTCTTGGTATTATAAAACTTGGTGCGATTGTAGGTCCACTTTTTGAGGCGTTTATGGAAGGAGCCGTTCGTGATCGGCTAGAAGACAGCGGAGCCAAGGTTTTAATTACGACTCCAGAATTGCTGGGTCGTGTACCAGTTAATGAGCTTCCAGCATTAGAAAAGGTCTTCCTTGTAGGGTCAAACATTGAAGAAGATGATATTTATGTTGATTTATTGACAAAACTAAAGAGTGCCAGTAAAGAATTTGAGATTGAGTGGGTGGACCGCAATGACGGGCTAATCCTTCACTATACATCTGGCTCAACTGGAAAGCCAAAAGGGGTTCTTCATGTTCACAATGCGATGATTCAGCATTACCAAACCGCAAAATGGGTGCTCGATCTCGGGGAAGAGGATATTTACTGGTGTACAGCTGATCCTGGCTGGGTTACGGGAACATCCTACGGAATTTTCGGCCCTTGGTTAACGGGAACAACGAATGTGATTATAGGAGGCCGTTTTAGTCCTGAAAGCTGGTATGGAGCAATTGAGGATCTTGGTGTAACAGTCTGGTATAGTGCACCTACCGCGTTTCGTATGTTGATGGGTGCAGGCGATGAAGTGGTTAAAAAGTTTAATCTTAAAACGCTCCGTCATATCGCCAGTGTCGGAGAGCCATTAAACCCAGAAGTCATTCGCTGGGGAATGAAGGTATTTAACTTACGAATCCATGATACATGGTGGATGACAGAAACGGGTGCTCAGCTGATCTGTAACTATCCTTGTATGGAGATCCGTCCAGGTTCTATGGGCAAACCGCTTCCAGGGGTAAAAGCGGCGATTGTTGATGATCAAGGAAATGAACTTCCGCCAAATAGAATGGGAAATCTCGCGATTAAAAAAGGCTGGCCATCGATGATGAAAACCATTTGGAACAATGAAGCCAAGTACCAGTCCTATTTTCTAGCAGGTGATTGGTATGTTTCCGGGGATTCAGCCTACATGGATGAGGATGGTTATTTCTGGTTCCAAGGCCGTATTGACGATGTGATTATGACATCCGGTGAAAGAGTGGGACCATTTGAAGTAGAAAGCAAACTGGTAGAACATCCAGCTGTTGCGGAAGCAGGTGTCATTGGCAAACCTGATCCTGTCCGCGGTGAAATTATTAAAGCCTTTATTGCACTTCGTGATGGATATGAGCCATCAGAAGAATTAATTGAAGAAATCAGACAGTTTGTTAAAAAGGGTCTTGCTGCCCATGCAGCTCCCCGTGAAATTGAATTTAAAGAAAAGCTTCCTAAGACAAGAAGCGGAAAAATTATGCGCCGCGTTCTGAAGGCTTGGGAATTGGATCTTCCTACTGGTGACTTATCCACAATGGAAGATTAAGCATGAATAAAAGGCAGTGTCTCTTAATCCGAGGCACTGCTTTTTTAGTTTATTGCTTATTTATGAAAAACGAATTTTACAATTGACCCAAGACGAAGGTCTTGTTTGAAATTACACTTCACAACTTTCTGCCCCCTATATTCTGCTTAATCTATAACATATGGATTACGCCTTTAGTCTCACAAACAAACCGCTTTTATGCATATCGAATCAATTTTAGAATGGGACGTTGAAATTAGACAAAGATGTGTTAGATTATATGAAAATATTACGTAATATTGAAAATATTTCAACTTCTGGAGGGGAAAAATGTCATTGAGCTTAAAAAAATCTATTACTTTATCACTCTTTTCGTTTTCGATTCTCATTGTTTGTCTAGTCAGCTTGTTCGTCCTTTATTCCAATGCTAAAGGCGAGGACTCTAGTCAAGATGATGTAAGAGTCATTGTTGAGTTAGAAGATCCCCCTTTGCTAAAGTCATTATCCCAAGAAGAAAACTCAGCAGAGATTCAAATCAATCAAGTGAAATCCATGAAAACATCACTAATCAAATCACATGAGCATACGCTGAATCAGGCAAGGAAAAAAGGAATTGATTTTAAAAAGGCAAAGGATTATACACTCTCATTTAATGGGATTGCACTAAAGGTACCTAAAGAGCAGCTTGATGAACTTTCTGCATTACCTGGGGTTAAAAAGGTACATACTGATCACCAATTTAACGCTACTCTGCTAGATAGTGTTCCATTAATAGGTGCGCCTGAGGTTTGGGAGACTCCTAACGAGAATAATAGTGAGACAACTGGAAAGGGCATTAATGTTGCCGTCATAGATACAGGTGTCGATTATACCCATCCAGACTTAGGCGGTAAGTTCGGCCCGGGAAATAAAGTTGCAGCAGGATATGACTTTGTAAATGATGATCCCGATCCAATGGATGACAATCTTCATGGCACCCATGTGGCTGGAATTATTGCGGCGAATGGTGAACTAAAGGGTGTAGCACCAGACGCCACAATCATCGCATATAAAGTTTTGAATGAATTTGGTACCGGGTATGAATCTGATATACTTGCTGCCTTAGAGGAAGCGGTTGATCCAGAAAATCCATTTCGTGCGGATGTCATTAACATGAGCTTAGGAGGACCGGGTGATGGAAACGATCCCTTGACGATTGCAGTAGAGAATGCAGTTGAATCAGGAATTTCAGTCATTGTTGCGGCAGGCAATTCTGGACATGGCTATGATACGATTAGTTCCCCTGGCGGAGCAGAAGGAGCTCTGACAGTTGGTGCCAGTATAAGCGGAGTCAAAGTACCGGAATTAAGTATGATAGCTCCAGAGAAACGTTTGCTTTCTTCTGCGAGACTCGAATTTTCCGCCAATCCAAATGAAGGTGTCATCACAACAGAATTAGTGGATATAGGAGAAGGATTGCCTGAGGACTATGAAGGAAAAGATGTTAAAGGAAAAACGCTTCTGATGGAGTACACACCTCTTAATATTGATCGGGCAATTTATGCAGAGGAGCAAGGCGCACAGGCTATCTTATTTTATGAAAATGTTCCCAGCTTTCCTGGACCTTTAGGAAACGGAAAGAACAGGCTGGAAGTGCAGCAGCATCAGTTTGAGGCGGGGACAGATTTTAACGGACGTTTAAATACGGTTGTTGCAGCAGAAATAAACGAAGAAACGGCCAATCTGTTAAAATCTCATTTAACGAATGGAACAGTAAAGATTGCTATAAATAGTGAGGATGCAGCTGATCAAATACCTGCCTTTAGTTCGCGCGGAACGACAGCACAATTCAAGATGGCACCAGATTTAGTAGCACCCGGTGTTGAGATAAATTCAACCGTTCCAAAAGCGTTGTATGAACCGGGATATTATAGAGTAAGCGGGACCAGTATGGCGGCTCCTCATGTTGCTGGAGCAGTCGCGCTATTGATGGAGTTACATCCAGATTGGGAGCCGGATGTCATCTCAGATGCTCTTGTTGGTACGGCTAAACCCTTGGAGCAGTATGATCCGCTCATCCAAGGAGCAGGACGTTTAGATGTACAAGCTGCAGCACAGGCTTTTGTCTCTGCTTCTCCGCGTAAGATTTCTTTTGGCTTAGCAGATCTTGCAGAAGACACGGTTGAGGAACATGAGACTTTTACATTAACAAACTTTAGCGAAGAACCGGTCAATATTGAATTATCAGTAAAGAATCATGATGAGAATTCTACTGTCCGTCTTAGTACGACAAGCCTTCAGCTGGACCCAGGACAAGAAACTGAAATCGAGGTGTCCATTTCATTAGAACGACCGGATGCCTCAGCCAATTGCATGGGCTGGATTGAAGCTAAAGTGGAAGGAGATGCACCTGATCTGCGTATTCCGTACTTTTTAGCCGTCAGACCGTTACAACTGTATGCTTCACCGGATCCAGCAATTAGCGATTCCGAAGTATTCATATATAGCTCGGCAGATTTAGAATCGGCTCCGACAGTAACGATTCAATCACCAGATGGGGATAAGCAAGAAATAGAGGCGATTCATGACCATGATCGTTGGTGGCGGGCACCTGTTCAAGCGGGAGATCCGGGAATATATCATATTACTGCAAAAGCAACTTCAAGCGAATTCAACCAAGAAGATTCAGTTGTTTTATATGGAACATCAACTCTTGAAGTAACTGAAACGCAAAAAGGGGATAGCGGTGTATCAAATTGGCAGGCAGTCGGTCCTAATGCGATAGGTGGTCAGTTACTCATAGATTCCAATAATAATAAAACTATGAAAGCTCTTCACCCAACAGGATTAGGCTATTTCTTTACGGATAATAAAAATGATGCATGGAAGGAAAGAAGAAACTTCCCCGTAGCAGGGGGAATGATCGTAAACGCTGTTGCGGACCCAACAGAAGAAAATAAAATTTACGTAGCGATTAACGGTGGCTCAACCGATCCAACATATCGCGGGAAGGTTCTGCAGAGTGATGACGGAGGATTATCATGGACATCCTTACCGTTTCCGAATGTAGAGCTTTCCGGCCTACAAATTGATGAAACAGGTAATGTCTTGTTTGGAATAACCGAATCCGCCATCTATATAAGTCAAAACCAAGGAAAATCGTGGGAACCTGTTTCTGGAGAATGGAATACTGTCAACGACACTCAATTAGTTGATACAGACTTGTACGTAGCTACTCAAGAAGGTCTTTATGTAGTTAAAAACGTATTTGAAGGGGGAGGGGAGATTGAACTTCTTTTTGAACCTCTTGGCAATCTCAAATGGGTAAAAGAGGTGGAAGGAAATAGTGAGGTATTGCTGGCTGTTTCCTATATGGAAGGACTATTTGTTTCATTTGATCAGGGAAAAACCTGGGAGCAAGTACATGATCCAATGGGAAGCCTACATTTACTCAAAATGATAGATAACAAAATTTACACGGGAACTACAAGAGAATTATGGGTCAGTGAGGATTACGGAGAAACATGGCAGTCTTTAAAGGATCCTCTTCCATCATCTATGCCAACAGATATTGTACAATCCAAAAGTGCAAATGGAAAGATATCGGGTTCAACTTTTGTCATTGCTCCAAATGGAGGAATCTTTGAGACAGATGATAATGGGCTGTCTTATCGCAGAATTGGTTTACCAGGAGCCACCGTCTATGACATTGCGCTTTCTGAAGATTTAAATGGAAAGCTCAATATTATTGCAGGTACCCAATATGATACGTACCGAAAACAGGTTCCAGCCAGTGAGAAAATCGACTCATCCACTCTTGAATGGGGAGAGTCAGGCGGTGAAGGGTATGTTGGAAAACAAATATTATTTGTCAAATCTTCACCAGATGACCCATCTGCTGTTTTCAAAATCCGGATGGGGGCACTTAGTACATTTTATGTTGACAAAAGTGAAGATGGCGGAGAAACTTGGACAAATGTTACAAGTAACACTGAATTACCGCAGGCTTTCCTGATTCATCCTGCAAACCCAAGTCAATTGTATATATCCTATTGGAGTTTGAAGGGAAGCGGACTATTGATAAGTGAAGATGCTGGAGAAACGTGGATGAAAAAAGATTTAGGACGTGAGATATTGGCAATAGCGGCTGACCCTGAAAACCCAGAACGCTTCTGGACAGGCGGCGCAGATGGATTATACGTTACTAACGATGGAGGAGAAACATTTGACAAACTACAAGACACACCAATCAATTCTCTCGCCGTTGACCCAAACAATCCTAAAAAACTAATAATAGGCGGGCATGAGTTATATTACAGTATAGACGGTGGTCATACATTAAAAGATGCCGAATATTCTAATCTCCCATTCTTAGTGAATGATATCGTATTTTCAACTAATAATTCGGACACAATCTATGCGGCAACCGGTTCTTATTATGACGGAGGCTTGCTAAAAGGAGGCCGCGGGGTGCTTCGCAGTACGGATGGCGGACAAACATGGCGTAGCTTCTCAGCAGGACTCGCCAATAAAAACACGACCTCGCTTGCCATAACCCCAGATGCTAAATATCTTTACGTTGGTACAGTAGGCGGAAGCGTCCATCGAGTGAAGCTGAATCAGGGAAATTGATAAAAAATCGTTCATAAATACTCTGAGTCATCACTACGTATGAAAGCCCTTTTTGCAAAGCAAAAGCAAAAAGGGCTTTTCATCTGGAAAAAGTAAGGAAGAAAGAATTGGACGGAAAACTATTGATATCCAAGGCCTAACAGTAGAAGAACATAAAAAAGAGTCCGGCCCTCTCAGGCTGAACTCTTTTCTTCTGGTTCTCCGTCAAATGTTGGGGTGATGACTAATTGTCGTCACCCTTAACCAATGTGAACCCCAATTCCTTTATATTGATGTGAAAGTAATATTTTGGCTCTAAAGCGTTTAAAGCTTCTAAAGCCAAATGCGTTTCGTTTTAATACTTTGGTTGAGTTATTGATCCCTTCCAAAAAACTATTGGAAAAGTTATATGCAAAACTATTAAGAATTTCGGTTTGCCAGTTTTGAATGGTTTGAATGGCCTTTTTCATTTCTGGAATTTCAGAAGCCTCAACCAGTTGATAAAAATCCTTTAGTTCTTGT
>NZ_JAKZKT010000015.1 GCF_022808645.1 Bacillus litorisediminis
ACGAGGATTAAAAGACTGATTACCTTAGGGGTTCCACCACATAAAGCATACGAATGGGGGAATTCTCGGAAGAAATACTGGAGAATCGCTTGTAGTCCAATCTTAAACAAAACCCTCCATAACTCCTATTGGAGAAATCGAGGGTTGAGAAGTCTAGCGGAACGATATTAATTTTTGCGTCAATCATCATAATTGAACCGCCGTATACCGAACGGTACGTACGGTGGTGTGAGAGGTCGGGGGTTAGTCACCCCCTCCTACTCGATTAGAACAAAAATGATTAAAGTGCAAATTGCTGAATTTCTTCTTTTAGCTGACTGAGGATTTTTTCACATTGACTTACGAGTGAATCTGGATAATGCTCATCATCGCCATACTCCACTCCGTGCGGGTAGTAATGCTTGCCAAGGATTGGAGTCATGAGCTGGATAATCGCATGGCGGCCGCCGACATCTCCTTCGACAGCATACCCTTGAACGCGCAAATAATATGTACCTTCTTTCATTTCAAATTTGCGGTCATAAGAAACCCGTTCATAATCCCACTGGTCACCTCTGAATAGACCATAATCATCCATTGTTGAGTCAAGTCTCGTTAAATCTGCCTTTAGGTTTTCAATTCCTGTATTTTCAAATTTCATAGCTGATACCTCCTCAAACTGCGTATACCTGCATATTATTCCAATTTTAATAATAGACGAATCCTTTCTGTCTTGCAACGCTGTAGCAAAAGTTCACAACTTTGCCATGTTTGCCCTCGTTTATCGCATAAAAATGATAGTAAAGGCAACCATAAGGATATAAATAATATAGGGGAAGTGAGAGGTAGTCTTATGAAAAAGGTAAAAGATCTGATGACTAAAGATGTAGCTTATTGTACCCTACTCGATAATGTTTATGAGGTAGCTGTAAAAATGAAAGAATTAAATGTCGGGGCCATTCCTATAGTCAATAATGAACAGCAATTGGCAGGAATGATTACGGACAGAGATATTGTCATAAGAGGTGTAGCGGAGAAGCACCCTGGTTCTACTAAAGTTGAAAATATTATGTCTGATAAGCTAGTTACGATTAATCCTGATGCTTCAATAGATGAGGCTATTCAGCTAATGAAAGAGAATCAGGTTCGGCGTATTCCTGTAGTTGAGAATAAGAAACTAGTAGGCATTTTAGCATTAGGGGATGTAGCCCTTCAACCTTCATTTGACCATGAGGCTGAGGAAGCATTAACAGAAATATCGGAGCATACCGAAACTACTTACCTCCAATAGAAAAAATTCAAAAGTACTGATAAATCTGTACAATTTCTATTTTCCACCCCTTATTTCTATTATTTGAATTGGCAAAAATGATATAATAAATCTAGAATTCAAAACATATGATAGGAGAAAGAAAGCCTCTTGTTTAATAGAAGAGAGGAGGGAAGATAGAACTGCGTTTTTTATTTAAAGTCCTCATTATTTTTAGTGCATTTTTTGTCATTAGCATTTATTTTAATTATTCTTTTACACCTGAAGAACCACTTATTCAGGAAGAGGGAAACATTAGTAATGAAAACATCCAAGATGTAGAACAAACCGGGCCTCCTTTTGAACTGCCGATGCCTGATCAAGGGATCGCGACTTTGATTGGCAAGGATTCGGAAACAGTAAGGGACACATTCGGGTCACCAGATCGAATAGAGCCTTCTTTATACGGTTATGATTGGTGGGTATACAAAGGAAATTCTGGGGATTATTTCCAAGTGGGGATTGAGGATCAAAAGGTTGTGACAGCTTACATTATTGGGGAAGACATCAATGTTAAGCCTTTTGAGATTGGTCAGCCTATTCAGGATATCTTTAAATTAGCTACTCTTTCAACCGATATTCAACTGGACTATGACGGAACCACCTATCAATTTGAACTGACTGAAGAGGATTTGAACATTCGCCCTCTGATTCCAATCGGAGATATTTTCGTTCAGTTATATTTTGATAAATTTACAGAAAAGCTCTCAAGTATCCGTTTTATGGACGCTGAAACTTTAATAAAGCTTAGGCCATATGATTTGGTTTATCGAGGAACCCTTCATGAAATACCTCCGCTTGAAGAAGATAGTTGGAGCGCAGCAACTGAAGCAATTGAAAAGCAAATTTTTGATATGACCAACGTTATTCGAGAACGTTTTGGACTGCCTGCATTAGAGTGGGATCCAGTTACTGCTGTAGTTGCTTATGAACATAGTAAAGATATGCATGACAACGAATATTTTTCACACACATCTCCTGAATATGGGGAATTAAAGGATCGGTTAGAGGTTCGTGATGTTGCATTTGAAATGGCCGGTGAGAATATTGCCGCACAATATGTGGACGCTGGAGCAGTGATTGAAGGGTGGATTAACAGTAAAGGCCATCGTGAGACAATGCTAGAAGAGGAATTTACTCATTTAGGTGTTGGTGTTTACCGTAAGTACTACACACAAAACTATATAAAGAGATCTTGGGATGTTGAAAATGAGGAAACGGGAGACAGTGAACAATAGGGAGCTGTCTCTATTTTTTTTTCATAAATTTATGGCCAAATCACCTTTTCTAAGAAAGTATCATATAATATCGTGGGAAATGCCTATAAGAGGTGAGTAACTTGGGAAAAAAGCTTTACCCTTCTGTTCAGGAATTTAAAGAATTTGTTAAGAAACATCCTCATCTAATAAAAGAGGTACGAGATGGAAAAACCACTTGGCAAGATCTTTATGAAGAATGGTATTTATTAGGGGAAGAAGACTCCCGATGGAATTCCGATAAGTCCGAGGATGGCACAGAACAAGAAACTAAAAAAAACAGCAGTTCAGATTTTCTCATGCAAATATGGAACAATGTAAAAAACATGGATCCCAATCAAATTCAGCACCATCTTTCTTCCTTAAGTGAAGCAATTGGAGCGGTACAAGGCATACTCTCACAATTTCAGGCAAATGGACGTAACAAATCGAATCAGAATCAGTCTCAGCCTGCCAATCCCTTTTCTTTTAGAAAAGATTAAAAGGGAGGAACCCCATTTTGCGTTCAGACTTATATGAGTTGATAAGACAAAATCCAGATTGGATTCGTTTTTTGCGGGAACAGCCAATGTGGTATCGAAAACTATCCCGTAATCCAAATGATTGGGAAACCTTTGAAATATCGGCCCTTCATTATTTTAGAAAAACCATTCCTCATAAAGTGGAACAGTTTTCGCAAAGTGTGCAGATGGCCACTATGATGATGAGTATGTTTCAGGCCATGAACCAATCTCAAAATTCATAGCCCCTTTTTTGGTTATTTATTTGCGTCCATGCAAACGATAACTTTAAAAGGGGGTATTTTTATTTTTACACAAAGTATTGTATCTGTCTTCCTTTGGACTTGCTTGATTGGAAACTTAATGGGCTTCAACAGTCAGATTCCCGAACCCGAAATTGACAAACAGCAAAGAATCATTTCAGTCAGCCAAACCATATCGTCTCAGGCTATAAGTTCTGATGAATGGCAGGTTCAGCATTTTGTAAAAAATGGACAACTCTACATTGAATGCTATATACCTCATGTTACATTTGCAAAAGTGAGAAAAAATGGGCAAAATTAGCTGTGTATATAAATGGCAAGAAAAAAACAGACTATCACAGGGCTGCATTTATTTTAAAAGATATCCCGAAAGGACAGCATACGGTTACTTTAAAAGTGGTCGGCCAGGACAATCAGTCCTTAGGCATAAAAGAAAAGAGCTTTACAGTCCTTATCCCTTAATTTTCTCTTATTTTCAATCTCACTCGATTCATGTTACTATTATAAGTGGAGGTGAGGCCTCTTGATTAATACTTTAGAGAAAGTATTAGTAGTCGAGCATGCAGAACAGTTAGCAGAAATGATTCTTCAATCTGATTTAGCTGAAGAATATAAGAGCACTTATATTAAAATGAAGAATCATCCTGTTTCACAAGCCAAAATAAAGAGATTTACTGACCTCAAGGAACGTTATGAAGAGGTTCAGAGATTTGGGAAATATCATCCCGATTATAAATGGGTCATGAAAGAGGTCCGTGAGGCAAAACGAGATATGGATCTTGATGACCGTGTCGCAGAATTTCGAAGGGCAGAACTTAGCTTTCAAACGATGCTTGACGAAGTCAGCGTCATTATTGGACAATCAGTTTCCAAACATATTAAAGTCCCTACAGGCAACCCGTTCTTTGAAAGCGGGAGCGGTTGCGGAGGGGGCTGCGGAAGCGGTGGAAGCTGCAGCTGTTCCGCTTAAAAACTTGCACTGTTTAAAGGTGCAAGTTTTTTCATTGTAAGAAAGCATAAGTGCAGCCATCCCTCTGTCATCCGCCTAAAATCTCGCCTATCCTTATGAGATTTCTTTATAATACACTTACTATATTGCTCATTTATAGGACATTATGCTAGACTAATTAAAAAGAAATGCGGCAGAGGAGTCATTATGATTACAGAGCGTCAAGGTTTTATTGTGTGGTTGTCCTCATTAAAACAAGCTAAACAGCTAAGAAGACTCGGGAATGTTCATTATATATCAAAGCGGTTAAAATACGCTGTTTTATACTGTTCTATGGAGGAAAGTGAGTGGGTGGAAAACCAGCTTCATGCATATCCATTCGTCAGAAAAGTGGAGCATTCATATAAATCCATGATAAAAACTCATTATGAAAATAAGAAACCGGATAAAGCAAAAGAATACGACTATAAAATAGGATTTTAAAGTATAAAAAAGGCTTCGATTTTCGAAGCCTTTTTCGCAGTCTCTGGAACATGGGAGCTCCCGTTTACCAGTTCAAAGGTAGAATATATCGATTCATCCGTAAAATTCCGATTAAATATTGATAGTAGAGCTTTTCATCCGCAAAGCTTTTAGACGATTTAACCTGCAGCTCGATAATTTCCTTATTAGCTTTTTCAGCGGTTTCTTGAAATAATTGGATCCGCTGGCTTGGCTTGTTTTCTTCATAAGGGATCCCTTCTCTGCACATATAGAGAGGCTGGAAATCTCCAGTAGGTGTTGGTTTTAAAATAACGACAAATGAACAACGGCTTTTTCCGTTTATTTCTGTTTTTAAAAGGAGTAAATGTTCAAGCCGATCTTGGTTTCTTTCGATAATTTCCCGTAACTCAAATATGTCTGAATAGCCTTCGCCTAATTCAATAAATCTTTGATTCATCAAAGTACCTCCTCTCACAACTATTCATACTTTAACATGGGTTGATACAAACTTGAAGTGAAAACTGGGTCAAACTGAGGCAAGCCTAGTGTACTGATATAAGGAGAAACATGCAAATGAAGAGGTTTTTTATTGGTCTGACGATCTTATGTCTTTTTCTTGTAGGCGTATTTCTTTATATGCAGTGGTTTGATTATAAGAATTCAGCTAGTGAAACAGGCCAAACTCAAGAAGCGGAATTAGTCCAAACCATATCCATTTCCAGGGAACAAAGCAATTTAATAGTAGAGCAGCAGATCTCCGGAATCAATGGGAAAACGCTCAATCTGACAGTCCCAGATGGAGTTCAGGAATTTCATTGTTTTGATGAAGAAAACCAGCCTTGCTCTCTGGATTACAATATATTAGAAAAGACTGATTCGGCAAAATTTCAGTACATAGTTCCATTGGAAAGAAAATCCTTCTTATTAAATAAGTGGGTTCAATTCCCAGATGAAAAAATTAGCAAGACCACAGTTGAAATTGTTGAACCTATTCCATTTAAAGGATTTTGGACATCAGCTGCTCCTTCATCTGGATATACTCAAGAGGAAACAATTGCTTATTTTCAATTTCAATCTGAGACAGGCAGTATCCCATTATTTAGATCGGAAGAGCCTTTACCAATCGGTTCAATCGGACCCATTCAATTTTTTGGGTCTGGCAGTGGCGTGGCCATAGAAAAATCGGAAGTCGAAAAATGGGCTCAGAGCTTCCCGCAATTCGGTCAATGGAATATTGTTTATAGTGATTTATCTCCAGCTTATTATAAAAAAGGTTTACTGATTGTCCCTAGTACGACAACCAGCGAAGCACTGAAGGCAATACTAATCAGAACCTATATAAAAGAAAGCTTTTTGGTTGATGATTCATTGGATCCATCTTTTTTAAGCTTAATTGCTTCTATTATAGTAGGAGAGGAAATCCAGCCTAAATCTGTCTATCAAGAGCTGCTTAATAAGCTAACAGAAACTGAAAGGGAAAAGCTTCAATCGGATGTAAAATCCCATTTTGCCAAAACAATCACTCCAGCCTGGTTAGATGAGAGGATTTTTAAAATTAAAGGACTTAAAACAACCTTTTTCACAGACCATTTTGAAAAAGGAAAAAAGGGAGAGCTTTTATTTTTTGATCCAAGACCAGTGACTGGAATGAATAAAAGTGAAAAGGAAATACTGACATTAATTGATAAAGGTCTTAGATATTACCCTCTTTTGGAAACGATGGACCTGATTGGGTATGAAGTAAACCAGGTACCAAAAGAAAAATTAGTTGAGATCAAAAAAGAGAGTCATATCTTTCAGTTTTATACTGACCAGCCTTATATTTTTGAAAATGACAGCAGATATGTACTTACGCAAAACCCACTTACGTATTTCAATAATGAGTTATTTATGGAAGAAGGCTGGTTAAGAAGATTATTTACACTTGAAATTATAATGGATGAAGATTCGATTCGTCTGAAGGATCTGCCATAAGAAAATATGATTTTTGTAAATAAAAAAAGCCCTGCAGACATTTGTTCTGCAGGGTCCTTCTATATCCTCTATCAAAAAGAGGACCCGAAGGCAAAGGGAGAGGAGAAACCGGAGGAAGAACTTATGGGGAAACGTAAGTCTTCTCCGCGGTTGGCAACAACATCTCGTCTAGATGTTGTTACTATCAGTATGGTCCAAAAAAGGAAGCATTATACACTTAAAATGGAGAAAAGAGATGTAGAGCACTGAGATGAAAACGGACTGAAAATAAGTAGCATCCTTTTAATGGATTATGGTAGGATAAGGAAGGACGTGAACTAAAAGAGGGGGCAACTATGAGGGTTATTGCAGGCACCTATAAGGGGCATACTTTAAAAGCTGTTCCTGGGATGAATACCAGACCTACTACTGATAAAGTGAAAGAAGCAGTCTTTCATAGGATTGGGCCATTTTTTAATGGCGGCTTAGGACTTGACCTTTTCGCCGGCAGCGGAGGTCTTGGTATAGAAGCACTTTCAAGAGGATTAGACCGTTGTATTTTTGTAGATCATAATGGAAAATCGATTCAAATTATTAAAGAAAATATCTCTGCTCTTCGAATCAGTGAGGAAAAGGTGGAAATCTATAAAGCGGATGCAAAAAGAGCCTTAAAAGCCTGTGCAAAAAGAGAGCTTCAATTTGATTTAATTATGCTCGATCCGCCCTATAAGTTAAGGAACCATATGGAGTTAGTTGAACAAATTGAAAATCTCAATTTATTAAAAGAATCTGGCATGATTTTATGTGAACATGATGCTAAAGATGTACTATCCGATACCTCTCAATTTTCGATTTGGAAAAGAGAAGAGTATGGGATGATAGGGGTTACAATTTTTCAAAAGCGACTATAGGGGGAAGAAAATGGGAAAAATCGCAGTTTGTCCAGGTACATTTGATCCGATTACATACGGACATTTGGATATTATTACTCGTGGAGCAAAGGTGTTTGAAGAGGTTTATGTATGCGTTTTGAATAATGCATCCAAACAGCCATTGTTTTCAGTTGAAGAAAGAATGGAATTAATCAAGGAAGTAACAAAGGATATTCCTAATGTAAAAGTAGATTCGTTCCAGGGGTTATTAGTGGAATATGCCAAAAAGGTCCGTGCACATGCCATTATCAGAGGCTTAAGGGCAGTATCAGATTTTGAATACGAAATGCAGATTACTTCTATGAATAAGGTCTTGTACGATGAATTGGAAACCTTTTTTATTATGACGAAAAGTCAATACTCTTTTTTAAGTTCAAGTATAGTGAAAGAAGTTGCAAAATACGGAGGAAATATTTCAGAATTGGTACCTTCGCCAGTCGAAATGGCGTTAATGGAAAAATATAAGAGTTAGGCATATGAGGGATTGTCTGAATGACAGTCCCTCATTGATTTTTAGCCCTGAGAATCGATAACTAACCTCTAGTTTTTCTAATTCGTCCAAGTAATATCAGGCAAGATAGACTGAGAGCCAAAATCGTTAATAATGGACCCATTTGCTTTAGGGACAATAGCATTTCGTTCCAGACAGACTGGGATTCTCCGTAGACAGGTATGGATTCACTCGGGTGTTTTTGAACAACCCCCTTATAGAGAGGGTTCCACAGGATAATGGTAATTAAAGCAGCAAAAATGCCCTGTAAAAGTCGAGCAATAAAGAAAGGCTTAAAACGGATATCTGTTTGTGCGAAAATACTGGCTACTTGTGCCTGAATGCTAAAGCCGGCAAATGCCAAAATAAAACTTACCAGGATAGCCTGCTGTAAAACGGAAGATTCCTGAATCTGACTCATCATTTGGCTGCCTAATGTTATTTCAAACAAACCGGAGATAAATGGAATGCTCATTTCTTTAGGTAACTGGAACAGAGAAAATAATTGATTAAATACAAAAGAGATAGCAGATGTAATATGTAAATGGAATAGCAATTTATTAACGACCGAGAAAAGTATAATAAAGCCGCCAATCATGAGTAACGTTTGAATCGAAGAAATCACGGCATCTCCTAGAATTTGACCAAGTGGTCTTTTATCGCTGATTCTTGTCCGATGAAGGGCTCTTAAGGCTTTTCGGATTGAAACTCTTCTTCTTTCCTTTCTATATCCGCCTCTTTCTTCTTTTCTGCCATGGTATCTCATCACAAGTCCAACGAAGAAATTCCCTAAATAATGAGCGGCTGCTAATATGATCCCCAGTCTCGGATTATTAAAAAAACCGACCGACACGGCCCCAAAAATAAACAGGGGATTTGAGCAATTGGTAAAAGAAGCCAGTCTTTCAGCTTCAATTCTTGTAATTTGTTTTTCCTGTCTTAGTCTTGCGGATAACTTGGCTCCAGCGGGGTTTCCTGATGCCATTCCCATAGCCCAAACAAAACCGCCAACGCCCGGGACTCGAAAAAGCGGCCTCATAAATGGTTCTAATAACACTCCTATAAACTTAACGACGCCTAATCCAATCAGCATCTCAGAAATAATAAAGAATGGAAGTAAAGAAGGGAAAACAATTTCCCACCACATATTCAATCCGCGAATGGAGGCTTCGAAGGCTTCCTCTGGAAATACAATTAATGATATAGCCATTAATGTAACAGATAAAGCGAGAACTAATGTCTTTAACTTGGATCGATTAAGCAACTGGAATTTCCCTCCCTGGTCGGCATTGCCTATCATGTTGCCTTAGACTAAAGCATAAAGATAGGTATATGGCGAAATACAACTTGTCTATTTGAGCGCCTATACTAATATACTCTTGAAAAAAAAGAAATAGACCTTCTGTCTTGTACAGGTTGGGGGGATACCCTTGAAAGATCCAAAAATCGGGATTGCTTTAGGCTCAGGCGGGGCAAGGGGCTTTGCTCATTTAGGCGTGCTAAAAATCTTGGAGCAGGAAGGAATTCCTATTCATTTTTTAGCCGGTAGCAGTATGGGTTCAATCATTGCCTGTTTTTATAGTGCTGGCCACTCAATGGAGAGACTTTATTCACTCTCAAAGGCTTTTAGGAGAAAGTATTACCTTGATTTCACCGTTCCTAAAATGGGGTTTATCGCCGGTAAGAGAATCAAGGAATTTATTCGCTTGTTTACCCATCATATGAATTTAGAAGATTTGCCGATTCCTGTTGCAGTGGTCGCAACAGATATTAAAACAGGCGAAAAAGTTATTTTCAAACAGGGGCCGATTGCTGAAGCAGTGAGGGCCAGTATTGCGATCCCCGGAATTTTTGTCCCCGAAAGATATCAGGGCAGACTTTTAGTAGATGGAGGAGTCGTTGATCGTGTTCCCGTTTCCGTTGTCAAAGAAATGGGTGCTGATCTTGTAATTGGGGTGGATGTCTCGAGTGTAAAAATGAATGAAGATGTCACGACCATTTATGATGTCATCATGCAGAGCTACGATATTATGCAAATGGAAATCGGTAGACACAGAGAAAAGACCTCTGACCTCATGATTAAGCCAAATGTGGAGATGTATAGTGGCCGAGCGTTTACAAATATCGAAGAAATCATTAACATAGGAGAAGAAGCAGCAAGACAACAATTACCAAATCTAATGGAACTAATCGATCGCTGGAGGAAACGACACGTATGAGCCGTAAAACGTTTAAGAGACTATTAATCGCTGTATTTATCATCGTTATGATCTTATCATTTTATAAACTCCCTTATTATGTGTATCGGCCAGGATCGGCTACAGAACTGAAACCATTGATAGAAGTAGAGGGGGCAGCTGACAGGGAAGAAGGAAGTTTTATGCTAACCACTGTCAGCCGATTAGAGCCTAATATTTTCATTTACCTATGGGCTCAGATTAGGCCATTTTATGAAATTGTTCCTCAGGAGGATGTTCTAGAAGAGGGAGAGACTCAAGAAGAATTCGATAAGCTTCAATTTTTTTTAATGGATCATTCCAAGTATAGTGCAATACATACAGCTTATGAGTATGCAGGAATTCCTGTCAAAAATGAATATCATGGGATTTATGTTTTAGATATTATAGAAGGTATGCCTGCAGAAGAGGTATTAAAGCCAGGTGATCAAATCATCAAAGTTGATGACCTAGAGTTCGAGTCATCAGACGAATTTGCCAGCTACGTTAAAGATGCAACGGATCCAATCACGATTACTTTTATTCGCGAGGGTGAAACCAAAACTGCTGAAATTGAGACAGCCCCATTTCCTGAAAAACCTGATCAGCGTGGTTTTGGAATTCAACTCGTTGATGACTATGAGGTTATTACGGACCCTCCTGTTGAAATTAATTCGGGTTCGATCGGGGGGCCATCTGCCGGACTAATGTTTAGTCTTGAAATTTATAACCAGCTTACAGAAGAGGACTGGACAAAAGGTTATGAAATTGCAGGAACAGGTGAAATTACAGAAGATGGAAAAGTACTGCCAATTGGCGGAATTGAACATAAAATTGTGGCAGCGGATAACAAAGGGGTAGATATCTTTTTTGCGCCTAGTATGAAGATAAAAGGATCATCCAATTATGAAGAAGCAATCAAAGTGAAAGAACAAATCAATTCGGATATGAAAATAGTTCCGGTCGAATCATTTGAAGATGCCATACAGTTCTTGGAAAAACTGGAACCAGAAGGTGAATAGCTGCTAAAGGCTATTCACCTTCTTTTAGTAAAACAGGATGCTGTAAATAATCTTGCAGCAAAATTCTGGTATTCTTGTGCTGCAAGGGAAGATTATATACTTTAGCTGCTCTTAGATCGAGCTGCAGTAAACCTGCGTGTTCTTTTTTGACATTGGCAATTAGAGGGAGTTCCAGCTGTTTTTTATGTACATTAAGATACTGTTGTCCTTTTTCACTCATACCCAGCAGTCTAATATATGAAGCAAGCCGATTATGTTTCGACATTTCATCTTTTAAGGTATTGGTTAATATATGAACACACATTCGCTGCAGTCGGGTCCATGTATATCTTTTTGTTTTCAATTTTTTCATAAATTCATGGAAGCTGGAACTCTTGGCGGATGTATCTTTTATGCGATATTCAATCCCTTCCTCAATTTCATAAATGTGACTGAGCTCCTCATAAGATGCTGTTTGAATACGGTACTGAAGAAATGGCCAATACAGCTCCCAGCTATGAAAAATACCTGTTTCACTATGATAGCTCAGCAATTCTTCAAATGTAGTGGAAGGAACATATTGAGAAACACCCTCTGTGTTTTTGTTTGGACTTTCAAAAATATGTTTCCGGATGCTTGTTGCACTCGCAATGGTGGCGGACGCAAAGTGTTCATCATGATATTGAGCATTTTTGCGGGAAATCGTGAAGGCTTCCATTTTCCCTTTTTGCTCCCGCAGTGCCTTAATATAATGAAATCCTAAAATGTTATTTGGCCTGGAGAGTTCCAATGTATTTTCTCCTTCTAACGCAGCTGCATAGGCAGCGGCCACTGATTTTGGATAACTGGACCCTTTTTTTACTTCTTCATGAATAGAAGATTGAAGCAGATGATCTTTTTTCTCTACCATTTTAATCGTATGGATAAAACTATCAATATTCCCTGACTCGCTGCCGAATGCGAAGGCATCACATCGGAGGGCTTCAAGGATTGAAATCGCTCCATTCGCAAATATTTCAGAATGTTGCGTGGCAAACTGGTAAGGGAGCTCAACCACAATATCAATCCCTGCCCGCAGAGCCATTTTGGTTCGCGCCCATTTTGATACAAGAGCAGGTTCTCCCCGCTGAAGGAAGTTTCCGCTCATGACTGCAATAATGACATCCGCATTTGTTATTTTTTTAGTTTCATTTAAATGGAATAAATGTCCGTTGTGAAACGGATTGTATTCCACAATTACACCGGCACTTCTCATGGTTTCCTCCGTAAGATCCTGATATGGGGTCAAATTATATCTTTTATTCGATTATATATAACCGTACGCACAGGCGCCAAAACATTTTCAATCTTTAAAGTAAAATTTCCACAATGAAAATCCGATGATAAGCATAAAGAATAGAGATCCAAAAAACCAAATGGAAAGCATTGGATTTATCAACATATCATTTCACCCTTTATTATTTTGCCTTATATTCGTTAACTGAGATTTTATCATCAACGTTCTTGTTTGATTCAGGAGCTTTTAAAATCTGAGCCGAGAAGAACATAACACCGATCCCAATCAGGGTAGCCCACGCACCGGCCGCCATTGTACTTGTTTCCCAACCGCTAAAATAGAGGAGAAGATAGGACAATAATCCAATTACCATAGAAAGTTCAGCTGCTCTGGGCGATGCTTTTTTCTTTCCGTAGATCGCATATAATACAGGTCCTACGGTACCGGCTGCTACACCGGAAATCCCGATCCACATAATGTCTCCCATGTATTGAGGCGGTTTTAATACAATCAGAAAGGCAAGGATCCCAACGCCAATTACAGACAGACGGCTAATCTGCAGGGCGACCCGTTCGGCTTTTTCACGGCTAGTTTTAATAATCCCTCTTTTAACCAGTACTTTTAGAAAAATGTCATTGGCGAAAATGGTAGAGATGGAAACAAATAATCCATCTGTTGTAGATAAAGCTGCTGCTAATATGACAACAACCATAAATGCAGCTAAAATGGCAGGAAACACTTGTACAATATATTCCATCAGGGCCATATCACTCATTGGAATACGATCGCCAAGAGCCACTCGGCTATAAATCCCGCCAAAAAACACGACTACACAACAGATCATAGTTACAACATAGACCAAAATCATTTTCCCAACATCTTTTTCTTTTTTTAAACCTAATACCTTATTAAAAAGATGTGGAGCTGAGACGGCAAATGCCCATTGAATAAGGATCGCTCCAATTACAGCAGTGATTGAATTAAAATAGGCAGACTCTGGATTAAATACATGAGTTAAATGGGGGTCCTGTGCATTTAATTTCGCTGTAATGGCTGCAAATGTATTTGTAATGCTTCCCTCCCAAAAAAGAACGATACCTGAAACAAATACAAATATACCCGCAATTGCCATTAGCACTACTTGAACAGCATCTGTATAGACATCAGCTAATGTGCCGCCGGCGAATACATAAATAATCACGATCGCTGCATTTAAAATTAAAGCACTGCTGTAGGACATTCCGAGTAAATATTCAAAAATTCTTGCTCCGGCAACAAATTGGGCAGCAATATAGAAAATGTTAAACAGCAAGATGATCCCGGTTCCAACCCGTAAAATATCACTCTTATAGAAATCTCCTAACCAATCAGAGAGAGAAAGGGATTTTTGAAAGGAATTGATTTTTCTTACCTTTTTCGCTGCCATCAGTGCACCGATAGGACCTCCGCCCAAAATGGCCAAAAACAGCCATAGGTTGGAGTATCCCCATTCATAGGACCAGCCGGGATATCCTAGAAATGCGGCAGCACTTAAATATGTTGCCGCAAAAGATAATCCCAGCAAATAAGGTCCCAATTGTCCGCCGCCAATCGCGAAGTCGCTTACGCTTTTCATTCCTCTGCTGCTGATAAATCCTAAAGCCAGCATAACCGCCATAAATAGAGAAACTCCTGCCCAAATATAGATTTCGAGTTCGGTCATTTTCCCTTCCCTCCTAAGATGAAATGAAGTTGAATTTTTACTTGCTTAATTGAATGTAAATATTTAGGAATTGTGAATTGCATCAGATGAATGATTGTTCGCTGAAGATATTGAGCTTTTTAGCTGGATGATGATCAGGCAAATAAACAGCACCTTTGCCAAACATATTCTCTCGTAATGTTTTGGCTTCGTATTCCTCTCGATAGATTCCGCGTTTTTGCAGTTCGGGGACTACATAATCAACAAATTCCCGAAAGGTTCCTGGCGAATAAGTTTGTGCAATATTAAAACCATCAGCGTCTCCCTCAATCGCCCATTCTTCTATTTTGTCTGCGATTTGTTCTGGAGTGCCAATAAATTTAACCGTTCCATTCCCCAGCCCATGATTAAGGACGGCTTCCCGCAATGTCCATTTTTTATTTGGATCCTTGGCATAAAGATCTAAATTACCTTGAACGGCTTCTGTTTTCATGTCTTTTATATACTGATCTGGATCATAGGCCGAAAAATCGATGCCTGTATGTCCGGATAAGAGGGCAAGGGTTCCTTCATAGCTGACATGGTTTTTAAGGTCCTCATATTTGGTGTAAGCTTCTTCTTCTGTAGATCCGACGATCGGCAATATTAATGGGAAGATTAAAATTTGCTTTGGATCTCTTCCATATTCCTTAGCAAGTTTTCGAATATCCTCGGTGTAGGCTTTTAAGCCATCAAGTGAATGATTTTTTGTAAAAACGGCTTCTGCATGTTGTGCCGCGAATCTTCTGCCCTTTGGAGAAGACCCCGCCTGGAAGAGAACGGGAGTCCGCTGGGGTGATGGTTCCAGTAAATGCGGACCTGGAACAGAAAAAAATTCTCCTTTATGATGAATCGCATGAACTTTATCAGGGTCAATAAACACTTCATTTTCACGGTCAAAGACAATCGCATCGCTTTCCCAGCTATGTTCCCACAGTTTATACACGACTTCTAAAAACTCTTCTGCCCGGTCGTAGCGCAGATCGTGAGGCAAACGACCTGAAAGTCCCAGATTAATGGCTTCACTTTCCAAGTAGGAAGTGACAATGTTCCAGCCGATTCTTCCCTCTGTCAGGTGATCAAGTGTAGATAGTTGCCGGGCTAATGCATACGGCTGAGAATAGGTTGTTGAAATAGTAACAGCATATCCAAGATGTTCAGTCGCAAGGGCCATGGCTGAAATGGGAAGCATTGGGTCATGAGCAGGAATTTGAACAGCATTTTCAACTGCTGGTTTGTAACTTTTTTTATAAACGCTATAAGTACCTAAAACATCTGCAATAAAGAGGGCATCAAATTTCCCCTTTTCTAAGGTTTGTGCCACTTCCACCCAATAAGACAAACGATTATGCTGGTGTCCCTGATTCTTTTCGTGCTTCCATAATCCGGTTGAATGGGGGGAAGGGGAGTTTTGAATAAACCCATTTAAATGAATTTGTTTTTTCATGGAAAGTTATCACTCCATTTTATTTTGTTATATATCTAGTTTTCAAATTGGAATAGTTGGTTTTATGATTACACATGTTGAAAGAAATTTATAAAATATTAAAATTTTACTCTACACGATTTTCAACAACATAGGCAGAAGAGAGAGTGACAGGATTTGCGATGGTATCGCCAACTGGGCAGTGCGCGGCAACAAACTTGAAGAACTCTTCTAACTTTTCGTTTGGGGTATCTGTGGTGATATGGAAAGTTGAATGAACATTTGAAATGCCTGGCCGCACATCTGCTTTGTTAAAAAAGCCATCTAAATCAAGTTCTCCTGTTATTTCAACCCAAAAATCCTGAAAGTCAATGCCAAATTGTTTTGCGTAGGTTTGTACTACGATAGATTGGCATGCGCCTAAAGCTGAAAGGATGAGTTCAACCGGATTCATTCCTCTATCCGTACCGCCTAAATTTTTCGGCTCGTCAACCATTACTTTATGGCCTCTCGTTTCTGTCTCCACTAAATAACTTTCTTTTAATGATGCTTTAACCTTAAATGTTTGCAGGTTCATCGATCTTTTCTCCCTTCGATTTTTTTATAGTGTTGGTTTTGTTCATTAAACTCGCCTGTTTTTCTTGCGCAGAAAGGCATCACCCCTAGTCAGATTCATGATAAAAATAAAAACGACCTCTTCCGAGATGTAAGAGGTCGTGTTAAACAAAGAATATGTGTCTTTACCGAACCTCTTATATTTCAGATTTAATCAAATCTGCTGGAATTGGCACCTTTTTGAAATAATTTCAAAGGTTGCCGAGGCTTCACAGGGCCAGTCCCTCCGCCTCTCTGTATAAGAGTGTTGCGTTGTTATTTAATTTTGACCTAATTCTAAATAGCATTTTTAAAATCGTCTATAGGTCTTTCGTATTCTTTTTGGACTGTATAAATTATGATAGCAATGCGAACAATGAGCTTAATAGAGTGTTTGCTCCCTGTGTTGAAAGATAAGAGTTTACATAAAAAACAGGCTTAGTTTAGGTGAGATTGAAGCGGAAATGTCCTCAAAGATGAAAATTAACAGTCCTGAATTCCTGCTCTTTATCGCGTATTCGAGAAAGATAATCTTCAGCTCTTCGCAAGGCTGCACGCCGCCTTCTTGATGAAGTTTGGTGGTCTTGTGCTCCTGCGCCATAGTCTATTCGAAGAAGATAACCTTCAGCTCGTCGCAAGGCTGCATGAAGTTATATCTGGATGTGTTTCAAGAAGTAATTTCTATGAAGTAGCCTTGTAAAGAAAAAACATTGACATTTAACTTTATGATAGCTATAATAAGCTTTGTTGCCTTGAGGTGATATATTTTGAAATGGTCTATTAATCAGTTGCAAAAACTTCGGGATAAAGGCCTGGAGCTTAATGAAACAATGGACTTAGAAGAAGAACTGAAAAGAGTAGACTCTCAAATTAGAGGGGCTGCGCCTGTCCATGTGACAGGTAAAGCTGATATAGGTTCTTCAAGGATTACCTTCCATTTAAAGATTGAAGGTGCCTTAACCCTTCCGTGTTCGAGAACGTTAAAGGATGTTCATTATCCTTACCATATTGAATCAAAGGAAACTTTTTTATTGAATTCAAATGGATATGACAGCGAGGAAGAATCGGACGAAGTACATCTGCTAGAAGGGGATGTATTAAACTTAACGCCTGTCATTGTGGAATTAATTGTATTAGAAATTCCAATGCAGGTTTATAGTGAAGAAGCAAAAAATGAAGATGATTTTCATCCTTCAGGTCAAGGCTGGGAATTCATCAGTGAAAAGCAAAAAAAAGACAAGATTGATCCGCGTTTGGCTGAATTATCCAAGCTCCTTCAAACTGACAAGGATCAAGATTAGCTTTTGATACATCTTTTAAGGAGGTGGGAAGAATGGCTGTACCTTTTAGAAGAACGTCTAAAACTAAAAAACGACTACGTCGTACTCACTTCAAACTTCAAGTCCCTGGTATGGTAGAATGCCCAAACTGCGGCGAAATGAAATTAGCTCACCGCGTATGTAAAGCTTGCGGAACATACAAAGGAAAAGAAGTTGTTAATAAATAATGAATGATGAAAGAACGCAAAGAGATGGCTGCTAGACTACTCTCTTTGCGTTTTTTTATTATTCTTTTAAGAATGCATAAAACCTTTACTATGAGAAGAAAAGTTTCCGTGTAACAGGCATTCGTACTGAGTAAAGAGGAGTTACCGGATGATGTGCGTTTCCGCTTTACTATGTGATTCTGTTACGTCTTGCCCAAAACGCGTGCTTCATTTCATGACGGACTTAGGTTCCGTTATTTGTTGTAATTTCGGTGGTTTCCCATAAATATAGGACACTAGTTCCGCTATTGGAGGGAAAATTGATTTGTGAATGAAAATTGGCAAATAACGGATCGTATGACCTATTCGATTGCAAAACTGAGGTTTTTTGGAGAAATAACGGAACCTATGTCCTATCAGATAGGGGGAACCGGTTTTTTTAAGCATTTATTATAGCATTGCAAAAACGAGGTGCTGACATGGAGGATTACAAGATTGAAAGATTAAATAAAAACGTTTTGGTTTTTACTATTACGAGAGAACATGTGCTCAATGCTGTGAATGATAACGTGATGGAGGGTCTTAAAGAGGCGTGTGATCTGATTAAAAAAGACCGGGAATATGCTTTATTCGTTATAACAGGTGAAGGTGAAAAAGCATTTTGCTCAGGAGGGGATCTTCGTGAATTTCATACATTGCATACTGCTAAACAAAGTTTCCAAATGCTGCAAAAGATGACTCATATCTTATACGATCTCGCCACTTTACCTGTTCCAGTCGTAGGATTGCTCAATGGATCAGCCGTTGGCGGCGGCATGGAGATTGCAGCAGCATGTGATATTCGCTATGCCAATGAAAAGGGGAAATATGGTTTTATCCAAGCAAGTCTTGCTATAACGACTGGATGGGGCGGCGGTACATTACTTCTTGAAAAATTTCCGCCTCATATCGCGCTGGAATGGTTAGCCAAGGGAGAAAAAAGAACTGCTTTTGACTGGCAGAACGATCGGTTTTTTAATAATCTTTTTTCAGAAGATCCCTTTGCGTTTTTTGAGAAAGAGTGTCATTCGATGATTAACAATCAGTCTGAAGTGTTAAGAAGCTATAAACAATTGCTTTTACAAAAATTCAATCTTCCTACACTATTAGAGCGGATGCTGACTGAATCCCAAAATTGTTCCGTTTTGTGGGAAAGTGAGGCCCATCATGAGGCGGTTCATCTGTTTTTAGATAAAAATAGAAAAACGAAATGATCACTTGTTGATGGATAAAATATATTTAAACTGGCATTGAATCCGTCTATCTATTCTAGTAGTTGCATATATATAGGTATCCATGAATTTTTTAAAGGAGGGGTGCCGATGACAACTACTAGGCAGGATGCTTGGACCAAGGACGAAGATGTACTTCTCGCCGAAGTTGTCCTTCGCCATATTCGAGAAGGCGGTACACAGCTGCAAGCCTTTGAAGAAGTAGGTAAAAAATTATCCCGAACACCAGCTGCATGTGGGTTTCGCTGGAACTCACTTGTCAGAAAGCAATACAAGTCTGGGATCGAACTGGCCAAAAAACAGCGAAAAGAATTAAAGAAACAGAAGAGTTTAATTACAAAAAATAGCAGATTTGAAGAAAATAGAGTTAACCAGACAGAGGATGGAGACTTGAATCCAATTCGCAACATTATCATCTCTTTGGAGCATTTAGAGAAACAATGGCTTGAAAGGAGCCAGCATGCTGACTTACATAAACGTGTGAGTCTATTAGAAAATGAAAACCAAGCCCTAAAGAAAGAAAGAGATCATTGGCTTTCAGAATATAGAGCTTTACTTGGGGTAATGGAAAAGGCAAGAAAGCTTGTTTATCTAGAAGAGGAAGTGGTCAAGAAAAAAGCCAAAAATGGGAGAGGGTCATAATACCTTCCAAAAAAAACGAACCGTTTTCAGGTTCGTTTTATATTTTGTATCGATTTTTGTGTACTATTGCTTTTTTACTTCAGGCTGCCAAACCAGCGGGTTTTCACTTAAATCTCTTGCCATATCGTAAGACAATGCCTGGAACCCCATTTTCTCCCAAAAGCCTTGTGATTTCATTCTTGCATTTGTCTTGATGGGAAGGTTAAAACTTTTGGCAAAGTCAACAAGTGCTTTACCATAGCCCTTACCTTGATAATTAGGGAGTACTTCAAGTTTCCATAATTCTAAGTAAGTTTGCTGAGGTTCAAAATAACGGTCAAATTTAGCATCAACCTGATATAAACTCATACGGGCAACAAGAGTGTCAGCAAAGTAAATCCCATAAAATGGAGAGTCACTATCGTTTTCAATAATATTTTCCTGAAGATCCTCAAGCATGGAAAGCTCTTGAATCCCGTATTCTTTAAACTTTTTAAATTCTTCTAATGTTTTATAGTTAACTTTCAGTCTTTCAACTTTATAGCTCACTAAAACTCCCCCTTTACCGGCAATTAATGGTATCCGCTTTCATGATTTTACTTGATTCTCATAATTGATATTTTTATTATACAATATATTTACGAAAGATTCTCCAGCCAAAAATATGTAAGCGATTGCAAAAAAAGAAGGATTTTTGAAAAACAATGTCGAACTGATGGTATGGAGCGTGTAAAGGGGTCTAACAGCGAAGGGGGATTGAAATGAAAAAAATTTTGATTGCAAACCGTGGAGAAATTGCTTCGAGGATCATCAAAACCGCACGCAGGCTAGGAATTGAAACAGTAGCGATTTATTCAGAAGCAGACAAAGACCTTCCTTTTGTACAAGAGGCGACGCATTGCTATTTGGTTGGCGAAGGTCCTGTACAAAAATCCTATTTAAATCAAGCCAAAATTTTAGAAATTGCAGCTAAAGAAAATGTGGATGCCATCCATCCGGGATATGGTTTGTTAAGCGAAAATGCTGCCTTTTGTAAAGCGGTCCAGGATCATAACATTACCTGGATTGGACCTTCTCCTGAAACGATTTCTTTAATGGGGGAAAAAATTGCTGCCAGAAAAGTCATGTCTGAAGCAGGTGTCCCTGTCGTACCTGGTAACCAAACGGGCATTAAGGATGTTGAAGAAGCTTTAGAATTTGCCAAAACGATTAAGTTTCCGATTATGTTAAAGGCGAGTGCAGGAGGGGGCGGAGTCGGATTAGCTATTTGCCGCAATGAAGAAGAGCTTCACAAGATATTTTCTTCGACTAAAACAAGAGCAAAGGCATATTTTCAAAATGACGATGTCTTTATTGAAAAATATATAGAAAAAGCACGACATATCGAAGTTCAGATTGTAGCAGATTCTTTCGGAAATACTGTCCATCTGTTTGAACGGGATTGTTCCTTGCAACGCAGAAATCAAAAGGTCATCGAAGAAACTCCAGCCCAAATGCTCCGGGAAGAAACAAAAGAAAAGCTGTACCAGTATGCGATTCAAGCGGCGAGATATGTAAACTATGTCAATGCTGGAACGATTGAATTTATTGTTGATGCTGAAGAAAATATTTACTTTTTAGAGATGAATACAAGATTGCAGGTGGAACATCCCATTACCGAGGAATTGACAGGGATTGATTTAGTGGAGTGGCAAATCAGAATTGCAAATGGAGAAGAAATTCCTTTAAAGCAAAAAGAAATTCGAAAGCATGGCCATGCAATTGAATTTAGAATTTATGCCGAAAACCCAGATACTTTACTGCCATCTCCAGGTGTCATCACCACTTTGAAGTGGGGGAATTATGAATCTAGCAGACTTGATTATGGGTATAAGCAAGGAAATCAGGTAACGCCATTTTACGATCCATTGATTGCTAAATATATCGCAGTAGGCGAGACAAAGAAAGAATGTATCGATAAGGCACGAACATTTTTCAGTGAAACAGTGATAGAAGGGATCAAAACTAATATTCCGCTAATGCAGAGAATCGTTGAGTCAGATTGGTTTGAAAAGGGAGACTACACGACCCAATCTTTACAGTCACTATTACCCGCAAAAAAATAACCTACATAGGAGGAAAGAAAATGCAAGTAACCGCAACAATGGCCGGAACAGTTTTGACTGTTTTGGTTGAAAAAGATGAAATGATTAAGGAAGGCCAAGAAGTGATTATGATCGAATCTATGAAAATGGAAATTCCTATTGAAAGTACTGGAGCTGGAAAAGTGAAAGAAGTGCATGTTCAAGCTGGTGATTTTGTAAACGAAGGCGATGTCCTTATTACGATTGAGTAAACTCCTTTCTAAGGTCCAGGTGCTTAATCATTCGTAGAGGAGGAAAAGCAAGTGACAACAACAAAGAAAAGTTCCGCTGAATTAATAGAAAGGCAGAATCAAGTTTTACAGGGTGGAGATCCTAAATATCACGAAAAGTTAAAAGCTCAAAATAAAATGTTTGTCCGGGATCGGTTAAATCTTTTATTTGATAATGGAGACTATGAAGAAGATGGACTTTTTGCAAACTTTGAAGCAGGAGATCTTCCTGCAGATGGGGTTGTTACCGCCATCGGCAAAATAAATGGCCAGACCGTTTGTGTTATGGCAAATGATTCAACAGTAAAAGCAGGCTCGTGGGGTGCCAGAACGGTTGAAAAAATTATCCGAATTCAAGAAACTGCTGACAAATTAAAGGTTCCTATTCTTTACTTAGTCGATTCTGCTGGAGCAAGAATTACGGATCAGCTCGAGATGTTTCCGAATCGACGCGGTGCAGGCCGAATCTTTCATAATCAGGTCAAGCTTTCAGGGAAGGTCCCGCAGGTATGCATTTTATTTGGGCCATCGGCTGCCGGGGGTGCGTATATTCCTGCTTTTTGTGACGTGGTTATCATGGTCGATAAAAATGCATCAATGTATTTGGGTTCACCGCGCATGGCCGAAAAAGTAATCGGTGAAAAAGTTACCCTTGAGGAAATGGGCGGAGCACGTATGCACTGTTCTGTTAGCGGTGTAGGAGATGTACTCGCCTATAGTGAAGAAGAAGCGATTGAATCAGCGAAAAAATATTTGTCCTATTTCCCTGCCAATTATCAGGAAAAGCCAAGAGTAATCGAGGCGATCCAACCAAACTATAAAAAAGAACTGGAAGATGTGATTCCAGCTAATCAAAATGCGCCATTTGATATGTTTGAGTGTATTGAAGCCCTTATTGACGATGGCAGCTTTTATGAAATGAAAAAGCTTTTTGCTCAAGAGTTGATTACCGGATTTGCGAGAATTGATGGGAAAGTGGTAGGGGTTATTGCCAATCAGCCCAAAGTAAAGGGCGGCGTCCTATTCGTCGATTCAGCTGATAAGGGAGCCCGTTTTATCCAGCTATGCGATGCATTTCATATTCCATTATTATTCCTTGCAGATGTACCCGGGTTCATGATTGGCACAAAAGTTGAACGAGCGGGAATTATTCGGCATGGTGCCAAATTAATTGCTGCGATGAGTTCAAGTACAGTTCCTAAAATATCGGTAATTGTAAGAAAAGCTTACGGTGCTGGTTTATATGCAATGGCCGGCCCAGCCTTTGAACCTGACTGCTGCATAGCCCTTCCGACTGCGCAAATTGCAGTAATGGGCCCTGAGGCTGCCGTAAATGCCGTTTATTCTAACAAAATACAAGCAATCGAAGACCCAAAAGAAAGAATCGCATTTGTCCAAGAGAAGCAAAGAGAATACCAAGAAAGTATTGATATTTATAAATTAGCCTCAGAATTAATCGTGGATGAGATTGTTCAGCCAAACGACCTAAGAAAGATTTTATCGAAGCGTTTTGCTTATTTCGATACGAAGGATGTTGTTTTTACAGACCGCAAACACGCTGTATATCCGGTGTAATTTGAATACATGGCCCCAGCTCGCAAAGGAGGAGATGGGGTTTTTTATGTGGAAATAAGAAACAGGAAGAATGTCCTTAATAGAGGCAATTAGGAAGGCATAGAGAGAAACATGAAAATGTGTTTTTTCAGACCTTCCCTTTCAAAATGTTCCTTTGTACAAACTCACTTACTTTTGATAACATTATAGGAAAAGTTTACTTATTAGAGGGGATTCTATGAAGGTTGCAATTATGGGAGGTGGGGCTATCGGCCTATTGTATGCGGCACACCTTGCCAAGAAGCATGAAGTAACACTTTATACAAGAACAGAAAGGCAAGCTGAGTGTATCCGCAAAAAAGGTGTAGTCCTAATCCAAAATAATAAATCGGAAACATTACCAATTCACGCCTACCCTTTTACTCAAGTAAAAGGGGAAGAAGAACTTGTTATTATAGCGGTTAAATCATACCATTTACATGAACTTATGCCGTCTTTTAAAAGCTTCCATCATTCTGCATTCCTCTTCTTGCAAAATGGAATGGGTCACCTCTCCCTTCTAGAAAACCTCGAAGCCAAAACGATTCTTGTAGGAGTTGTAGAGCACGGTGCGGTACGGCTAGATGAGCAAACCGTTCACCACACAGGAATTGGCCAAACCCGTTACGGAGTTTGGAAAGGAACGCCGATGCACAAGCTTGAGAGCCTGGCGACTCCTTTTTTTCCTTTTGTATTTTCTGAGGATCCCATCCAAATGTTAAAGGAAAAGCTTCTGGCCAACTGTATCATTAATCCGCTTACCGCTTTACTGGCTGTTCCTAATGGAGAGCTATTGGATAATCCTTTTTATTATGAATTGTTTTTGCAAACATTTAATGAAACGGTTCATGCTCTTCGGCTTTCCAATCATGAAGATTTATTAACAAAGGTTAAAGAAATTTGCAGAAAAACCGAAAAAAACCATTCGTCCATGTATAAAGATATACAGTTAGGAAGAAAAACAGAAATTGATGCGATTGTGGGTCCAGCCCTCAAGCAAGCTTCCTTACATCATGTAGAGGTCCCCATTCTTGAGTTTTTATATAGGTCTATTAAAGGGAAGGAGGCCCCTCATAGATGATATCCTTTTTTTCAAGTCTTCTCGCTATATTTATCATGATACCGTTCTTTTCTTATATACTGGTTTTTGTGATCGTTAAATCGATTACCAGAGATCATAAACGAGCTGTTCGCAGTTCCATTGATATTACTACATTCTTCTTATTTATATGTATTCAATTTATGATTGCAGAAATTTGGGGTGCCGGATATATTTGGTTTTTCTATATCGGAATTTTAGTGTTAGCCATTATTTTTTCATTTTTTCATTGGAAGGGGAATGTGGAGATTCAGTATCGCAAGCTTCTGAAAGGGCTTTGGAGAATTCAGTTTATTGTTTTTTTCGTTATGTATTTTTTCTTCTTGTTATATGGGTTAACCACAAGTGTTTTACATACAGTAACCTAATTATTTGCAGCAATTTTGCCTCTAAATCCTGTGAGGCAATATTTTTTGTTTTCCTACTTTTCAGTGCTATACTCATTACAGTTAGATTATCCGCAAAAGGAGCAGTTATTTATGCAGTACATCCTACACAGGGGGATTGCCGGAAATCAATTGGCTCAAGATTATATGAACCAAAAAGAGTCTGTCCTTTCCCTATTTCCTTATCATTTTTGTAAAAATGATGTGTTACTGAAGCGATGGGAATCGTTAAAAGGACGTTCCTATCCCAGAGATGATATTAAATTAGCAATCCAAGACTATATGGAGCCATTCGGATTAACTCCAGAAATCGAACAGTCTTTACATAAACTTGAAAACATAGATGCAACCGTTATAATAGGGGGGCAACAGGCCGGTTTATTAGGCGGTCCATTGTACACCATACATAAGATTGTTGCTTTAATCAAGCATGCTCAAATGGCTGAAAAAGAATTGGGAAAACCTGTCGTGCCCGTTTTCTGGATTGCCGGAGAAGACCATGATTATGAAGAGGTCAACCATGTGTTCATCCGAAATCAGCATCAATGGAACAAATCAGTCTATCCGGAAAAATTGCTAAAGAAAACAATGGTTAGTGACATACCATTAAATCAACCGGTTAGCGCAGCGTGGGTAAAAGAGGTTTTGAGACAATTAGGTGAAACCCCTTATACTTCTGAATTGCAAGCCACCCTAAATTACTGCATTCAGCAGGCGAAAACATTTACAGAATTTTTTACGGCATTTATTCATTCCCTATTTAAAGATTATGGGTTACTGTTAATTGATGCATGTCATCCGACTCTACGAAAGCTCGAACAGCCGTTGTTTGTAAAAATTGTAGAAGAAGGTCCTCAAATTGCCCTTGATATTGCCAAAGACCAGGCGGAAATAGTGAATATGGGTTATAAACCCTCATTGGAACTGGATCCCCAAACAATCCATTTATTTATTACGCTTCATGGAGAACGGGAGCTTTTATTCTATGACCAGGAACAAAAGCTTTATTTTACCAAAAGCGGTTCAGTCAAATGGAATAAGGAGGAGCTTTTAGCGCATGTTGAGCAATATCCCCAGCATTTTAGCAATAATGTAGCAACGCGGCCACTATCGCAGGAGCTATTATTTCCAACGCTAGGTTTTATTGGCGGACCAGGTGAAATTGCGTATTGGTGCGAATTAAGAAGTGTCTTTAAACGATTTGAGATGGACATGGCACCTGTCATTCCAAGAATGCAGATTACTTATATGGAAAGTTCCGTTGTGAAAAAGTTGCATCAATATGGCATTAGTTATGAAGAAGTCATTCGTACAGGTATGAAAGAAATAAAAGCTGAATATTTAAAGGAAAGATCCCCTATTCATTTATTCGAATCAGTTGAAGAAACATCAAATCAGATTCGTAGTAAATATGAAGAACTTGTCAGAAAAGTAAAGGAATTTGATAAAGGTCTGCTGCCTATTCTCCACAAGAATGAAAAATTTGTGATTGATCAGCTTCATTTCCTTGAAGAATTTATATGGAAACAGCTTGAAAAAAGAAATCAAAAAGTGCTGTCGGATTTCGATGAACTGGATGCGTTTCTGCATCCGTTTGGCGGTTTGCAGGAGCGGATTTGGAACGTTTGTTATTTTATAAATCAATATGGTTTTGACTGGCTTAAACAAGTAATGGCGCTGGAGCTTGAATCAGGAGCCAACCATTACGTGATTTCCTTTTAAGTTAAAAACACTTCGTTTTTTTTACATCGTTCATAAAATAAAGAATAAAAAGCTCGCCTTTTGGCGGGCTTTTTCATTTTTCTGTTTATGGCGACAAGAATATATGGCCAAGGTGATGAAAATTAACGAATCAGGCAGAAATAAATAGAACGGTTTTTAAAGGGGATTTTTAACAAAAAGAGAAAATATAAAAAAACGGGTGGTGGAAAGTGGGGGATTGTGGTACATTAAGGGTAGAAAGTGGGGGTAGCGGGTATGTTCATGGGGGAATATCATCATAACATTGATCAAAAGGGAAGAATTATCATTCCAGCTCGTTTCCGTGAGGATCTCGGGGAAGCATTCGTATTGACTCGCGGTCTCGATCAGTGTTTGTTTGGTTATCCTCAGCAAGAATGGAAAGCGATGGAGGAAAAAATGAAAGGTCTCCCATTAACGAAAAAAGATGCCCGTGCGTTTACTCGTTTCTTTTTCTCTGGCGCTTCCGAATGTGAAATTGATAAGCAAGGACGAATCAATATTCCACAAACATTGCTGCAATACGCCAAGCTTGAAAAAGAATGTGTAGTGGTAGGTGTCTCAAGCCGAATCGAAATCTGGAGCAAGCCTGTTTGGGAAGAATATTTCGCTGCTTCTGAAGAATCTTTCTCTGAAATTGCAGAGAATATGATTGATTTTGACATATAAACTCAAACTAGACCTGAAGACATCTTGAATAAGAAGGTGAAATATAGTGTTTTCTCATAAAACAGTGCTTCTGCATGAAGCGGTAGACGGATTAAATATTAAGGAAAATGGGACATACGTAGATTGCACATTAGGCGGAGCAGGACATTCGGAAGAAATTGTAAAGAGATTATCAGCTCAAGGCAGGTTAGTTGCCTTTGATCAAGATGAGACAGCATTGCAGCATGCAAGAGAGAAACTATCCCCATACAGTGACCGAGTTATTTTTGTTCAGAGTAATTTCCGCTACATAAAACCAGAATTGATTGCACTTGGAATAAACCAGGTAGACGGAATCCTTTACGATTTGGGAGTTTCATCCCCCCAGCTTGATACCCCTGAAAGAGGATTTAGCTATCAGCATGATGCACCATTAGATATGCGGATGGACCAGCGACAAGCTCTTACAGCGAAAACAGTTGTGAATGATTGGCCGATTGAGGATTTAATACGAATCTTTTTTCGCTATGGCGAGGAGAAGTTTTCTAAATCGATTGCGCGAAAAATTATCGAAGCAAGGGAAAAAGGACCAATTGAGACGACAGAGCAACTGGTGGACATTATTAAAGCAGGGATTCCAGCCCCGGCAAGAAGAAAAGGCGGACATCCTGCAAAAAGAGTATTTCAGGCCATTCGAATTGCAGTGAATGAGGAATTAGATGCATTTGAGGAATCATTAGAAGCTGCCATTGAACTATTAAAACCGGGTGGGCGTATAAGTGTTATCACGTTCCACTCGTTAGAAGACCGGATTTGTAAAAGAATCTTCAAGGAGTACAGTGAGGGACCACCCATTCCTAAAGGTGTTCCTCTGTTACCTGAAGATGAACCAAGTATATTAAAACTGGTCACTCGTAAACCAATCCTTCCTTCAGAGGAGGAATTAGAAGAAAATAACCGTGCAAGATCTGCAAAGCTTCGGATTGCGGAAAAGAAATCTTGAACGACTAGGAGGAGACATTTTGAGTAACTTAGCACGCAAATTACAACAGCAGCAACAAATCCACGTTCAGCCACAGCCTAAGCATCAGCCATCCAAAAAAATTCGTCCTGGCAAACTTACGCCTGTTGAAAAAATTCTTGGTTTAGTTTTTGCCTTATTTTTGACTGTCCTAAGTGCTCAGTTGATTGCCAGTTCCGCGGGATTATATCAAATCAATAAAGATATCGGACAATTGGAATCGGAAATTATCCAGCAGGAAAGAAAGAATCAGGATTTAGAGAATCAAGTTAGTGAGCTAAGCCGATACGAAAGGATTATGGAAAAAGCGAAGGAGCTTGGATTAAAGCTTGACGAGAACAATGTAAAGCTTGTGGAGGGGCACTAGACATGATCAAAAAGCAGCCCACCATGACGAAAGGAGCGGTTCTTCTCTTTTTTGGATTTGGACTGCTCTTTTTGCTTTTACTCAGCCGGTTTGTATATTTGCAATCTGTCGGTGAGGTTCAAGGGAAATCGCTATCTGAAGAGGCAATAAGATTATATACTAAACAAAATTCAGTCGAAGCTTCAAGGGGAGATATCCTGGATCGAAATGGTCAGGTTATTGCAGAGGATACAACGACCTTTAAACTGGTAGCGGTCATTTCGGAAAAAGCCACAGAGGATAAAGATCATCCCCGACACGTTGTAGATAAGCAAATGACGGCTGAAAAACTGTCTGAATTTATACCTATGTCTGAAGAAGAAATCTATAATAGATTAAATCAGGACAATCCAGACCTCTGGCAAGTAGAATTTGGGGCAGCCGGTTCATCGATTTCTTACAGTGTTAAAGAGCAGATTGAGGCTTTGGAATTGCCGGGAATTGAATTGTATCGGGAACAGCAACGATTTTACCCGAACGGAATATTTGCTTCGCATTTAGTAGGTTTTACGCAGGTTGAAAAACAAGAAGACGGAACGGAAACAATGATGGGTCAGCTCGGGATTGAGCAGAGCTATCAGAAGTACTTGCAAGAAAAAGATGGGAAAATTCAATATCAAAGTGACGCATGGGGCATTCTTTTGCCCGATGGTAAAGAACAGGTCATTCCGCCGCAAAATGGGGATACCATTTATTTAACTTTAGATACAAAAATCCAGACCTTTCTGGAAGATGCAATGACTACGGTGCAGGAACAATACAATCCCAAACAGATGATTGCGATTGTAGCCGACCCGGATACAGGTGCAATCTTAGCAATGTCGCAGCGGCCAACTTTCCATCCGCAAACAAGGGAGGGCCTCGACGAAACCTGGCATAATCTAGCAATTGAATCGGCTTTTGAGCCGGGGTCGACCATGAAAATCTTTAGCTTAGCAGCTGCGGTGGAGGAGAACGCATTCAATCCAAATGCTAAATTTCAATCCGGCCGGTTAAAAATCGGTCCAAATACAGTCAATGACCACAACTGGGGTCAAGGCTGGGGAGAAATCACCTTTTTAGAAGGGGTTCAGCGATCATCCAACGTGGGATTTGGAATATTGGCCAGAGACTATTTAGGATATGACAAGCTGTTAGAGTATTTAAATAAATTTGGATTTGGCAAGCCAACCGGTATTGGACTGCCTGGGGAAGCTGCAGGCAAAATTCTATATGACTATGAAATTGAAAAAATCACAACTGCTTTCGGACAAGGGACCACCTTAACTCCGATTCAGCAAATTCAGGCAGCTACCGCTATTGCCAATGAAGGAAAAATGATGAAGCCGTATGTAGTACAGAAGATTGAAGACGGCAATACAAGGCAAGTCATTGAAAAGACCGAACCAGAAGTAGTTGGACAGCCGATTTCAAAGGAAACGGCCAGAAAAGTACTAGATATATTGGAAACAGTTATTACGGCTGAAGAGGGAACGGGTAACCGTTATCAAATTGAGGGCTACAGTGTGGCAGGGAAAACTGGAACTGCACAGATTCCAGATCCGGAAAATGGCGGATATTTAGATGGGTACGATGACTTTGTATACTCGTTTTTAGGTATGGCCCCTAAGGACGATCCGGAATTAATTATGTATGTCGCCATTCAGCAGCCTGAATTAGATGAAGAGAAATACGAGAGCGGATCTGTTCCTGTTTCCATGATTTTTAACCCAGTTATGAAAAGCAGCTTACAATATTTGAAGATAGAGCCTAATAATCTACCAAAGCCTGAGCCTACTGCGGTTCCTGACTTTGTTGGAGAAAATAGCCAAACTTCTATTACTAAGCTTGAAGAAATGGGGCTCACCCCTGTAGTCATCGGGGAAGGTACCAACATTATCGATCAGGTGCCATTAGCAGGTACGATGCTTTTGCCGGGGGAAAGGGTTCTGCTGCTTACAAATGGGACAAAAACAGTTCCAGACATGACAGGATGGTCTCTTCAGGATGTAATGAAATTCGTGAAAATTACAAACATCGAATTAAATAATTCCGGAAGCGGCTATGTAATCCGTCAAAGTCTCCCTGCCGGTTCTGAATTAACAGATTCAGATATTCTAGTGGTAGAGCTGGAACCTCCTTCCAAAGCGTATAAAGAGACCGAAGAAGAAGTTGCAGAAGAAGATGGAGAAGCTGAAGAACAAGGTACTACCGAAGAACAAGATGAAACGGAAGAATTAGAAGAAGTAGAAGGAACATAGTATCGTATAGATTCCTCTCAGGATTATTCTTGAGGGGAATTTTTCGTGGATCGTATGTCCTCAAGTAATTGTTTCCCGCGGGTTTCATGGGTTTGCAGACATCAGTTCCGTTATGTTTGGAAAAACAGCCGTTTTTAAAAATTATAGGATATCCGCACCTTTACTTGCGGCCAACCGGGCGTTTCAGGAAATTTTTTTAGACAATTTCACTATCGTCACACGAGGGAATTTTAGGTTCTATCTGACTAGTGTACAAGCATATATTGGAACGAGCCTAAATTTGAGGAGGTTCCTAAGTTGAAGCGCGTATCCCAAGTAACAGTTCGAAAACGATTAACGATTGCACTATTTGCGGGAATTTTTATCTTCTTTATTATTGATCTCAGGTTAGGCTATGTCCAGTTTGTTCTGGGAGATATGCTGACCACTCGGGCACAAGATTCGTGGAGCCGCAATGTCCCATTTCAGGCTGAACGGGGAGAAATTCTCGACCGAAATGGGGTTGTTCTCGCTACCAATAAGAGTGCACCAACTGTTTTTGTCATACCAAGACAGATTGAAAATCCCGCTGAAACTGCTGAAAAACTAGCTTCGGTTCTGGATATGTCGGTTGAAAAAGCCTATAAGCATGTTACAGCGCAGACAAGTATTGAAACGATTACACCTGAAGGCAAAAAAATATCAAATGAAAAGGCAAATGAAATTAAAAAGCTTAATCTCGAAGGAGTCTATATTGGAAATGATTCCATTAGACATTACCCTGAGGGCAGCTATTTGTCCCATGTATTAGGGTTTGCTGGTATTGACAATCAAGGTCTAATGGGCCTTGAGCTATATTATGATGAACAATTAAGCGGTGAGAAGGGGGCAGTTGAATTATATCTTTCTGCCAAAGGAAAAAAAATGCAAGGCCTGGCGGATGAATTTGAACCTCCTGTTGACGGGCTTGACCTGAAATTAACAATTGATTCCACTGTCCAAACCATTGTCGAACGAGAATTGGATATTGCCGAGGCTAAATATAATCCAGACGGGATTATTGCCATTGCGATGGACCCGAATAATGGTGAGATTTTAGCAATGTCCTCTCGTCCAACGTTCGACCCGGCTGATTTCCAAGCAGTTCCTCAAGAGATCTACAACCGAAACCTCCCGATCTGGAGTACGTATGAACCAGGTTCAACCTTTAAGATTATCACATTAGCTGCTGCACTGGAGGAAGGTAAGGTTGATTTGGAAAATGATCACTTTTATGACAGTGGCGAGGTAGAAGTTTCCGGTGCTCACTTGCATTGCTGGAAGGGTGGAGGCCACGGAAGCCAATCCTTCTTAGAGGTCGTGCAAAATTCGTGTAACCCAGGGTTTGTTGAATTAGGTATGAGGCTAGGGGAAGATACTCTATTTGAATACATTCGGGATTTTGGATTTGGATCGAAAACCGGGATTGACCTTCATGGAGAAGGGACAGGAATTCTCTTCAGGGAAGACCAAATCGGCCCTGTTGAGCTAGCCACAACAGCGTTTGGACAAGGGGTTGCTGTGACCCCGATCCAGCAGGTAGCAGCTGTTTCCGCCGCTATTAATGGAGGAGTCCTTTATACTCCATACGTTGCAAAGGAATTCATTGACCCTGAAACGGGAGAAGTCGTCAGCCGTAATACCCCTCAAGCCAAACGAAGGGTTATTTCTGAAGAAACGTCAGAAAAGATTAGATACGCGTTAGAAAGTGTAGTTGCCCAAGGCACAGGGAAAAATGCCTTTGTAGATGGCTACCGTGTCGGAGGAAAAACAGGTACCGCCCAAAAAGCACAAAATGGCCGCTACTTAGAGAATAATTATATTGTATCGTTTATGGGCTTCGCTCCTGCTGATGACCCGCAAATCGTTGTATATGTGGCTGTAGATAATCCAAAAGGAACCGTTCAATTTGGGGGAACCGTTGCTGCACCGATTGTAGGAAATATTATGAGAGATGCACTTCCGTTATTAGGAGTCGAGCCTAGAAAGAATCAAATTGAAAAAGAAAGAACCTGGCTCGACACTCCTTTAGTTGAAGTGCCAGATCTAGTGGGGATGACTAAAAGTGAAATCATTCAGGCCCCTTATACACTTAATCTAGAGTCAAGCGGAGAAGGAAATGTAGTTGTGGAGCAAGCACCAAGAGCAGGAGTTAAAGTAAAAGAGGGATCTACAATCAGAATATACTTCTCAAATCCTTAATAACAAAAGGGCGGATTGCTTTTGGCATAACCGCCCTTTTTTTGAAGGCTAGTCCAGCATGGGTTATTTCTCACACTTGAAGAATATTTTCCCATCCTGAAATGAAGCGATTTTTATGAAACAAATAGCGAAAAGGGAATGTTTCATGTAAAATGGATATGACTTTTGACACTTTCCAGACGGGACAGCGAAGTGCTCTGCATCTAAGATTCAAGTAAAGAGAGGTATTTTCAATGAAGCTACAGCAATTAATAGAACATTTACATATTCCAAATCTGCAGGAACTTCCGAATATAGAAATAAAATCAATCGAACAAAATCACCAATTGGTTCAGGAAGGCAGTTTATTTATTTGTATTAAAGGATTAAGGTTCGATGGACATGATTTTGCAAATCAGGTCGTTGAAAACGGAGCAAAAGCGATACTGGCTGAACGCCCGCTTGATGTCAAGGTTCCTGTTATCGTAGTAAAAGATACAAAAAGAGCAATGGCTGTCATTGCAGATGCATTTTATCAGCATCCATCATCTGAGCTTCAGCTGATCGGGATCACTGGAACTAACGGGAAAACCTCGACTAGCCATTATGTTGAATCAATTATGAAGTATTGCGGAAAAAAGACAGGTTTAATCGGTACGATGTATCGCAAGGTAGGAGAAACCATTCTTCCTACCCAAAATACGACACCAGATAGCTTATCACTTCAGCAAACCTTTTATACGATGAAAAATGAGGAAGTTGAAGTTTGCGCCATGGAAGTTTCTTCACATGCCTTAAAAGAAGGAAGAGTATACGGGGTTGACTTTGATATTGCTGTGTTTACGAATTTGACGCAAGATCATCTCGACTACCACGGTACTATGGAAGAATACCGTTTTACAAAAGGGCTGCTATTTGCCCAGCTTGGAAACAAATATGATGTAAAACGGCCAAAGTATGCCTTATTAAATAGTGACGAAGCGGCAACGGAGTATTATAAGACTGTTACACCTGCCTTTATTTATACATATGGCATTGAACATGAAGCTGACTTTATGGCCAAAGATATAACGACTAATCATAATGGAACGCAATTTCTGTTTGCATCTCCTTATGGAGAAAAACAGGTGCAAATTCCTTTGGTAGGATTATTTTCTGTTTATAATGTTTTGGCTGCTGCCTCAAGCTGCCTGCTTGCGGGTGCACCATTTGCAAAGGTTTGTGAAGCGATTGAAAAACTCGAAGGCGTTCCAGGCCGGTTTGAGCTGGTGAGCGGTCCTCAGGACTTCACAATCATTGTTGACTACGCCCATACCCCAGACAGTCTGGAAAATGTGCTTGAGACGATACAGCAATTTAAACAGAGGGAGGTTTGGGTTGTCGTTGGATGTGGCGGAGACCGTGACAGGACAAAACGGCCAATTATGGCAAAGATTGCGTGTGAGTTAAGCGAGCATGCAATTTTTACTTCTGATAATCCGCGAAGTGAAGATCCTGCAGCGATAATTGATGATATGGTTGAAGGTGTCAAAGATTATACAAACTACCAGGTCATTATTGACAGAGAAGAAGCCATTAACTATGCTGTCCGCCATGCTAAAAAAGATGATGTCATTCTAATCGCTGGCAAGGGACATGAAACCTATCAGATTATCGGTGATGCCGTCAATGATTTTGATGATCGGGAAGTAGCAAGAAAAGCGGTAGAAACAATCTAAAAAGAAGAGTGATTACTATGTTTAAAGACCTATTTTATTATGAAAATCGTCTGATTACTTGTAAACAGGCATATCAATATTCTGAGTATTTGTATGAGTCTTATAAAAAAGGAGGGGGACTGTCATGCTAGAGAAAGTGATTATTTTTACGATTATTATGGCATTTACAATTACAGTATTATTGTCCCCTTTATTCATACCATTTTTAAGAAGACTAAAATTTGGTCAAAGTATCCGTGATGAAGGTCCTAAATCTCATCAGAAAAAATCGGGCACACCGACGATGGGCGGAATCATAATTTTGCTTTCGATTGTGATATCGACTATGGTTATGACAGCGAAATTTAGCGAGATTTCCTTTATCACTTTATTATTATTGTTGGTTACAATAGGCTTTGGTTTACTTGGATTTTTAGATGATTATATTAAGGTTGCTTTAAAACGAAATCTTGGCTTAACATCCAAACAAAAATTATTGGGACAAATTATTATTTCCATTATTGTTTTTTGGATTATGAAAGATAATGGTATTTCTACGGAGATTGAAATCCCATTTACAAATATTGAGTTTGAGCTAGGCTGGTTGTATGCATTATTTATTATCTTTTGGCTCGTTGGATTCTCGAATGCGGTGAATTTAACGGATGGGCTGGATGGTTTAGTATCTGGTACAACTGCCATTGCATTTGGTGCCTTTGCAGTTCTGGCGTGGAATCAATCGCAAATGGAGGTCGCTATTTTTTCTGTAGCCGTAGTTGGAGCGGTATTAGGGTTCCTCGTATTTAATGCCCACCCTGCAAAGGTGTTTATGGGGGATACAGGTTCATTGGCACTTGGCGGGGCGATTGCGATGATTTCGATTATTACGAAACTGGAATTATTGCTTGTTTTAATTGGCGGTGTCTTCGTTATTGTTACATTATCCGTTATTCTGCAGGTAGCTTCCTTTAAAACAACAGGCAAACGAATATTCAAAATGAGCCCCCTTCATCATCATTTCGAATTAGTCGGGTGGTCGGAATGGAGAATCGTTGTTACATTTTGGAGCGTAGGTCTGCTATGTGCAGCCCTTGGCGTCTATATTGAGGTGTGGATGAGTTGAGAAAAGTAAATACGTTTTTTCATAAAAAGATTCTTGTACTAGGGTTAGCAAAAAGCGGAGTCAGTGCTGCATCTCTTTTACATAAACTAGGTGCCTTCGTAACAGTTAATGACTTTAAACCATTATCAGAAAACCCGGAAGCACAAGGCCTCTTGCAGGAGGGGATTAAAGTGATCTGCGGCAGTCATCCGATTGAATTATTGGATGAGGGATTTGAATACATCGTTAAAAATCCAGGGATTCCATATGAGAATCCGCTGATTGAAGGAGCAATAAAGAGGGGCATTCCCGTTATTACTGAAGTAGAATTGGCTTACCTCGTGTCAGAGGCGCCGTTTATTGCCATTACAGGTACAAACGGTAAAACCACCACGACTACTTTAATTTATGAAATGTTAAAGGCTGATCAAAAGCAGCCTCTAATAGCAGGGAATATCGGTACCGTCGCGTCAGATGTGGCGCAAGCGGCGACTAGTGATAATACTATTGTAATCGAGTTATCTTCTTTTCAGCTGATGGGAATTCAACAATTTCAGCCTAAAATAGCAGTGCTGACAAACCTTTATCAGGCCCATTTGGACTACCATCATTCATTAAAAGCTTATTGGGAAGCAAAAGCTAATATTACAAAAAACCAAACCGAAAATGATTGGTTTATTTTTAATTCGGATCAGGACGAATGCCTGGCTATTGCTCAAAACAGCAAGGCGAAACCTATTCCATTTTCAACTAAATACAAGGTTGAGGATGGAGCATATGTAGAAAATGGATGGATATATTTTCGCGGCGAAGCAATTATGAAGTATGGAGATGTTGTCTTACCTGGGAGTCATAATCTTGAAAATATATTAGCCAGTGTGAGTGCTGCAAGATTGCATGGAGTAAGTAAAGAAGCCATTCACAAAGTACTGACAACCTTCTATGGGGTGAAACATCGCCTTCAATACATTGATACGATTGCTGGCAGGAAGTTTTACAATGATTCAAAGGCTACAAATATTTTAGCGACTCAAAAGGCGCTAGAAGCTTTTAGGCAACCGACGATCTTGCTTGCTGGCGGGTTAGACCGTGGCAATGAATTTGATGAGTTGATTCCAAGCTTGAAACATGTTAAAGCGATTATAACCTTTGGGCAGACCGCCCCCAAAATTGAAAGAATCGCAAAAGAGGCAGGAATAGAATGTATTCAACGTGTCGATAATGTGGAAAAAGCAGTTCCGGCAGCGTTTGAGATTTCGTCCGAAGGAGACGTTATTCTCCTGTCTCCAGCCTGTGCCAGTTGGGATCAATATAAAACTTTTGAGGTACGCGGAGACATTTTTATAGACGCTGTGCATAAGCTTAAGTAAGGGCTTGTCCTTTTCGACGCCCTAATAAGCGTCTGTTGAGGTGTTCGCATTGCCAACGTTGAAAAAATCCACACCAGATTTTTTATTAATACTTGTTACTTTATCTTTACTCGCAGTTGGTTTAATCATGGTTTATAGTGCGAGTGCTGTCTGGGCAGAGTATAAATTTAACGACTCTTTCTTTTTTGCCAAAAGACAGCTGCTTTTTGCTGGGGTTGGGGTAGTCGCTATGTTCTTCATTATGAATATAGATTACTGGAATTGGAGATCTTGGGCTAAAATCTTGGTAATTGTTTGTTTTGTGCTGCTGATTGCGGTATTAATTCCTGGCGTAGGTATGGAAAGGAATGGTTCCAGAAGCTGGATAGGCGTGGGTGCTTTTTCGATTCAGCCATCGGAATTTATGAAATTTGCCATGATTGTTTTTTTAGCCAAATTTCTAACGGATCGCCAGCGCTATATTACAACCGTAAAACAGGGACTAGTTCCGTCCTTGGGGTTAGTTTTCCTGGCATTTGCGTTAATCATGCTTCAGCCAGACCTCGGTACGGGGACAGTTATGGTTGGAACTTGTGTCGTGATGATTTTTATTGCAGGGGCAAGAATCCGTCATTTTATCTTTTTAGGGTTAATGGGACTAGCTGGATTTGTTGCACTGATAGCCTCTGCTCCTTATAGGATTCAAAGAATTACAAGCTTCTTAGATCCTTGGTCAGACCCGCAAAACAGCGGATTTCAAATTATCCAATCTTTATATGCCATCGGTCCTGGGGGATTATTTGGATTAGGCTTAGGGCAAAGCAGGCAGAAATTCTTCTATTTGCCTGAACCTCAAACTGATTTTATATTTGCCATTATTTCTGAGGAGCTTGGTTTTATCGGCGGCTCGTTCGTCATCCTATTATTTGCCTTGTTGCTATGGAGAGGCATGCGAATTGCTTTAGGTGCTCCGGACTTGTATGGCAGCTTTTTGGCTGTCGGAATTATTGCGATGATTGCGATTCAAGTGATGATCAATATCGGAGTCGTTACGGGGCTGATGCCTGTTACAGGCATTACACTTCCATTTTTAAGCTATGGCGGTTCATCTCTAACCCTTATGTTAATGGCAGTTGGCGTATTATTAAATGTGAGCAGATACTCGAGATATTAAACTGGCTAATTAGATATAGGTTACTTTACATTTTAATGACAATCAGGGTACAAAGACTACTCGAAACTAAAAAATATAGTAAAATAGAAAAAGCGAGAAGGGGTAAATCGAAATTCCTTATTTCTCGCTTTTTATTTTGTACATAATTTGCAGTAAAATTGTAGTGCAAAAATGTCTTTTCCGTTATTCTAAGATTTGTTGACCGGTGTAAAATAAACACGAGCAAACCTTTCACAGTATAGGGCTAATGCCGTATGATAATATAGGCGAATGTTCTATAGTGAGAAAACGGATAACAATGGAAATCAGATGATCGATGTATATATGATACAAGCTTATTATGAGGTGAAAGTTGATGAAACTACTAGATGAGTTAATAGCACTCCAGGCTGGAAATGTAAAAATAGATGAACCCATGTCTAAGCATACAACGATTAAAATTGGCGGGCCAGCTGAAATTTTTATTGAGCCTTCCAATATTGAATCATTAGATAAAATAATGGAAGTTATACAGAAACATAAATCGCCATGGAGAGCGATTGGCAGAGGCTCAAACCTTTTAGTAAGAGATGGCGGAATCGAGGGTGTGGTTATCAAGCTTGGGAAGGGTGTCGATCAGCTCGAGTGGCTAGATGAACATACGATTCAAGTTGGAGGAGGCTTCTCATTAGTCTCACTTGCTACACAATTAAGCCGGAAAGGTTTGCATGGGATCCAATTCGCTGGGGGAATCCCAGGTTCGGTTGGCGGTGCTGTTTACATGAATGCTGGTGCTCATGGATCGGATATTTCACAGATTCTAGTAAAAGCAAGAATCTTATTTGAGGATGGCACAATTGAATGGCTTTCTAATAAGGAAATGGAATTTTCCTACAGAACTTCCGTTTTGCAAACAAAACGTCCGGGTATTGTACTAGAAGCTGTATTTCAATTGAAAGAAGGAAGTAAAGAACAGGCACTCGAAGAAATGAAAAAATTCAAGGATTACAGAAGAGATACGCAGCCTTGGAATTCTCCTTGTGCTGGAAGTATATTCAGGAATCCATTACCGAATTATGCAGGCAAACTTGTTGAGGAAGCCGGTTTAAAAGGCCACAAAATGGGTGGTGCGCAAATTTCGGAACTTCATGGCAATTTTATTGTGAATACGGGAAATGCAACCGCAGAAGATGTGTTAGCCCTGATTCAGCACGTAAAGGATACGATCTATGATAAATTTAAAATCAGCATGGAAACTGAGGTTGAAATAATCGGTAAAAATTAGGGGATAATTGGTTTCAATCACTACTCCCTATGATATAATTTTTTCATATCGAAAAATGACAAGTGTAACGGCACACGTTTCGTGCCGTTGCTTTCTTGTTTTTATTAAAGGATCTATTACAATAATCCCGAACCTCCTCGGTTTCGGTTTTGCTCGTTTTTCCACTCTCGTGGATTTTTGCTCATTACAGCTGTATTGATTGATTTATACCTATGAGGTGGTACCTGTGGATAAGTCCAAGGTTGTTTCTATTGAAGATCGAATCCCGAAGATTAAGAAAGAAAGAAGAAGAAAAGCAAATAGAAAAATGATTTTTATTATCACGATGTTTTTCTTGCTTATCGGATGTATTATTTACTTTCAATCTCCATTGAGCCATGTTCAAACGATTGAAGTGAACGGAAATGACCTTGTAACCGAGAAGGAAATTATTGCCCAGTCTGGATTGTCCAGCAAGGTTAATATTTGGACTATTGATGAAACAGAAATTGAGAAAAAAATAAAAGAAATCGATCAGATTGAAAATGTGTCTGTAACGATAAAATGGCCAAACAATATTACAATTGATATCTCTGAATGGAGAAGGGTGGCATATTATAAAAATGATCTTGAGTTTTTCCCTATATTAGAAAATGGCGAAATGCTTAATAAAAAAGAAGAGTCGATACCGGTGCACGCTCCCATCCTATTTGAATTTGACGGAGGACAAGCCTTAGAAATGATGGTACGGGAATTAATTAAACTTCCCCAGGAAGTAGTCCGGTCTATCTCTGAAATTTATTTAACACCAACTGACACGGATTCCTATTCCCTTACAGTCTATATGAATGATGGGTTTGAAGTAAAAGCGACAATTCGTACTTTTTCAAAAAAAATGGTTCATTATCCCTCTATTGTCAGCCAATTAGACCCCTCCATTAAAGGCTATGTCGATTTGACAGTAGGTGCTTATTTCAGACCTTATGAGACAGATGAAACAGAAGGAGAGGACCAAGAGTTAATCTTAAATGAAAATGAAGCAAGTCAAGAGGGGAATGATGAAGAAGATGAAAGTGAAGGGTAGGCATGTCATTATTTCTCTGGTTACGTTAGTGTTAGGCTACATACTGGCTTTTTCATATGACCAAACACAAAATCAGCGTGAGACTGTACCCATCTCATCCAGTCAATGGGAACGGGAACTTGACTTAAGAAATGAGTTAGTTGAACTTGAAGAAGTCAATCGGAAGCTGCAGCAAGAATTGGATGAAAAACAAATGCAGGTCGTAAAAATAGAAGAAGAATTGTCCAACAAAGCGATCGTATACTCGAATCTGGCAGAGGATATTCAAAAATACCGGATGTTTCTAGGGAAAATCAAAGTCGAAGGTCCTGGTGTCCAAGTCACTCTCGAAGATGCCAGCTATAATCCCAGTACCGATAACATCAGTGATTATATTGTTCACGAACAACAAGTTTTCAGGGTAATTAGTGAACTATATATCTCGGGTGCTCAGGCTGTTGCTATTAATGGGCAAAGACTTAAGGCTAATTCTTATATTGTCTGTGATGGACCGGTGATCACTGTAGACGGTAAGCAATTTAACGCTCCATTTAAAATTACGGCAATTGGTGATGCTGATACTCTATTTTCCGCTTTAAATTTAAATGGAGGCGTCATCGATGTGCTCGCATCGGAAAACATCGTGGTTACTCTCGAAAAAGCTGATCGTATAGTCATGGATCCAATTCTTGGCAGCTAATCGGTATTAATATTGCTACATTCGTTCAGTTAAAATGAAGGATGATTATTTTGAAGAAAAGTATAGTCATATTTTCGCTTGTTACCCTATTAATCGGTTTTATGATTGCCATTCAATTTAGGAGTGTTCAGGAGCCTGACCAAAGGGATACAAGGGATATTTGGGAAGTCCGGGAGCTTATTATTCAGGAGAAAGAACTGCAATCTGAATTGATCCGCGAGATTAGGGAAATTGAGGAGAAATTAGCCCAGTATCAAGAAACTCAAGCACAGGAAGAATTAGAAGTGTTAAACTCGACATTAGAAGAATTTAAAGTAGAGGCAGGCTTAACTAAATATTCCGGACCTGGATTGATTATATCCATCTCTCCTTATTTCCAGGGGATTGAACTTGGCCAGGATGCTGTCGTTTTGTCTCCAGAAATGTTAAGTAAACTTGTCAACGACCTGTATATGTACGGAGCAAAGCATATTTCGATCCAAGGGCAAAGACTGATTAATTCGTCTGTAATTCGAGATATTAATAATGAAACCCATGTGGACGGATTGCCGCTTAACCGTTTCCCGATAGAGATTAAAGTCGTTGCTGAAAACGAAGAGCTAGCTGAAAAAGTATATAACCGGATTCAAGCCTCCAGCTTGGAGGATGAGTTTTTTGTAGAAGATCTTAAATTTTCAGTTTCAAATGTGATGGATAAAGTAGAGCTACCAGCCTATCTGGATTCAATTGAGATAGGAAACATGAAGCCTGTTGAGGAATAAGGAGGACAAATCGTATGTGGCTTCCCCTATTTGCTCTGATTGTCGGGGTTGTACTTGGTTTTTTAACAGACATAAAAATACCGGAAGAATATGCCAATTACCTGTCAATTGCAGTGCTGGCGGCTCTTGATACTTTATTCGGGGGAATCCGTGCACATCTGCAGAATGTATACGATGAAAAGGTGTTTGTGTCTGGATTTTTTTTCAATATATTACTTGCTGCAAGTTTAGCTTTTCTAGGTGTCCATCTTGGTGTAGACTTGTATTTAGCAGCTATATTTGCGTTTGGTGTCCGACTATTCCAAAATATAGCAGTCATTAGACGTATACTCATTAATAACTGGGCAAGCAGACGTGAAAAAAATGAAAAAAATTAAATAGTTGTAGAGGGAAATTCCATTATTTGACGAATATTTTAAGAATAATAGGTAATTCATTAATCAATTGTTGTTCTAACATAGATTAGGAGTTAAGGAGGTGCCATTAGAATGAACAGCAATGAATATTATGTAAGCTTAGACATCGGTACATCCACCGTAAAAGTCATTATTGGCGAGATGGTGAATGACTCTTTAAATATTATCGGAGTTGGTCATGTAAAATCTGAAGGTCTACGTAAAGGATCGATTGTAGATATAGATGAAACCGTTCATTCAATTAAAAAAGCTATCGAACAGGCTGAAAGAATGATTGGAATGACCATTCGTGATGTCATAGTAGGTATTTCTGGAAATCATGTGATGCTGCAAAAATCACATGGCGTAGTTGCAGTATCAAGTGAAAATCGTGAAATTACAAATGAGGATATTTCAAGAGTAATGGATGCAGCTCAGGTCGTTTCGATTCCGCCTGAGAGAGAAATTATCAACATAATTCCGAATCAGTTTATTGTTGACGGACTTGATGAAATTAACGATCCGCGTGGCATGATTGGTGTTCGTCTAGAAATGGAAGGCACCATCATTACCGGTTCAAAAACGTTATTACATAATTTATTGCGATGTGTGGAAAAAGCGGGGTTAAATATCGTTGATATCGTCCTTCAGCCATTAGCTGCAGGCGCACTTGCTCTTTCAAAAGATGAGAAGAACATGGGTGTTGTATTAGTAGATATTGGTGGCGGTTCTACTTCGATTGCCTATTTTGAGAATGGCAGTCTTGCAGCCACTTCTGTCCTTCCAGTTGGAGGAGACCATATTACAAAGGACCTTTCTATAGGTCTTAAAACAACGACTGAAACTGCAGAAGAAATTAAAATTAAGTATGGACATGCTTTTTACGATGACGCATCAGAAGATGAAGTATTTACTGTCCCTATTATCGGCAGTGACCAGCATCAGCAGTTTAATCAGCTGGAAATTGCTGATATTATTGAAGCGAGACTAGAAGAAATATTTGATCTGATCCAGCATGATTTAAGACGAATGGGCGTTCGGGATGTGCCTGGAGGATACGTTTTATCTGGCGGGGTTGCGAACTTACCAGGAGTACTAGAGCTTGCTCAAGTAGTTTTTCAAAATCGAGTAAGAGTTGCCATTCCTGATTACATCGGTGTAAGAGAACCACAATATACAACAGCAGTTGGTTTAATAAAGTATGCCTATAAGAGTGCTAGATTACTAGGAAGAAATGTCGGTACAGGGCCAGTTCCAGTTGAAGTGGTTGAAAAACGACAGCCTTCTAAACCTCAAGGAAAATCAAAAGCACCGAATGAATCCCAGGATAAAATGTCATCAAAGATGAAGAAGTTCCTTGGTTATTTCTTCGAATAAAACTCTTCATGGAAATAAGTGAAATTTAGGAGGATTTGTCATGTTTGAATATGAAACTGATTTAGACCAACTGGCTACGATAAAAGTAATCGGTGTCGGTGGTGGCGGAAACAATGCAGTTAACCGAATGATCGAGCATGGGGTTCAAGGAGTTGAATTTATTGCAGTCAACACAGATGCCCAAGCACTAAATCTTTCAAAAGCAGAAGTCAAAATGCAAATAGGCGGAAAGCTGACAAGAGGGCTTGGAGCTGGAGCAAATCCTGAGGTCGGAAAAAAAGCCGCTGAAGAAAGCAAAGAGCAGCTTGAGGAAGTACTAAAGGGTGCTGACATGGTATTCGTTACGGCAGGTATGGGCGGCGGAACAGGAACTGGTGCAGCACCTGTCATTGCCCAAATTGCAAGAGATCTCGGAGCTTTAACAGTTGGTGTAGTCACAAGACCATTTACTTTTGAAGGCAGAAAGAGATCGACTCAAGCCGCAGGCGGTATCTCAGCAATGAAGGAAGCAGTGGATACCTTAATTGTTATTCCAAATGACCGTTTACTTGAAATTGTTGATAAAAGCACGCCAATGCTTGAGGCGTTCCGTGAAGCAGATAATGTACTGCGCCAAGGGGTACAGGGGATTTCAGATTTAATCGCTGTGCCTGGACTCATTAACCTTGACTTTGCTGATGTAAAAACAATTATGTCTAACAAAGGCTCTGCGTTAATGGGAATTGGGGTGGCTACTGGTGAAAATAGAGCGGCAGAAGCTGCGAAAAAGGCAATCTCCAGTCCGTTACTTGAAACTTCGATTGACGGAGCGCAAGGTGTTCTTATGAACATTACCGGCGGCTCAAACCTCAGTCTGTATGAAGTCCAAGAAGCAGCAGATATTGTCGCTTCTGCATCTGATCAGGACGTCAATATGATCTTTGGATCTGTAATCAATGAAAATCTTAAGGATGAAATCGTTGTAACGGTTATAGCAACTGGCTTTAATGAGGAAGTTTCTCATCCGAAACCAAGCCGTCCGGCATTTGGACAAATGAAGCCAAGTTCAAATGTACAGCCGAGACGTGAACAGCAGCGCAAAGAGGAGTACACTCCTGAACCTCCGCGTTCTGCAACTTCATCCCAGCAAGTTGAAGAAGCACTCGATATTCCAACATTCTTAAGAAATCGGAATAGAAGACGATAATGGATGGTTTTAAGTAAAAAATAGGCTGTCTTTGAAAGGGTTTAGCCCTTTCAAAGACAGCTTTTTTTTGAAAGAATTTTGAGGTTGCTTGAATAATCGCGTGGTAAGTTATCCTATAAAAAACAACCATCATTTTACAGACAAAATCCGCAAAAATCTCTAAAAATTTCTGGCCTTTCGCTGACAGAAACTGACACACTTCCATAGAATGCCTACGTTATACTTTATAAAAGCAGATTAGCCAAGCTAATACGCGGAGGGGGGATCTACCTGACATTTTACATGGATGTTATATGGCTGTTGAACTTCCTTTTTGATGTACTTCTCCTCCAATTTACAGCATTATTATTAAAAACAAAAATTTCGTGGTGGAGACTTATAGCTGCAGGGGGAATAGCCTCTTTCTCCGTTTTTGGATATGTCTTTCCATTTTTCGGTTTTCTATTGCATCCATTCATTAAATTAGTGCTATCTTTCTTCATTGTATGGATGGCTTTTGGTTATCGCCGTTTCAAGTTTTTTTGGCAGGCTACCATTACTTTTTACATCACTACTTTTATTTTAGGCGGAGGACTGATTGGGCTTCATTATTTCTTTCAATATGAATCCCCATTTTCAAAATCGTTACTAATCGCGAGTGTAAAAGGATTTGGAGATCCGATTAGCTGGGTTTTTGTCATAATCGGTTTTCCAGTAATATGGTTTATCTCTACGAAACAATCAGAAAAATGGGAGATGAGCAAAATTCGGTTCAATGAAACGGTGAAGGTATATGTTGAAATGATGGGTATGAAATGGAATTTCACCGGTCTCGTTGATAGCGGAAACCAATTATACGATCCGATTACCAAGCTTCCGGTTATGATTGTTTCCACCAATCAGCTAAAAGATGAACTTCCATCAGAAATTCTTAAAACTTCGCAAAATCCGGATGAATACTTGAATGGCAGCATTTTACTTCCGCAAGGGTGGGATTATCGGCTGCGGATGATACCAGCTCGGACTGTGGGGCAATCTGGTGAGTTATTAGTCGCTTTTAAACCAGATCAGATCGTAATTGAAACAAAAGCTGGCCAAATTGAACCAAAAGGACTAATCGCATTCTCCAGCCATTCCCTGTCGTCTGAAGGTATGTTTGATTGTATTATTCATCCTAAAATGATGACAAAGCTACCCGTTATCCCTGCATCATAGATGAGAGCTTACTTCTACTATACTGTGGATCTTTAAATTTTATACTTTTTTGTGTTAATAATTCGCTAAGACAAGGGCTATATGAACTATTTTAATCTTAAGATTGATTAGTCTAATTATAAAAAGGAGGAGCAGGATTGAAACTTTTTCTACGACTTCAATATTACTGGTACAAATTACTGATTAAATTAGGCATCAAAACGGATGAAATATATTACATAGGCGGCAGTGAGGCTCTTCCCCCTCCACTTACGAAAGAAGAAGAAGAAATGCTGCTCGAAAAACTGCCAAAAGGGGATAAAGCGGCAAGATCGCTTTTAATTGAGCGAAATCTCCGTCTTGTTGTATATATAGCACGTAAATTTGAAAACACGGGCATCAACATTGAAGATTTAATAAGTATCGGAACAATCGGCTTGATTAAAGCGGTTAATACCTTTAATCCCGAGAAAAAAATAAAGTTGGCTACTTATGCATCGAGATGTATTGAAAATGAAATTTTAATGTACTTGAGAAGAAATAACAAAATCCGATCAGAGGTATCATTTGACGAACCGCTTAATATCGATTGGGATGGCAATGAGTTGCTGTTATCGGATGTCCTTGGTACAGAAGAAGATATTATCACGAAGGATTTAGAGGCCAGCGTTGACCGAAAGCTCTTACTAAAAGCTTTACATCAGCTTTCAGCAAGAGAAAAACAAATCATGGAGCTTCGTTTTGGCCTTGTGGGAGGAGAAGAAAAAACTCAAAAAGATGTTGCTGATATGCTGGGAATCTCCCAATCCTATATTTCAAGATTAGAGAAAAGGATCATCAAAAGATTACAAAAAGAATTTAACAAGATGGTTTAAGTCCATTAAAATTTTTTAAAAAAATTTTTCTAGCATAATAATTTCAAGCGTATCATAGTATTGAGGGTTTTTAGAACACTTGTTCCCATGAAGCTTGTGCATATTTTTCCTTCCGCAGGAGATACTTATTTTTGAACAGCAGCTCCTGTTAGGAGGGAAAAGGGTTGACTCGAAACAAAGTTGAAATTTGTGGTGTAGATACTTCTAAACTTCCCGTTTTAAAAAATGAGGAGATGCGCAAGTTGTTTAAGCAAATGCATGAAGGCGACTTGTCAGCACGAGAAAAGCTAGTTAACGGAAACTTACGGCTTGTTTTAAGTGTGATTCAAAGATTTAACAACAGAGGCGAATTTGTAGACGACTTGTTTCAAGTTGGCTGTATTGGACTAATGAAATCCATTGATAATTTCGATCTTGGCCAGAATGTGAAGTTTTCTACGTATGCCGTTCCAATGATTATTGGAGAAATCAGACGCTATTTACGTGATAATAATCCAATTCGTGTGTCAAGGTCATTGCGAGACATCGCCTATAAAGCTCTCCAGGTTCGTGAACGATTAATCAGTGAAACCTCAAGGGAACCGACTCCGGAAGAAATTGCAAAAGAATTAGATGTTTCCCAAGAAGAGATTGTATTTGCTTTGGATGCTATACAAGATCCCGTTTCCTTATTTGAGCCGATTTACAATGACGGCGGAGACCCAATTTATGTAGTGGATCAGTTAAGTGATGAGCGAAACAAAGATTCCAATTGGATTGAAGAGTTAGCCTTAAAAGAAGGCATGAGAAGATTAAACGACAGAGAAAAACTAATTTTGAAAAAACGATTTTTCCAAGGGAAAACACAAATGGAGGTTGCCGAGGAAATAGGTATCTCCCAGGCTCAAGTATCCCGTTTAGAAAAGGCTGCGATTAAACAAATGAATAAAAACATCCAATCCTAAAACTGCCGCAAGCCGGCAGTTTTTAATTTTTATTAAAGACTGTTTTCGCTTAGATTGCTGCTGCCTGAATATATGTTTTAAACTACAGAGAAATGGAACGAACATGTTTGTTTCCAAAAAAAACAACAAAGTATGAAAAACAGCCTTACTAAAAATGAGTAGGTTGAACGCTCAAATGATTTCCCGTTCTACTCATGAAATCAGCATCTGTCTTCATATACTTTAGAGATAAAAGGAGACGGGGGAGAAGTGAATGGTTCGAATATCAGAGTTTCAGGTGAAAGATGTTGTGACGGTGGCAGATGGAAAAAAGCTTGGCAATATTACCGATATTGAGATTAATGTGCAAACGGGTAAAATCGAAGCGATTGTAGTGGCGAGTTCGACGAGAGTGCTCGGTTTTTTCGGCAGGGATGAAGACATCGTCGTGCCATGGAAGAACATTGTCAAAATCGGTGAGGATGTGATTTTAGTCAGACATAAAGGAAATTCCGCATCGTATGAGGACGATGAACAGTAGTGTCATGACGGCGTGAGAAGAGTGTGGTAAAATAAGGCTTATGAAAACAGATCAGAAGGGCGAGAGTAAAATGGAACCCTTTCAGTTACAAACAGAAGAATATTTTATAATCAGGCCTTGGAGCCACATTGATTCTTCGTTAGTTGCAGGCTTTACAACCCGGAAAAATGGAGTCAGCCCATTTCCAAAAGCATCTTTGAATCTCGCATTCCACGTCGGAGACACTTTAGATGATGTACAATCTAATCGTAAGAAATTGAGTGAATTACTAAACTTTCCTGTTGATTATTGGGTTAGTACCGAGCAGGTTCATGATACAAAGATTCAAACAGTATCAAGGGAGACACGCGGCAGAGGTGCATTTTCACTGGATGACTGTATCAGGGAAACGGATGGACTTCTCACAAATGAAAAAGGAGTCCTTTTAACATTGTGTTATGCCGACTGTGTTCCGGTTTATTTTTTTGACCCAGTCTCAAAATGGATTGGTGTTGCACATGCGGGCTGGAAAGGCACGACAAGGAATATCGCAGGAAAAATGGTCAAGATGCTTCAGGAAAAAGGTGTCTCTCTTTCTAATTTGAAGGCAGCAATCGGCCCTTCTATTTGTAAAACCTGTTATATTGTTGATGATCGAGTGGTGGATGCTGTCAGAGATTTACTGGAAGAAAACGATGAAAAGCCATATAATGAGGTAGAGACAGGCCAATATCAACTGGATTTAAAGCAACTAAATCTTCAGCTATTAAAAAAAGCAGGGATCCAGGAATCCAACATAGCCGTTACTAACTATTGCTCTTCATGTGATTCAGATTGGTTTTTTTCGCATAGAAGAGATCGAGGCATAACCGGACGTATGCTTAGTTTTATTGGCTGGAGGGAGGACTAAGACGAGCATGAGTGTAAAAGAAAGATATGAAGTCATTAAGTCAAGAATCAAGCATGCGTGCGACAAAGCAGGAAGAAGCGCAAACGAAGTACATATTATAGCAGTCACAAAATATGTTTCCATAGATAGAGCGAAGGAAGCGCTTGAGGCTGGGGTGATGCATTTAGGAGAAAATCGCGATGACGGTTTTCTTGAAAAGTGGAACGCCCTTGGGGACAAGCCTACCTGGCATTTTATCGGAACTTTGCAATCGAGAAAAGTAAAACAAATTATTGATTATGTGGATTTTATACATTCATTAGACAGACTTTCCCTCGCCAAGGAGATCAATAAACGTGCCCAAAAAGAAATCAAATGCTTTGTTCAAGTAAATGCTTCTGGTGAAGCAAGCAAACATGGACTTGCTCCGGAAGAAGCAATTGAATTCATTCATCAGCTTCAATCTCTAACGAATATTAAGGTCGTTGGTCTAATGACAATGGCCCCATTGACTGAAGATACAAAATTAATTAGAAATTGTTTCCGAAAGCTGAAAGACATTCAAAAATCTATCCAATCACTAAATTTATCCTATGCTCCTTGTACTGAGCTTTCAATGGGGATGTCCAACGATTATGAAATTGCCGTTGAAGAAGGAGCCACCTTCGTTCGGATAGGAACTGCATTAGTCGGAAATGAGAATAGTGAGGTGGAAAAATGAGCATAAAGAATAAGCTGCGCCAATATTTCTTCTATGAAGAAGATGAAAGTGATGATGAAGCAATTGCTGAAGAAGAAGGACTGACAAGGCAAACCAGGTATCAAACTAAATCGGGTTCTAACATAGTAAGTCTTCCAAGTGCCCATAAAAGTTCTAAACTCGTTTTAGTTGAACCGAGAATGTATGCGGAAGCACAAGAGATTGCTGATCACTTGAAAAACAGACGGGCAGTTGTCATGAACCTTCAGCGGATCCCCCATGAACAAGCAATCAGAATTGTTGATTTTTTAAGTGGTACCGTTTATGCCATCGGCGGGGATATTCAGCGGATTGGAACAAAGATTTTTCTATGTACGCCTGATAATGTAGAAGTTTCAGGCAGTATTTCTGAAATGTTAGGTGAACCTGGTCACTACCAGGAATCTGAAGATGTGAGGTGGCTTTAGATGGATACATTGCTTGGGATTTTAGCTTACGCAATTAATATTTATTCCATCGCATTAATTATTTATGTTTTACTTTCATGGTTTCCTGGTGCCAGGGATTCAGTTGTTGGAGAGTTTTTAGGCAAAATATGTGAACCCTATTTAGAACCATTCCGTAAAATCATACCTCCAATTGCGATGCTTGATATTTCACCAATTGTGGCTTTTATTACTCTTAATTTAGCACAGCGTGGAATTTATTATTTAAGTCAATTTGTATAAACCTAAAAAGGGAGCCTTCTGTATAAGAAATGGTTCCTTTTTTGATGATTGAAAAAGGAGTCAATTCATGAGTATTTATCAGCACTTTCGGCCAGAAGAGAAAGAATTTATCGACCAGATATTAACCTGGCAAAAATATGTCGAGGATACCTATTCTTACAAAAGAACCGATTTTTTAGATCCAAGACAGCAAACCATTTTGCAGTCAATTATCGGAACAAAAGGGACCGTTCTGGTTTCTTTTTTTGGAGGTAAAGATAACACAGAACGGAAAAGAGCACTTCTGTATCCTGACTATTTTACCCCCACATCCGAAGACTATGAAATCGTTCTGTGGAATATCCGCTACCCTAAAAAGTTTGTCACCCTTGAGCATCGGGAGATATTGGGAAGTCTGATGGGACTAGGGTTAAAACGCGAAAAATTTGGAGACATTCTAATGGATCAAACGGAAGGAGCGGCCCAGTTTTATGCATGCGGGGAAGTCAGTGAGTATTTACAATTTAATTTTGACCAGATTGGAAGAACAAAGATTCAAATTGAATCAATTGCATTTGAACAGGCGATTCAAAAACGTGAGGACGGCATTGAGAAACAAGTAACAGCCTCCTCTTTACGGCTTGACACGATATTGGCTCAGGCAGTTCCTTACTCACGCGAAAAGGTGCAGCAGTGGATTCAGCAAGGAAAGGTGAAAGTTAATTTTAAAGTCGTCGAACACCCCAGTTTTGAATGTCAGCAGGGTGATATATTTTCGATTCGGGGCTTTGGGAGAATAATGATGAAAAGCATTGAGGGACAAACGAAAAAGAATAAATGGAAATGCATACTTTTCATTCAAAAAAGTTAACGAAATTAGAGGAAAATCACCACAAATTGTCGAATCCATGTATAATAGAAGAAAACGATTCTTTGCCCTTTTTAGAGGACAGACACTCATTGCCTGATTTGAAACAGGACTGTCTCTAAATACGGGCCGACTACATAAATGATGTGGAGGTGCCTATTATGCCATTAACACCGTTGGACATACATAATAAGGAATTTACAAAAGGTTTTAGAGGGTACGACGAAGATGAAGTAAACGAATTCCTGGATCAAGTCATTAAAGATTTTGAAATTCTGTTACGCGAGAAAAAAGAATTAGAGCAAAAATATAAGGATTTATCAGAAAAGCTTGGCCATTTTACTAATATTGAAGAAACCCTTAATAAATCCATTGTGATTGCACAGGAAGCTGCAGAAGAAGTAAAAAGAAATGCTCAAAAAGAGGCAAAGCTTATAGTAAAAGAAGCAGAAAAAAATGCGGATCGAATTGTAAATGAATCTTTGGCGAAAGCAAGAAAAATTGCTTTAGACGTAGAAGAATTGAAAAAACAATCCAAGGTTTTCCGAAATCGTTTCCGTATGCTGGTTGAAGCCCAGTTAGATTTAATTAATGCAGATGACTGGGATGAACTATTAGAATATGACGTAGACGCGACAGATTTAATTTCAATCAAAGAGTAGAAATTCTTTAATTACTTGACCTTTTTCTTTATTATTTAATATAATACTAAAATAATACGAAGTAAAAACGATGATAGGGACAGTACGTGCCAGAAAACATCTTATAGCGAGTCAGGGATGGTGGAAGCCTGATAGAAAATGGTATGGAAGATCACCCTTGAGTTCTAAGGTTGAACATAATTAGTAGACCTTAGCGTACAGTCACGTTACGACTTACTATGAGCGGACTTTTTTAGTCAATTAGGGTGGTACCGCGGGAATTGCAAGCTTCTCGTCCCTTTTTATGGGGATGGAGAAGCTTTTTTTCGTCTATCAGGAGGATAACTTGACCATACTTTGAGCTAGAATGTTTTATTTTATTACATGAACAGAGTGATTTGAAAGGAATGAATGGGAACATGGAGTACAAAGATACGTTACTTATGCCAAAAACAGAGTTTCCAATGAGAGGAAACCTTCCCAATAGAGAACCGGAAATTCAAAAAAAATGGGAAGAAATTGATATTTACAAACTCGTACAGGAGCGGACAAAAGGCCGTCCAAGATTTGTTCTGCATGATGGACCTCCATATGCCAATGGAGATATTCACATGGGCCACGCCCTTAACAAAGTGTTAAAGGACTTTATTGTACGCTATAAATCTATGAGCGGATACGATGCTCCGTATATTCCGGGCTGGGATACACACGGACTGCCGATAGAACAGCGGCTAACCAATGACGGAGTGAATCGGAAAGAAATGAGTGTGGCCGAGTTTAGAAAGCTATGTGAAGAGTATGCAAAAAGTCAAATTAATAATCAGCGTGAACAGTTTAAGCGTCTTGGCGTTCGCGGAAACTGGGAAAATCCTTATTTAACCTTGCACCCAGAATACGAAGCAAGACAGGTCAAGGTTTTTGGCGAAATGGCGAAAAAAGGCTACATCTATAAAGGATTAAAGCCTGTATTTTGGTCTCCATCCAATGAGTCTGCTTTGGCTGAAGCGGAAATTGAGTATCAGGATAAGAGATCACCATCTATTTATGTCGGCTTTAAAGTAAAAGATGGAAAGGGCGTCTTGGATACAGATACGGAGATTGTGATTTGGACGACCACACCATGGACAATTCCTGCAAATTTAGGAATCGCTGTTCATCCTGAACTTACTTATGTAGTGGTAGAAGAAAATCACAAGAAATATGTTGTAGCTAAGGATCTTTTAGAAAGTGTAACTAAAGAGGTTGGCTGGGAAGCACCTGAAGTTGTAAAAGAAGTGAAAGGAAATGATTTGGAGTACATCCTTTGCAGACACCCATTCTATGATCGGGATTCCCTTGTCATGCTTGGGGAACACGTTACGACTGAATCCGGTACAGGCTGCGTTCATACCGCACCTGGACACGGGGAAGATGACTTCTACATCGGTCAAAAATACGGTTTGGACGTTCTTAGCCCAGTTGATGATAAAGGAAATTTCACTAGTGAGGCTCCTGGATTTGAAGGATTATTTTATGATGATGCTAATAAAGTCATTACGGAAAAATTAAATGAAGTGGGAGCGCTATTAAAGCTTACATTTATTACGCACTCTTACCCGCATGACTGGCGCTCGAAAAAGCCAACGATTTTCCGGGCAACGCCGCAATGGTTTGCGTCTATTGAGCCAATCCGTGAAACATTATTAAAAGAGATCCAAAATGTAAATTGGGCGACTCAATGGGGAGAAACAAGACTTTACAACATGATCCGCGACAGAGGAGATTGGTGTATTTCCCGTCAGCGAGTATGGGGAGTGCCAATCCCGGTATTTTATGCGGAAAACGGGGATCCAATTATTACAGATGAAACGATTGAACATGTTTCGAACCTATTTAAAGAGCACGGCTCGAATATTTGGTTTGAAAGAGATGCGAAAGATTTGCTGCCTGAAGGATTTACCCATCCATCCAGTCCAAATGGCAAGTTTACAAAAGAAACTGACATCATGGACGTGTGGTTTGATTCAGGTTCTTCTCATTATGCGGTGCTTGCAGTTCGCGAAGATGCTGAGTATCCGGCTGATATTTATTTAGAAGGTTCTGACCAATACCGCGGCTGGTTTAACTCTAGTTTAATTATAAGTGTAGCGGTGAATGGCCGGGCACCATATAAGTCTGTTCTATCGAATGGATTTACGGTTGATGAAAAGGGCAGAAAGATGTCCAAGTCACTGGGAAATGTCATTGTCCCAGACCAAATCAACAAGCAGTTCGGAGCAGACATTTTAAGGCTTTGGGTTGCATCCGTTGACTATAAATCAGATGTCAAAGTATTTATGGATAACTTTAAACAGGTGTCAGAGGTTTACCGAAAAATTCGCAATACCTTCCGTTTCATGTTAGGGAATCTCGCTGATTTTAACCCTGACAAAGACCGTGTTGCCCTTGAAAACCTGCGTGACGTAGATCGATTTATGCTTGTTAAGCTCAATAAGCTGATTAAAACCGTACGCAACGCTTACGAAAATTACGAGTATGCTACGATTTACCATGCGGTTAATAACTTCTTTACTCTTGATTTAAGTGCCTTCTATTTAGATTATGGTAAAGATATTTTATATGTAGAAGGGCCGGACAGTCTCGATCGCCGTGCTATGCAAACCGTTATTTACGACAGCCTTTTAGCCTTAACTAAGCTCATGGCGCCAATTCTTGTTCATACGACTGATGAAGTTTGGTCATATATCCCAGGGGTTGAGGAAGTAAGTGTTCAGCTAACTGACATGCCTGAGGAAATGGCTATTGATAACAGTGAAGGCATCGAGCAAAAATGGAATGCGTTCCTTGAAGTAAGAGATGATGTATTGAAAGCTTTAGAAGAAGCAAGGAATGCAAAAATAATCGGTAAATCATTAGCGGCTCACGTGACCCTGTATGTTACGGATGAAACGAAATCTCTGCTTGATTCGATTCAAGAAGATTTAAAACAATTATTCATTGTTTCTCAGGTTACAGTAAAGGACGAGAGTGAAGCAGCAAATGAAGCGTTAAAATTAGATGTGGCAACAGTACTTGTAGAAAAAGCAGAAGGAGAAACGTGTGAGCGGTGCTGGAATGTGACCACTGATGTGGGAGGCGACCACGAACATCCAACTCTATGTTATCGTTGTGCCACTGTTGTTAGAGATTATTATTAAGTCATAATCGGCTCCTTCCCTTCCTTGGGGGAGCCCTTTTACTTTTTCCAAAGGATTCAAAGTATGCTAAAATCTATACATAAAATTTAAATCGGAGGTAAAGTTTGTGATCTATTACCTGCTTGCCGTGCTCATTATATTGTTAGATCAATGGACGAAGTGGATCATTGTCAAACAAATGGAACTGGGCGAAAGTATTGAAGTGATTCCAAATTTCCTTTATATAACATCCCATCGCAATCAAGGAGCGGCCTGGGGCATTCTTCAAGGGCAAATGTGGTTCTTTTACATCATTACAGTCGTTGTCATTATTGGGATTGTTTATTACATGCAAAAATGGGCAAAGGGCAAAATAATGGCAAGTGTCGCCCTGGCTCTTATGCTAGGGGGAGCAATTGGCAATTTCATTGATCGTGTGTTTCGAAAGGAAGTAGTAGATTTTATAGATGTGTATATTTTTGGCTATGACTTTCCAATCTTTAATATTGCCGACTCAAGCTTAGTAATTGGTGTGATTTTATTGATGATTTGGATGTTTATCGAGGAGCGAATGGCTAAAAAGGAGAAATCAATTGATGGAAACGATGGAGTACAGCATACAGAGTGATACAGCAGGGGAGAGGATTGACAAAGTTCTATCTGCTCTTAATGAAGAATGGTCCCGAAGTCAAATACAAAACTGGATCACATCAGGGGCAGTAAAAGTCAACGGGGATACTGTAAAGAGAAATTATAAAGTTGCCTCTGGCGATTCGATTACGATAGAGATACCGGAAGCAGAAGAATTAGATGTTGAACCGGAACCAATGGACCTAAATATCTATTATGAGGATGCAGATGTTTTAGTCGTCAATAAACCTCGCGGAATGGTCGTACATCCTGCACCAGGACATACACGGGGGACATTGGTCAACGGACTCCTATATCACTGCAAGGATCTATCAGGGATAAACGGAGTTTTACGGCCAGGGATTGTTCATCGGATTGATATGGATACATCAGGATTGCTAATGGTTGCAAAAAATGATTTAGCCCATGAGAGGCTAGTTAAACAGCTTCAAGAAAAAACTGTAACAAGAAAGTATTTAGCCATTGTTCATGGTGTGATTCCCCATGATGTCGGAACGATTGATGCCCCGTTGGGAAGAGATCCAAAAGACCGGCAAAAGATGACAGTTGTTGATAACGGAAAACATGCCGTAACTCACTTTCGAGTTAAGGAAAGATTCAGAAACTATACGTTTGTAGAATGCGAGCTTGAAACAGGAAGAACGCATCAAATCCGTGTTCATATGAAGTATATTGGCTATCCGTTAGCCGGAGACCCAAAGTATGGACCGAAAAAGACGTTAGATATTGAGGGACAGGCATTACATGCCCAAGTCCTTGGGTTTACTCATCCCCGCACTGGGGAATACCTTGAATTTAGTGCACCACTCCCGGATGAATTCGAGAAACTAATCGACTATCTCAGAAAAAATGATTGACAAAAAACGTAAAGATAGATATGCTTTGTATAGTGTTTAAGACCTTTAAAGACAGTCCCGTGAGACTGAGAAGGTAACGGAATAGGACAAATTCTGCGAGTATTGGCGCACGTATAAGCACCAATCGTCTATCCAAACCTCTCACTTTCCCGGAGTGAGAGGTTTTTTCGTACCTCTCATTAATTAAGCTGACAAGGAGGACATCTCAGTATGGAAAAAGCACAAGTGATGGATGCGCAAGCAATTAACCGAGCATTGACCCGAATCGCACACGAAATTATAGAAAAGAACAAAGGGATTGATGATTGTGTTCTGATTGGCATTAAAACACGGGGCATTTATCTGGCCAACCGATTAGCGCAAAAAATTAATCAAATTGAAGGTAAATTAATTCCAGTCGGGGAACTAGATATCACGTTGTACAGAGATGATCTTTCTGAGAAAACAGCAAACCATGAGCCGCTGGTAAAAGGTTCTGATATTCCGGTTAATATTCACCAAAAAAAGGTAATTTTGGTTGATGATGTTCTTTATACAGGGAGAACGTCACGTGCTGCACTAGATGCTTTGGTTGATCAGGGAAGACCAGCGATGATCCAACTAGCAGTGCTGGTGGACCGGGGACATCGGGAACTCCCGATTCGGGCCGATTATGTCGGCAAAAATGTTCCAACCTCCAAATCTGAAAAAATAGTAGTAAAGCTTAATGAAGTAGATAATATTGATCAAGTTAGCATTTTTGAAAAATAAATTAATCCCTTTTAATGTGGTCCTGTGAGGCTGCCAAGGGGAGTACATTGTTTCATGCAGCAATGGAACTGCTTTACTGTACCCTCTTTGTGCCTTAACAGGTCATAAAGAGGGTATTTTTTTGAAAAAAATAGAACATTATCAAAAGGGGAAAAAACAATGAATAAACGAAATCCAAATGCAGTACTAGATGTTCGCGAAGTTCCCAAGTGGAATCAATGGATCATATTAAGTATACAGCACTTATTTGCGATGTTTGGCGCTACCATTTTAGTGCCGATTTTAGTAGGATTAGAGCCAGCTGTAGCATTGCTTTCAAGCGGTTTAGGTACACTTGCTTACCTAGCCATTACAAGAGGTCAAATTCCTGCTTATCTCGGTTCATCGTTTGCCTTCATCAACCCGATTCTTACTGCAAAGGCCCTTGATGGCCAAGAATCCGTAATGATAGGTTGCTTTGTAGCTGGTCTTGTTTACGGAATTGTAGCCTTATTATTGAAAGGTCTAGGCACAGGCTGGTTATTTACGGTGCTGCCTCCAGTCGTTGTTGGGCCAATCATTATGGTTATCGGTCTTAGCCTAGCACCGACTGCTGTTGATATGGCGATGTATGAAACAACTGCAGCTGGCGAAAAAATTTATCGTTTAGATTTTATACTTGTCGCTCTCATAACATTAGCTGTTACTATTATTGCTTCTATCTTTTTGAAAGGCTTCTTAAAGCTAATACCTGTTTTGATTGGGGTTGTTTGCGGATACGTTGCCGCTTACTTCTTTGGTTTAGTGGATCTCGGGTCCGTTCAAGAGGCAGCATGGTTTGCCTTGCCACATGTAATGGTACCGTTTGTGAACTACACACCTAATTTTTCATGGACGGTTGTTTGGCTCATTGCACCTGTTGCTTTTGTAACTTTAGCCGAACATACTGGTCACCAAATGGTATTAAGTAAAGTAATTGATCGCAATTTAATTCAAAAACCGGGTCTGCACAGATCAGTATTTGGTGATGGAATTGCAACGATGATTGGAAGCGCAATTGGTGGTCCGCCATTAACAACATACGGGGAAAACATTGGTGTATTGGCCATAACACGTGTATATAGCGTATTTGTGATCGGGGGAGCAGCGGTAACCGCAATCCTGTTTTCCACAATTGGCAAGGTATCAGCCCTTATTTCTTCGATTCCTACAGCAGTTATGGGCGGTGTTTCCATCCTCTTGTTTGGTATTATCGCATCAAGCGGTCTAAGAATGCTTATTGATAATAAGGTTGATTTTTCGCAGCAAAGAAATTTAATCATTGCATCAGTTATCTTAGTTATTGGAATTGGCGGAGCTTTTATCCAAATCGGTGACTTTACCCTTTCCGGAATGGCGTTAGCTACGCTTTCTGGAATTGTGCTGAACTTAATCCTGCCAGGAAGATCGAAAGTAGATCCTGAAGAAATGTTTCCAACAGAAAATTAAATAAAAGATTAAACCTTTTAATAGTAGTCCCGAGAGGCTGCAAAAGGTGTAATGAGGAGAAGGGAACATGTATGATCTCCTGCTCTCCCATGCTTTCACGCACCTTGAGTCTCTCTCAAGGTGTTTTTTTAAAAAGTTTTGCAAATTTAAGGTGGAGGATGAAAAAGAATGAAGCATTTTGTATCGATGGAAGACTTTCTTGCGGATGATATTCAAAGCATTCTTTCATTAGCAAAGGAACATGAAGAACACAAGATTCCCATGCAAAATAAAGAGATATTCGCAGCCAATCTTTTCTATGAACCTAGTACTCGCACTAAATCTAGCTTTGAAGTAGCGCAAAGAAAGCTTGGGTTAAATATAATCCAATTTGAAGTAATCCATTCTAGTGTTCAAAAAGGGGAGACTCTTTATGACACGGTCAAAACATTCGAAGCAATCGGCTGTAATCTCTTGGTCATTCGCCACCCTGAAACGGACTATTATAAAGATTTAATTCCTTATCTTAACATACCGCTTATTAACGGAGGAGACGGAAGCGGGCAGCATCCATCCCAATGCCTGCTTGATCTTTACACAATCCAGAAAGAATTTGGCAGCTTTAAGGGGGTAAAGGTTTTAATAGCGGGTGACCTGAAACATAGCCGCGTTGCCAGATCTAATGCGCGTGCTTTGGCTATGCTGGGGGCAAAAGTGTTCTTTTACAGCCCTGCTGAATGGGTCGATGAAGAGCTCCTGCAGTGGGGCAGCTTTCGCCATATAGACGACGTGCTGTCAATAGTCGATGTAGTAATGATGCTGCGCGTGCAATTAGAACGGCATACAGAAAAGGGGAAAATAGAAGATTACCATAGTCAATATGGTCTGACGATAGAGCGAGCGAAAAGAATGAAGCCCGGAAGTATTATTATGCACCCTGCTCCTGTGAATAGAGGAGTAGAGATAGCGGGTGCATTAGTAGAATCGTCGCAATCGAGGATTTTTGAGCAAATGAGAAATGGTGTTTATGTAAGAATGGCCATGATTGACTCACTACTACAAAAATGGGGGATTGGAACAAATGAAAACACTGCTAAAGAACGTACAATGGTTGGATGGTAACAAGATTATTGCTGGAGATGTTCTAATCGAGGAGAACAAAGTTGCTGCAATGGGTCAGGATTTATCTAAAACAAGTGATGCTGAAAAAGTGATTGACGGAAACAGCCGCTTCATATTTCCGGGCTTTGTTGATTTGCATGTCCACCTGCGCCAGCCAGGCGGAGAGCATAAAGAAACGATTGAAACAGGGACAATGGCTGCTGCACGCGGAGGATTTACAACGATCGCCCCAATGCCTAATACCAAACCGGTTCCTGATTCAAGAGAAAATGTAGAAAGTCTGTTCCAGCTCATTAACAAATACGCAAAGGTACGGGTGCTCCCTTATGCTTCCATTACAGTTGCGCAAAAAGAGGAAGAACTCGTTGATTTTAAAGCTTTAAACTATGATCACGTACTCGGCTTTACCGATGATGGAGTCGGTGTCCAATCCGCTGGAATGATGTATGAAGCTATGAAGCAGGCTGCCCAAATTGAAAAGCCGATCATTGCTCACTGTGAAGATAACACCCTCATCTGCCGCGGTTCTTTTCATGACGGAATGAAAGCTAAAGAACTTGGCGTTAACGGGATTCCATCCATATGTGAAGCTGTCCATATTGCCCGCGATGTCCTGTTGGCAGAAGCAGCCAAATGTCATTACCATGTCTGCCACGTAAGTACAAAAGAATCAGTACGGGTCATCCGGGATGCAAAAAAGGCGGGAATCCGTGTGACAGCAGAAGTAACACCGCACCATCTCTTGTTAACAGAAGATGATATTAAAGAACCGTTAACTTCGTATAAAATGAATCCTCCTCTGCGTGCAAAAGAGGACAGAGATGCTTTAATTGAAGGATTACTCGATGGAACGATTGATTTCATTGCAACAGACCATGCACCGCATACCCAAGAGGAAAAAGCAAAGGAATTAGATCAGGCACCATTTGGAATCGTCGGATTAGAAACAGCCTTTCCGCTTTTGTATACACACTTTGTCGAAAAGGGTGTATTCACTTTAAAACAATTGGTGGATTGGCTTACAGTGCGCCCAAGTGAAGCATTTGGTCTTACCTTTGGCCGATTGCAAATTGGAGCAATAGCGGATCTTGTTTTAATAGATGTAAATGAAGAAAGGCAGATAGACGTTGAGACATTTTTATCTAAAGGTAAAAACACTCCATTTCATGGCTGGAATTGTAAAGGTTGGCCAGTGATGACATTTGTCAACGGGAAATTGGTTTACTCAGCAGAGGGGGTAGTGGTATGAAAAAGAAACTAATTCTAGAAAATGGCATTGTTATGGAGGGAGAAGGCTTTGGTTATGACTCTAAAATCTATGGAGAAGTCGTCTTTCAGACAGGAATGACCGGGTATCAGGAGGTACTGACGGATCCATCCTACTGCGGACAAATAGTGGTGATGACGTATCCCTTAATCGGAAACTACGGAATCAACCGCGATGATATGGAGTCCTTTAAGCCTCATATTCAGGCTCTAATCGTAAAAGAAAACTGTGACCTCCCTTCACATTGGAAGCAAAAATGGTCGATTGATGAGTATCTCAAACTTCACCAAATCCCAGGTTTAAGCGGAATTGATACAAGAATGTTAACTCGTATTATTCGGGAGCATGGTTCATTGAAAGCAGCGATTGTAAATGCAGATGCCGATGAAAAAACAATATTACAAAACTTAAAAACGAGACATTGGCCAACTGATCAGGTTGCGCAAGTGTCAACTAAAACGCCGTACCCCAGTCCGGGAAGAGGAAAACGGGTCGTAGTTGTAGACTTTGGGATGAAGCATAATATTCTGAGCGAATTAAATGAACGGGACGCCAATGTATTGGTCGTGCCTCATACTATCACAAGCGATGAATTATTACAGCTTATGCCCGATGGGGTTGTCCTTTCTAACGGTCCCGGGGATCCTGTCGATGTTCCATATGCCATTGCCATGATTCAAGGGATATTAGGGAAAATTCCTGTATTTGGAATATGTCTGGGTCATCAGCTGCTAGCCCTCGCAAGCGGAGCGAAAACGTATAAATTAAAATTCGGCCACAGAGGTGCAAACCACCCTGTCAAAGATTTGCGGCATGACAAAGTCTATATCACTTCACAAAACCATGGATATGCAGTCAATCTAGACTCACTTGAAAATACGGATTTAGAACTAACCCATATTGCTGTAAACGATGGAACGGTTGAAGGTGTCCGTCATAAAATTTATCCTGCTTTTTCGGTTCAATACCATCCAGAGTCTTCTCCGGGTCCAGATGATTCCAGATATCTCTTTGATGAATTTATGGAGCTTATAGAGAAGAGTCATTCCGAAACAATGCTGATATTGAAAAAATAGAATCTGAGCTTATATCGCGGATTTGGAAAACCGATACAATACTGAAACAACTTACAATCGTTTGAAACTGAAAGGAGCTTTCTTATGCCAAGAAGAGACGATATACAAACCATTATGGTAATTGGATCTGGCCCGATTGTGATTGGTCAGGCAGCTGAATTTGACTATGCCGGAACACAGGCATGCCTGGCATTAAAAGAGGAAGGGTATCGAGTTATTCTAGTAAACTCCAACCCTGCTACCATTATGACTGATCCTGAAATGGCAGATGTTGTTTACATCGAGCCGCTAACCCTTGAATTTGTCTCTCGCATTATCAGAAAAGAACGCCCAGATGCGCTGCTTCCTACGCTAGGAGGTCAAACAGGTCTTAACCTCGCTGTTGAACTTGATCAATCTGGTATTTTAAAAGAATGTAATGTTGAGTTAATTGGTACGAAATTATCGTCGATTCAGCAGGCAGAAGACCGCGAACTTTTCCGCTCACTGATGGAGGAGCTGAATCAGCCTGTTCCAGAAAGTTCAATCGTCCATACAATGGATGATGCTTTGCAGTTTGTCGAAATGATTGGCTACCCTGTTATTGTTCGTCCAGCCTACACACTTGGCGGGACAGGAGGAGGAATTTGTGATAACGAACAATCTTTACGAGAAACTGTGAAGAATGGATTGAAAATGAGTCCTGTCGGCCAAGTCCTGCTTGAAAAAAGTATTGCCGGCATGAAGGAAATAGAGTACGAAGTAATGCGTGACCATAAGGATCAGGCAATTGTTGTTTGTAACATGGAGAACTTTGATCCAGTCGGTATTCATACAGGAGATTCAATCGTAGTTGCACCAAGCCAGACGTTATCTGATCAAGAGTTTCAAATGTTAAGAACGGTTTCACTAGATATTATCCGTGCCTTAAAAATTGAGGGCGGGTGTAATGTTCAGCTCGCGCTTGACCCGCACAGCTCCCAATACTATGTCATTGAAGTGAATCCAAGGGTAAGCCGTTCATCAGCCCTAGCTTCCAAAGCTACCGGTTATCCAATTGCCAAACTCGCAGCTAAATTGGCAGTAGGATATTCTCTCGATGAAATTACGAATCCAGTAACAGGCAGTACTTTTGCAAGCTTTGAACCAACTCTAGATTATGTCGTAACGAAAATTCCAAGATGGCCATTTGATAAGTTTGAGTCAGCAAAACGCACTCTTGGCCCGCAAATGAAAGCAACCGGGGAAGTAATGGCAATTGGAAGAAACTTTGAAGAATCCCTTTTAAAAGCCGTTAGATCTCTAGAACTGGGAACATCTCATTTATCTATGTCAGAACTAGAAGAAGTTTCAGAGGAACTGCTCGTAAAACGGATCCAAAAAGCCGGTGATGAAAGACTATTTTATATTGCTGAAGCCCTAAGAAGAGGGATTGATACAGAAATAATCCACGATTGGAGCAAGATTGACCGCTTCTTCTTATGGAAACTGGAAAGAATTATAGAAATGGAAAATGAGCTGAAAAACAATGCCAATAACTTTGAATGTTTAAAGAAGGCAAAGAAAATGGGCTTCTCTGACTGGGCAATCGCCAAGCTATGGGAACAGACGGTGGAAGAGGTTGAAGCATTTAGAAAACGTGAAAACCTGAAGCCCGTTTACAAAATGGTTGACACATGTGGAGCGGAATTTGAAGCGAAGACACCTTATTTCTACAGCACTTATGAACAAGAGAATGAGTCGATTCCAAGCGATAAAGAAAAAGTGGTTGTGATCGGAAGCGGACCGATTCGAATCGGGCAAGGAGTGGAATTTGACTATTCTACCGTACACTCCGTCTGGGCGATTCAAGAGCTTGGATACGAAGCAATCGTTATTAATAACAATCCAGAAACAGTATCAACCGATTATTCCATGAGTGACCGCCTCTATTTTGAACCGTTGACAATTGAAGATGTTATGCATGTGATTGAACTGGAACAACCAATCGGGGTGATCGTACAGTTCGGAGGCCAAACAGCTATTAATCTAGCAGACGGTCTAGCCAAGCGGGGAGTAAGAATACTAGGTACAAGTCTGGATAGCATTGACCTGGCCGAAGACAGAAAACGGTTTGAACAATTACTCGATCAGCAAGGAATTGCAAAGCCGCAAGGAACCACAGTGTTTACTGTTGAGGAAGCAATCTACGCAGCAAAAGGAATCGGTTATCCGGTATTAGTCCGTCCGTCTTACGTCCTTGGCGGAAGAGCAATGGAGATTGTCTACAACGAGTCAGAACTTGCTTCTTATATGGCCAATGCTGTGAAAATCAATTCAGAACACCCTGTACTGATTGACCGTTACATTACTGGTAAAGAAGTAGAGGTCGATGCGATTTCCGATGGGGAACAAATCCTCATTCCAGGGATTATGGAACATATTGAAAGAGCGGGTGTCCATTCAGGGGATTCCATTGCAGTTTATCCGCCGCAAAACTTAACACCTACGCAAATTAAAAAAGTAATCGAGAGTGCCAGAAAGCTAGCGAGAGGCTTAAAAATTAAAGGCTTGTTCAATATTCAGTATGTACTGTCGGAAGATGAATTTTACGTAATTGAGGTTAATCCGCGCTCAAGCCGGACACTGCCTTTCTTAAGTAAAATCACGAATGTCCCAATGGCAAACATCGCGACTAAGATCATGCTTGGAGCTTCCTTGAAAAACTTAGGAATTGAAACTGAATATGTCGAGCCTAACGATGAAGTATATGTAAAGGTGCCAGTCTTCTCCTTTGCTAAACTTAGAAGACTAGATGTCACCCTCGGACCTGAAATGAAGTCGACAGGTGAGGTGATGGGAAAAGACCAAACACTTGAAAAAGCCTTATACAAAGGTCTCAAAGCGGCTGGATTCAAAATACCTCAACATGGAAATGTGCTGCTGACTGTAGCAGATAAAGATAAGGATGAAGCGGTCCGTCTGGCTAACAGACTGTATCAGCTCGGATTCCAGCTCCTTGCAACGAAAGGAACGGCAGAGATGTTAGAAAATGCCGGCTTGCCTGTAAAAGAGGTAGAGAAAATTGGCCAAAGCGGCCCAACCTTACTAGATGAAATCAGACAAAACCAGGTTCAAATTGTAATAAACACTCTAACTAAAGGAAAACAGCCGGAAAGAGACGGATTTAGAATCCGAAGAGAATCGGTTGAAAACGGAATTCCATGTCTGACATCTCTTGATACGGCAGAAGCGTTAATTCGTGTGATTGAGTCGATGACGTTTTCGACAGCAGGGTTGACAAAGTCTAAAGAAAAGCTGACAAAGGAGCTTCATTATGCGCATTGATGACATGAAGATCATTGAACACCAGTCTATTGCAGCGAATACGTTTCGTCTTGTGCTTGAAGGTGATTTAGTAAATGAGATATCCGCACCCGGTCAATTTGTTCATGTGCAGACAGGAAGTGAGGCTCATCTGTTAAGAAGACCGATCAGTATTTCAGAATTTAATCAAGAAACAAAGCAATGTACGCTTATATACCGAGCTGGCGGAGAAGGTACCAAACTGCTCTCGAAAAAGCAGGCAGGGGATAAACTCAATGTGTTAGGTCCGCTTGGCAATGGCTATTCCCTTCCAGAACAAGCGAGTTCATGTCTAATCGTAGGAGGAGGCATTGGGGTGCCTCCTCTTTATGAACTATCGAAGCAGCTTACTGGTGCTGGGCATCATGTCACACATGTGCTTGGTTTTCAAAATAAGGAGGCAGTCTTCCTAAAAGGTGAATTTTCAGAGCTTGGCCTCACCTTTATTGCCACGGATGATGGGACGGAGGGACAAAAGGGATATGTTACAGATGTGATTGAACAGCTCAATACGGCATTCGATATCGTATATGCATGTGGTCCAACTCCAATGCTGAGAGCATTGCAATCTCGAATAACAAATATTCCTCTCTTTATTTCTCTGGAGGAACGGATGGGCTGCGGCATCGGAGCCTGCTTTGCTTGCGTCGTCAAACAAACCGGCAATGAACAAAATTATTATAAAATCTGCTGTGATGGCCCGGTATTTGCGGCAAAGGAGGTCGTGATCTAATGTTATCTGTAAAACTACCTGGCTTGGATTTAAAAAATCCGATCATGCCTGCTTCGGGATGCTTTGGCTTTGGCCGTGAATATAGCCGCTTGTATGATTTAAGCCTGCTCGGTGCCATTATGATTAAAGCAACCACACCGGAACCGCGATTCGGCAACCCGACACCGCGTGTTGCCGAAACCTCAAGCGGGATGCTCAATGCGATTGGACTGCAAAATCCGGGACTAAAGAAAGTGTGTACAGAGGAGCTTCCATGGCTATCCCAGTATGATGTGCCGATTATCGCCAATGTAGCTGGGGCAACGATGGAGGATTACGTCACAGTCGCAAGAGAAATCAGTCTTGTTGAAAATGTGAAGGCATTAGAACTAAACATTTCATGTCCAAACGTTAAACATGGGGGAATTGCTTTTGGAAGTACCCCTGAGACAGCCTATCAATTAACGCAAAAGGTTAAAGAAGTATCAAGTGTACCAGTTTACGTCAAACTGTCTCCAAATGTAACCGATATCGTATCGATGGCAAAAGCAATAGAAGCTGCTGGAGCCGATGGAATTACGATGATTAATACACTGATTGGAATGCGCATTGATACTGTGACAGGAAAGCCAATTATCCACAATGGGACAGGTGGCCTTTCAGGTCCGGCAATTAAACCTATTGCCATTCGGATGGTGTATGAAGTCAGTAAAAATATTGATATCCCTATTATCGGGATGGGCGGAGTTCAGTCCGTAGATGATGTAATTGAATTTTTATATGCCGGAGCAAGTGCAGTTGCGGTGGGGACAGCTAATTTTGTCGACCCGTTTATATGCAAAAAGTTAATCGACGAGCTTCCAGCAAGACTTACTGAGCTAGGGTTTACCTCAATTAATGAATGTATCGGAAGGAGCCGCAAACATGACAAAGTCGCCAATCATCGTAGCTCTTGATTTTCCTTCTTTGAGTGCAACAAAGACCTTTCTTGAAAAATTTGAGGGAGAATCGTTGTTCGTTAAAGTGGGTATGGAGTTGTTTTATCAGGAAGGACCCAAAATTATTGAATTCTTAAAAGCACAGGATCATGCGATTTTTCTGGATTTAAAATTGCATGATATCCCAAATACAGTCTATTCAGCAATGAAAGGCTTGGCACAGCTTGGTGTGGATCTTATCAATGTTCATGCATTTGGCGGCTCTGAGATGATGAGAAGGGCAGTTGAGGGATTAGAGGATGGCAAGCTGCAAGGTACGGTCAGACCGCTATGTATTGCTGTCACGCAACTAACCAGTACTTCTGCAAAGCAATTAAAAGAAGAGACATTTGTTGATCTTCCGCTTGAGCAAATGGTCGAAAAACAGGCTGCTCTTGCATCTCAATCCGGAATGGATGGGGTGGTCTGCTCACCGCTCGAAAGCAAGAGATTAAAAGAGTTGCTGGGACACTCGTTTATCACTGTTACACCTGGCATCAGACCGCTTGGATCAGAGCAGGGAGATCAGCACAGAATAACAACCCCAGCAGAAGCAAAAAGATTAAAAGCTTCCTATATTGTTGTCGGTCGTCCGATTACGAAGGCAGACAATCCGTTTGAGGCATACACGAAAATTAAACAGGAATGGGAGGAAACAAGACAATGAGTTATGAAGTGGCGAAAAAATTACTAGAAATAGGTGCAGTCGAGCTAAGACCCAATCAACCCTTTACACTAAGCTCTGGTCTTCTTTCACCGATTTATTGCGATAATCGGCTCACCCTTTCTTTTCCTTCTGTACGTAAATTAATTGCGCAGCAATTAGCTAATAAAATCAATGAAAAGTTTCCTGAAGCAACTCATATTTCAGGAACTGCAACAGCCGGAATTCCTCATGCAGCCTTGGTCAGTGAACAATTAAATCTGCCAATGAGCTATATCAGAGGCGAATCTAAAGGGCATGGCCGAAAAAATCTTATTGAAGGCCTAATTAAAGAAGAGGACAAGGTCGTTGTAATTGAGGATTTAATTTCGACAGGGAAAAGTGTGATTAAAGCTGTTCATGCATTGCGGGATAACGGAATCGATGTGCTTGGTACAGTTTCAATCTTTACTTATGAACTTCAAAAAGGAATTGACCAGCTTCAAGAGCATGATATTCTAAACTTTTCAATTTGTACGTTTCCTGAATTAATCGAGGCTGCTTTAGAAGTGAATGCAATTAGTGAAGAGGATGCAGAAACGTTAAGGAATTGGCAGCAAGATCCGGAAAATTGGAAACTCTAATACTAGTAGTTTCAACGATGTGCATTAGCTATGTGAAAATACCTTAATAAATTAGAACAATAAAGCGGATATTCTCTTTTTTTTAACATATAATGGCAAGGGATTTTGTTGAAAAAAGGAAATAGATAGTCCTCTTTATTGTTCTTTTTTATTTTCTTCTCTAATCCTATATACGTCTCAAGACCTAGATCAATTTCCATCTTCCGATGGGTATCATTTCCTTTGTTTTCCATTAAATTTAGAGAGAGTTCTAGAAGAAAAGAGAGGATGAAACCATGTCAGTTTTAGAAGTAAGCGAGTTGCGTAAATCGTTTGGAAGTGTTCACGCAGTGAACGGCATAAGCTTTTCTGTCAATAAAAGCGAAGTATTCACGATTATCGGACCAAATGGAGCAGGTAAAACGACAACACTTGAGATGATCCAAGGTCTTATCCCGCCAGATCATGGGCAAATTGCATTTGGGGACATGAATTGGGACAAAGACGCAGAAAAAATCAAAATGATGATTGGCGTTCAGCCGCAGTCCAGTGCTTTATTTGATTTACTGACAGTCCAAGAAAACATAGAACTATTTGCCTCCTTTTACTCCAAACAAGTTCCCACTAGCGAAGTCCTTGAAATGATCAATTTGAAAGAGCATCAGAATAAACAGGTTAAAAAGCTTTCAGGCGGGCAAAGACAGCGGCTGGCAATTGGTCTGGCGATGATTAATGACCCTGAAATGATTTTTTTGGATGAACCGACAACAGGCTTGGATCCGCAGGCAAGACGAAATATTTGGGACATTATTGTAAAGCTCAAGGATATGGGAAAAACCGTTGTGCTGACAACACATTACATGGAAGAGGCGGAAAAATTGAGTGACCGCGTCTGTATTGTCGATAATGGCAAGATTATATCGATCGATACTCCAGCTGCATTAATCGAACAATTGACAAAAGAGCGTGAAGTTAGGTTATCCTTCGCAGAACATGAGGAAGCTGCAGCAAAAACGTTACAAATCATGCAAAATCATCCCTCTGTTGTACGGACTGCAGGGGAAGGAACCCAACTGAAGCTTTGGACAATTCATCCAGAAGACACCTTATTTGCTTTATTTGCCTTTACTAAAGAGCAAGGCTATCGGGTCGAACAGGTCTCCATTCGGGAGTTAAGTCTTGAAGATGTATTTATTGCATTTACAGGAAAGGAATGGAGGGATTAAGATGAAACTTGGGAAACAATTTAGACAAATGTTTATGGCCCAGTTAAAAATGACTTTTCGCGAAAAACAAGCATGGTTTTGGGGAATTTTCTTTCCTGTTATTCTGATGGTTATATTTATGCTGATATTTAGCGGAGATTCAAACGAAGAGTTCGAGGCCAAAGTGGCAATAGTCAATGAGAATCCGAACGAGACATCGCAAATGCTGTTTGAGCAGATTCAAAACCTTTCTATGCTTGAAATTGAAACGGGAGAGCCAGTAAGCAGGGAACAGGCAGAATCCTGGCTCAAAGAGGAAGACGTCAATGCTGTTATCGTACTTCCAGAAACTCTGGATGAAAAATCAATTCTATTAATGGTAAACAGGGAGAATGAAAGAAACGTTACGACTCAAGCAGTATCCAGTTTGTTAAATAATTTTATTCAGTCAGCCAATCTCATGGCATTAGGTGGAACTCCGACTTACGAGTTACAATTCGAGTCAATTTCCTCTGGTAGCAGCAATTTACAGCAAGAAGATTTTATCTTAACAGGTATGATTGCCTTATCAATTGCCCAAGGCGGTCTTTTTGGGATGGTCGATTTAGTTGACATGCGCCGAAAAGGACTAATGAAGAGACTGCGCATGACTCCTGCAAAGATGGGGTTATTCGGACTGAGTGATATGACCATGAGGATGATATTTGCATGTGTCCAAATCATTCTATTATCGCTAATTGGCGTATTAGGATTTGGAGCCAACTTACACATCGATTTCCTTAGTCTCCTCGTTGTTTTCCTAATAGGAGCTTTATCTTTTAATGCAATCGGTTATTTATTTTCCTCCTTCAGTAAAACAATGGAGTCCTATATGGGATTAGCCAATATCACGAGCTTCTTAATGATGTTCCTAAGCGGGATCTTTTTCCCGGTTGAAACTATGCCCGATTGGCTCCAGCCTGTATCGCAAGTGCTGCCGCTTACATATTTTGTAGACGGATTAAGAGACTCAATGGTGTATGAAACAGGTATAACCACCAGTTCGTTCTGGATAGGGATTGGAATTGTAGTAATCTGGGGGCTCATTTCGTTTTTCATCGGTTCTTTTGTTTATAAATCAAAGGCGATTGCGGAAACAAGGTAATCGTAATGACCATTCCATATGTTGTGGAATGGATTCTTTTTTTGGAAAGTACTCCAATCATAAAAAAACAACCTGCAAAAGTCATCAGGACTCTGCGGGCCGTTTTTTTAAATTTATTTTCTTAATTTCATAACCTCCGCCTCATCTGGCGTCACATAAACAGTCTGCTGCTGTTCATAAATCACAAATCCAGGCTTGGCTCCACTTGGTTTCTTCACATGCCTCACTTTGGTAAAGTCGACCGGAACGGAGCTTGAGCTTCTTGCTTTACTGAAATAAGCAGCGAGACGGGCGGCTTCCAGAATCGTTTCATTAGTTGGATCAGTCGATCGAATCACGACATGGGATCCGGGAATATCTTTAGTATGAAGCCAAATTTCATCTTTTTTGGCAACTTTATTGGTTAAGTAATCGTTTTGTTTATTATTTTTACCGACTAGAATTTCCGTTCCATCAGAGGAAATATAGGTTTCAAGGCTAGGAGGCTGCGGTTTATTTTTCTTTTTCCCCTTATCTGGTTTTGCTTTTAGATACCCTTCTTCGATCAATTCTTCTCTAATTTCTTCAACATCCTTAGGCGCAGCATTTTCGAGCTGCTGGATCAGCACTTCAAGATATTTAATTTCTTCTATTGCGTGATCAATTTGTTCTTGGACAATGTCAGCTGCATGTTTCAATTTTTGATACTTAGAAAAATAACTTTGAGCATTTTCAGCCGGGGATTTCGTTTTCTTTAATGGAATCACAATCGTTTCGGCCTCTTCACTGTAGTAGTTTTCAACCTCGATTTCCTCCATCCCCTTTTCAATCCGGTATAAATTAGCCGTGAGCAGTTCTCCGTAAAGCTGATAACGGTTGGCTTCTTTTGCTTCTTCTAAAGTTTGGAGCAGTTTTTCAATTTTAAGTTCATTTTTGCGTTTCTCCTGCTGAAGGACTCTTTCAAGGTCTGCGGCTATTTGCTTTATCCGGTCTCTTTCTGCTTTTCCAAAATAATATCGGTCCAACAACACACTTAAAGTGGCAAAGCTTTGATATTCACTGCTTATTGAAGATAACGGCATGAAATAGAAGGCTTCCTTCTCCTCACTCAGCATGATTGAAGGAGTATACTCGTGCTGGCGAATAGTCTTCATCACCGAAACAAACATGTTCGGAAGGGTAACACGATTGGCTAATAGTACACGGGAGACGATTTCCTTCGCAAGCATCGGTGATAATCCTTCGAAATTCTGGACAAGCTGCTGTGGCAGTTTTCCGCTGTTAAAATCAATCTTCTTCAACACATCTTCTTCCGTAGCTTCAAGCGGACTCATTTTATCCTGAGCAGGCGGCGCTATATAAGGGTGACCTGGCAACAGTGTTCTATGCCTGTTTAAGTGGGAAGGGATATGCTTAATACAATCCAAGATTACCATTTTTTCTGGGTCAACTAATAAGAGATTACTGTGTCTGCCCATCAGTTCAATGATTAAATGTTTGTTTTTCCAATCACCAAGCTCGTTTCTGGACTTGATGCGGAAGGTAATAATCCGATCGAGCCCCTGCTGCTCGATTGCTTCAATCACGCCACCTTCTAAATGCTTGCGTAAAAGCATACAGAACTTCGGCGGCTCTTTCGGATTCTCGTAGATTTCCTCTGTCAATTGTACCCTGTGGAAACTGGGGTGTGCCGACAGCAATAGCTTATGGGAAATCCCATTCTCTCTTACTTGTAAAATACATTCTAATTTATAGGGCTGGTGGACCTTATGTATTCTCGCTCCAATTAAACTTTGAAGTTCATGAACCATAGCTCTAGTGAACAATCCATCAAAAGACATATGAATACTTCCTTTTATTTATTAAGGCTTGTTAGGCCAAGTGTTTTTTTATTATATACGCGTGTTTTAGCGGACATGGGTTCCGCTATTTGTGACAAATACGGTGATTTTCAAAATGAAAGGACATAGGTTCCGCTATATTAGCATATACCAGCGATATTTGGCTGACTTTCGGTGAATAGCGGATCATATGTCCTATTATATCCGCAAAATAGCTATTTTTGCTGAAAATAACGGATTTAATGTCAGATTTGTGAACGATTCAAGACCAATGAAAAAATGTACAGCCAAATGGGTCAGTACATTCTGTGCGCTCTCGTTGTTCGTCGTCTAACTCCAGAATAGCACACTTCAGCTTTTGCAATTATTATAGCATTTTTTTGGACGAGTCTGAATAAGTATCCAAGAGAAGGACAACTCTTTTTTGACCTGAGGGGGGAGTGCGAAACCGTATGAAATTTCATGAAATGCCAGTAGAAGATCTGGAAAGAAGTCTAGCTACCAATTTTGAAAGAGGTTTGACGAATGATGAGGTGAAAAAGAGAAGAAAGAAACATGGATATAACGAATTAGAAGAGGGAGAGAAACAATCGGCCCTTCTCCTGTTCTTTAGCCAATTTAAAGATTTTATGGTTCTCGTACTGCTCGGTGCCACCCTGATTTCAGGGCTGCTCGGGGAGTATGTCGATGCCATTGCCATTATGGCGATTGTATTAGTGAATGGTTTTTTAGGATTTTTCCAGGAAAAAAAAGCCGAGAAGTCACTCCAGGCTTTAAAAGAGCTATCTGCTCCGCAAGTGATGGTGCTTCGAGACGGGGAATGGATTAAAGTCCCGTCAAGAGAAGTTGTCCCTGGCGATATTCTAAAGTTTGCTGCGGGAGACCGGGTTGGAGCGGATCTAAGACTGATTGAAGCGAAAAGCTTAGAAATAGAAGAGTCAGCTTTGACAGGTGAGTCCGTTCCGGTTGAAAAAAATGTATCCCCAATCCGCGATTCTAACCTGTCAATTGGCGATATGCATAATATGGCATTTATGGGAACATTGGTTACTAGAGGGTCAGGAGTCGGGGTCGTTGTTTCAACTGGAATGAAAACTGCGATGGGACAAATTGCGGATCTGCTTCAAACAGCTGAATCAACGATGACGCCGTTACAAAGGCGGCTTGAAGAGCTCGGTAAAATTTTAATCGTTGCTGCCTTGTTCCTAACTGCACTCGTTGTTGTTGTCGGAATCATACAAGGACATGATTTATATACAATGTTCTTTGCAGGGGTAAGCTTAGCTGTTGCGGCCATACCAGAAGGATTGCCTGCTATCGTAACAGTTGCCTTGTCACTCGGCGTGCAAAAAATGATCAAACGCAATGCGATCGTCCGCAAGCTGCCAGCGGTTGAAACATTAGGCTGTGCATCGGTGATTTGTTCTGACAAAACAGGAACGATGACACAAAATAAAATGACGGTTACGAAGCTTTGGAGCGGCGGCAAAATCTGGGGAGTAACGGGACAAGGCTATGAGCCGGCTGGAGAATTTCTGGATGGTGACAGAGCTGTGGAACCTGCCAGCGAAAAATCATTCCAGCAGCTTTTAACCTTTGGGATGCTTTGTAATCATGCGGAATTAAAAAATGATGGAGACCATTATTACTTAGATGGCGACCCTACAGAAGGGGCTATGCTGGTTGCTGCAATGAAAGCTGGCCTATCGAGGAAAAGTCTCTTATCGCAATTTAAAATCGTTCATGAATTTCCGTTTGATTCGGAAAGAAAAATGATGAGCGTAATTGTAGAAGACCGAAATGGAAAAAAGTTTGTCGTTACAAAGGGAGCACCAGATGTACTTTTAAAGGTGAGTGACTCCATCCTTTATGACAATAAGCTTCAATATTTATCAGAAACGATGCGGAAAAATGTCGTACAAGCTATCGAGTCAATGGCCGAGCAAGCATTGCGCACTATTGCAGTCGGATACAGACCGTTACAAACAGGAACCTACCCTCTCCATGAAATGGAGGCAGAGAAGGATTTAACGTTTGTCGGATTACAAGGAATGATCGACCCGCCGCGGCCAGAAGTTAGAGAAGCCGTTAAACAATGTAAGAAGGCTGGTATCCAAACGGTCATGATTACGGGTGATCACGCAATTACAGCCAGAGCGATTGCGAAGCAGCTCGGTTTATTGACAAACCAAAGCTTAGTATTAGAGGGTCATCAATTAAATGACATGTCAGTCGAGGAACTCGAAGAAGTAGTTGAAAAGACGACTGTATTTGCCCGTGTTTCCCCAGAGCATAAACTGAAAATCGTAAAAGCTTTCCAAAACCGCGGGCATATTGTAGCGATGACCGGAGATGGTGTTAACGATGCCCCGGCAATTAAAGCGGCAGACATCGGTGTTGCGATGGGGATTACAGGAACAGATGTTGCGAAAGAGGCGTCCTCTTTAGTGTTACTAGATGATAATTTTACCACGATCAAAGCAGCCATTGAAGAAGGCCGCAATATCTATGAAAATATCCGCAAATTTATCCGTTATCTGTTAGCCTCCAATGTTGGAGAAATTTTAGTCATGCTTTTCGCGATGCTGCTTGCGTTACCGCTTCCGCTTGTACCGATTCAAATATTATGGGTGAATCTTGTAACAGATGGTCTGCCAGCGATGGCTCTTGGGTTAGACCCATCTGAAGAAGATGTGATGAACCGGAAACCTAGACATCCAAAAGAGGGTGTATTTGCCAGAGGTTTAGGCTGGAAAGTTATTTCAAGAGGTTTCCTGATAGGGATTGTCACTTTGATTGCCTTCATGCTTGCATACCAGGGTCAGAAAGAAAATTTAACCTATGCCCAAACTGTAGCTTTTGCGACCTTAGTCATGGCGCAATTAATCCATGTGTTCGACTGCCGCAGCGATATTTCAGTATTTGCACGAAATCCGTTTCAAAACAAGTATTTAGTAGGGGCTGTCCTTTCATCCTTAATTCTGATGCTCATTGTCATCTACTATCCGCCACTGCAAACCGTCTTCCATACGGTGGCGATTGATGTGAAAGATTGGCTGTTGATTACAGGCTTGGCTGCCATTCCAACGTTTATCTGGGTCGGCTCACATTTTACAAGAAAATCAGTTTAATATGTGTTATAATCCAAAAGGTAGTAGAGCTTGTTCTATTACCTTTTTTCTATTGACACTGAATTCTGTTATCATGAATGGGACGATTTTTATACTTTAGGAAAAGTATAAAATTTTGCTAAGATGGGATTCGACGCAGACAAAATTTTTAGGAATAAAGTACGAATGCCAGGATGGCCTAGTCTAGCGATACATTAGGACGTGGCGTTTCGAGCGTGATAAGGGCAACTAGGCAATCGTCGGTGCCTAAAGGCTTGACGCAAGCCAAGTTTTCTTTAAGGTGAAAAGGTTGTGAAGAGTATGATCAAAAGTATGACTGGCTATGGCAGCAGCTCAAAAGAGGCAGGCTCCTTTCAAGTCACAGTTGAGCTAAAGGCAGTTAATCATCGTTTTTGTGAAATAAACCTAAGAATTCCCCGATCCTTTCTTCATTTAGAGGATCAGATGAAAAAAAGAATTCAACGCTTTATACATCGTGGCCGGATTGAGGGCTTTGTCAATATTGAGGGAGAAGGTCTGCTAGTAAAAAATTTTAAGGTCGATTGGATGCTTTTAGATCAATATGTTGATGCACTACGTGAAATAAAGAATCATTACTCTATCCAAGAACAAGTGAATCTTTCCCACCTTTTAAAACAGGAGGAAATCTTTCAGATACAAGAAAAAGAAGAACGTTCCCTTGCAGAAGTAGAAGAACTTCTTCTTTCATGTGCAGAAGAAGCAGCACAAGCTCTGCTTTCAATGAGAAGGCTTGAAGGGGAAGAACTCAAAAACGTCCTGATTCAATACATAAATGAATTACAGCAAATGGTGAATAGTCTCGAAATACGGGCACCATTAGTCACCCGGCATTATAAAGAACGTCTTGAAAAGAGAATCAGGGAACTATACACTGGCCCAGTTGATGAAAACCGGCTGTTACAAGAGGTTGCTATTTTCTCCGATAAGGCAGATATTAGCGAAGAATTAACTAGGCTATCCAGCCATTGCAGCCAATTTCTTCAATCACTCGAAATAAAAGAGCCTGTTGGGAGAAAGCTTGATTTTCTGATTCAAGAAATGAATCGAGAAATTAACACAATCGGTTCCAAAGCTAATGACCAACAAATTGCTCAAGATGTGGTAGAATTGAAAACAATTCTTGAAAAAATGCGAGAACAAGTTCAAAATATCGAATAGCAAGAATATTTGCTTCTGCTAAAGGGCAAACTATTCTATTAGAATTAGGAGGGCCTATGGGGATACAATTAATTAATATTGGTTTTGGGAACATCGTATCTGCCAATCGATTAATCTCAATTGTTAGTCCTGAATCAGCTCCAATTAAGCGTTTAATTCAAGATGCACGTGATCGGAATATGCTTATTGATGCTACATACGGAAGACGTACCCGAGCAGTGCTGATTATGGATTCAGACCATGTGATTCTCTCAGCTGTTCAACCCGAAACTGTAGCTAGTCGATTGGTGGACAGAGATGAGATCGTGGATGAAGGGTAGGTACAATGCATGAAAGGGAAAAAAGGTCTACTAATCGTTTTATCAGGCCCATCTGGAGTTGGAAAAGGGACGGTAAGAAAAGCGATTTTTTCAAAAGAAGACACAGAATATGAATATTCCATATCGGTAACAACGAGAAAACCGCGCGAAGGCGAAATTGATGGAGTCGATTATTTTTTTAAAACACGTGATGAATTTGAAAGAATGATTGAACGCGGTGAGCTTCTGGAATATGCCGAATATGTTGGGAATTATTATGGTACTCCGTTCGATTATGTCCGAAAGACGATCGATGATGGGAAGGACGTATTTTTGGAAATTGAAGTCCAAGGGGCAAAACAAGTAAGAGAAAAATTTCCGGAAGGTTTGTTTATTTTCCTTGTTCCGCCGAGCCTGCGAGAACTAAAATCACGCATAACAGGACGCGGAACTGAGACTGAAGATATCATCCAAAATCGGATGCAGGCCGCCAAGGAAGAGCTATCATTAATGAATTTATACGATTATGTGGTAGTAAATGATAAAATTGAATCTGCATGTGATACCATCAATGCGATTGTCAAAGCCGAGCATTGCCGTCGTGTACGTGTAGAAAAAATATATAAAGAAATGTTAGGAGTGGATGAATAGTATGTTATATCCATCAATTGATTCGCTTTTACAAAAAATAGATTCAAAATACTCTTTAGTTACAATTGCTGCAAAAAGAGCCCGCAAATTAAATTTGAACGAAGAACCGCCTTTATTGGATAAATATGTCTCACATAAGAGTGTCGGGAAAGCACTTGAGGAAATTAACAGCGGCGATTTGAAAATGGCAACCAAAGAGTAGGCTCTTCCAGGGGTCTGACCCCACAATTTTGATTTGTGGGATCAGACCCCTTTCATTCTTTAAGGGGGTAATAGAAATGGTGAAAAAGAATATTCTTTTATGTGTTTCAGGGGGAATAGCGGCTTACAAAGGTGCTGGATTAACTAGTAAACTGACCCAGGCGGGGTTTTCCGTCAAGGTCATTATGACAAAGAGTGCGCAAGAATTTGTTGCGCCTCTAACGTTTCAAGCTCTTTCGAGACAGCCTGTTTTTACAGATACATTTGCCGAAAAGGATCCTAACGTTATTTCACATATTGACTTAGCCGATTGGGCCGATTTAATTGTTGTGGCGCCGGCCACTGCCAATGTCATTGGAAAACTGGCTAATGGAATCGCGGACGATATGCTTACCACAACACTGCTCGCATCAACAGCACCTGTTTGGATTGCACCGGCGATGAATGTACATATGTACGAACATCCCGCAGTTCAACGCAATATACAAATTCTTAAAGATTATGGCTATACATTTGTGGAACCAAATGAAGGCTATTTGGCATGCGGATATGTTGGTAAAGGCAGACTGGCTGAGCCTGAAGAAATAACAGAAAAAATAGTAGCTTTCTTTTTGGGGGGAGATCAGCAAGACCTGCCACTTAAAGGAAGAAAGATATTGGTAACAGCTGGGCCAACCAAAGAAATGATTGATCCTGTCCGCTACTTAACGAATCGTTCGAGCGGCAAAATGGGCTATTCGATTGCAGAAGAAGCAGCCAGATTAGGAGCTGAGGTAACTTTAGTATCAGGCCCAGTAAGCCTTGCGGTTCCCGATAAGGTAAACCTGGTTAAGGTAGAATCAGCCGAAGAAATGTACAATGCTGTGATGGAAAGATTTGCAGAGCAAGATGCTGTCATCAAGAGTGCTGCAGTCGCTGATTATCGGCCTGTCAACGTTTTTGACCGGAAACTGAAGAAACAGGACAGTACCCTCACTATTACGCTGGAAAAGACAAAAGATATCTTAAAAGACCTTGGAAAAATTAAATCCCATCAAATTTTGGTTGGTTTTGCTGCCGAAACGAATGATGTAGTAGAATATGCGATGAAAAAATTAAAGGAAAAGAATCTTGATTTGGTAGTAGCGAATGATGTGACGGAAGCAGGGGCGGGGTTCGAAGGCGATACAAACATTGTAACTCTGATAGATTCAAAAGGTGACCAGGAAGCTCTGCCTATTTTGTCAAAGACCCAAGTTGCGCAAAAGATTTTAGAGAAAGTGACAGAGCTATTAAAAGGCAGGTGAGATACATGAACATAGCGAAAGTCATTGTGGACGTTCCGGCAGCTCAAACTGACCACACATTTTCCTATCGAATCCCTGAGGATTGGACAGAGCTGATCGTTCCAGGAATTAGGGTTGTTGTCCCCTTCGGTCCGAGAAAGATTCAAGGAATTGTCGTGGAAACTGTGACGGATGAGAATGAAAGTCTATCTGCTAAACTAAAAGATATTGAAGAACCGCTTGATCTTACGCCAGTCTTTACACCCGAACTTCTTCAATTAGCCGCTTGGCTTTCTGAGGAAACACTATGCTTTCAAGTAGCTGCCCTGCAAGCAATGCTCCCAGCAGCCATGAAAGCAAAATACCAGAAAAAGATTGTATACAATCGAGATGTCGTTCCGCATGAATTACAGGAGCTATTTAAGAACCGGAAGGAAGCAAGCTGGGAACGGGCGCTGGAATTAAATATGGTTCCCTTATTACAGAAAAAGGCAAAGACGAACGAACTTGATATTGTTTATGAAGTAAAAGAAAAAAACAAAAAAAAGAAAGTAAAGATGATTCGCTGCAAAGCCAGTCAGGATCAGCTAGAGGAACTAATCGGAGCTTTACCTCCACAAGCTAGCAAGCAAAAGGAATTACTGCAATTCTTTATTAAGAAAACTGAAAGCATCCCCTTTCAGGATTTGAATAAAACTTATGGATTTAGTTCAAGTACGGTTCGTTCCTTAATCGAAAAAGAAATTCTCGAGGAACAAAGTGTTGAAGTGTACCGGGACCCATATGAGCATAAAACGTTTAAACGTACAGAACCTCTTCCTTTAACCAATGAACAGCAAGCTGCCATTGCACCGATTCTTAGCGCTGTAGAGGAAAATAGATTTGAATCGTTTCTATTATATGGAGTAACCGGGAGCGGAAAAACAGAAGTCTATTTACAAACCATTCAAGAGGTTTTAAAACTAGGAAAAGAAGCAATTGTCCTTGTCCCTGAAATTTCTTTAACACCTCAAATAGTTGCCCGATTTAAAGGCCGGTTTGGCGAGCAGGTCGCTGTATTACATAGCGGTCTGTCCATTGGTGAAAAATATGATGAATGGAGAAAGATTCATAGAAAAGAAGTAAAAGTAGCAGTTGGAGCAAGATCTGCTATTTTTGCCCCATTTGATAATCTCGGCGTCATTATTATTGATGAAGAGCATGAAAGCAGCTATAAACAGGAGGAAAATCCTCGTTACCATGCACGGGACGTGGCAAAAAAACGGGGGGAATATCATCACTGTCCGATTATCTTAGGAAGTGCGACGCCTTCGCTAGAATCATTTGCAAGAGCTCAAAAAGGGGTTTATACCTTATTGCAGCTCACCAAGCGAATGAATAATCGCGACCTTCCTTCGGTTGAAATTGTGGATATGCGCAATGAATTGCGGGACGGAAATCGCTCTATGTTTTCAAAAAAATTGGTTGAGCTCCTGCAAGACCGTTTAGAAAAGCGAGAGCAGACAGTTTTATTTTTAAATAAAAGAGGATATTCCTCGTTTGTCATGTGCCGTGACTGCGGATATGTCATCCAATGTCCGCATTGTGATTTATCCATGACATATCACCGGGCTTCTTCCGAAATGAAATGTCATTATTGCGGCTACCATTCCCATGTTCCGGCAGTCTGTCCGGAATGTTCGAGCAAACATATCCGTTATTTTGGAAGCGGTACGCAAAAAATAGAAGAGGAATTGGGACGATTGTTCCCTGAAGCAAAAGTAATCCGAATGGACGTTGATACAACCGGAAGAAAGGGAGCACATGAAAAATTGTTATCTGCTTTTGAACGGGGAGAAGCAGATATCTTATTAGGAACCCAGATGATTGCGAAGGGTCTGGACTTCCCGAATATTACATTGGTAGGAGTTTTATCCGCTGATACTATGCTTCATTTGCCAGACTTCAGGGCATCGGAAAAAACATTTCAGCTGCTTACCCAGGTAAGCGGACGGGCTGGCCGGCATGATAAGCCCGGGGAAGTCATCATTCAAACTTACACTCCTGAGCACTACAGTATACTTTTAAGCGGAAAACAAGATTATCCAGAATTTTATCAGAGGGAAATGGTAGCAAGGAAGCAATTTCAATACCCTCCTTTTTATTATTTAGCACTCATCCATATAAGTCATGAAGATGTTTTAAAAACTGCGAAGATCGCTGAGAATATCGCACATTATTTGCAAAAGCATTTAAGTTCATCGAGTATCATCTTAGGTCCTGTTGCGTCACCAATTGCCAGGATCAATAATAGATATCGCTATCAATGTCTGATAAAATACAAACGGGAACCAGAGCTTATGCATCATTTAAAGACAATTGTTCAACAATTTCAAGATGGTACCCGGAAAAATGTAGTCTATGTGTCAGTAGACGTACAACCATATGTACTTATGTAGAAGCAGGTGAATTTTTTGACTGTTAAACCAATCATTATGCATCCAGACCCGTTACTTGAGCAGACATGTGAACGGGTGGAGATATTTGACTCAAAGTTAAAACGATTAGTCCGTGACATGTTTGAAACGATGTATGAAGCCGATGGCGTAGGCTTAGCAGGTCCACAAATCGGTGTATTAAAACAAATAGCTGTTGTCGACGCTGATGAAGAAATCGGACCAATCGTACTTATAAATCCGGAAATCTACGACCAAAATGGTGAAGAACTAGGAGTGGAAGGCTGTCTCAGTATTCCCTCACTATATGGAGAAGTGGTCCGTTCACAGTCAATCAAGGTAAAGGCCTTTGATGTAAAGGGACGCCCATTTGATCTAAAGGCATCAGGCTTTGTGGCTAGAGCGATCCAACATGAAATCGACCATCTCCAAGGGATTCTTTTTACATCGAAAGTGGTCCGCTATATAAAGGAAGAAGAGCTAGAAGTGGAGGGATAGAATTGACGAGAATCGTGTTTATGGGAACGCCAGACTTTTCTGTACCTGTATTAGAGAAATTAATCGAACAAAACTACCAAGTAGTAGGTGTGGTTACTCAGCCAGATCGGCCAGTCGGCAGAAAAAGAGTGTTAACTCCGCCTCCAGTAAAAATAGCAGCAGAGAAGCACGGAATTCCTGTTTATCAGCCTGAAAAAATCCGGGTTGAGTATCAGGAAATTTTAAGACTTCAACCCGACTTAATTGTAACAGCTGCATATGGCCAAATCTTGCCAAAGGATATCCTCGACTACCCTAAATACGGCTGCATCAATGTACACGCTTCGTTACTTCCTGAGTTTAGAGGCGGGGCACCGATACATTATGCAATCATCCAAGGCAAAGAGAAAACAGGTGTTACGATTATGTATATGGCTGAACAGCTAGATGCCGGTGACATGATTGCAAAGGTAGAAGTGCCGATTTTAGAAACCGACCATGTCGGTACCCTTCATGATAAATTAAGTGAAGCCGGTGCAGCTCTTCTAGCTCAATCGATTCCTTCTATTATAGATGGAACAGCCGAGGCGATTCCACAGGACCATGCAAAAGCAACTTTTGCCCCTAATATAAAGCGGGAACAAGAAGAGATCGATTGGAGCCGTTCCGGAGAAGAAATCTATAACCATATTCGCGGACTCCATCCATGGCCCGTTGCCTATACGATTTTTCACGGAGAGGTTTGGAAAATTTGGTGGGGTGAAAAAGAGCGTACGATCGAATCTGATGATCATTCGGGGACGATTCTGGCAATAGATGCAAATGGAATTGTTGTAAAAACAGGAAATGAAACCGGAATTCGGATTACGGAGCTTCAGCCAGCTGGTAAAAAGAGAATGGCTGTATCCGAGTTTGTAAGAGGAATCGGGGATAAATTAACAATTGGAATGAGGCTAGGAAGAGAACATGACTAAACCGAATGTTCGTTTCGCTTGTTTAAACCTGTTGACAACCATTGATAAAGAACAAGCTTACAGTAATATTGTGCTTCAGAAGGAAATTGAAAAGGGCGCATACTCTGACAAAGATAAAGCACTGCTTACTGAAATTTTATATGGCACACTTCAGCGGAAATTAAGCTTAGACTTCTTTTTAGAACCTTTTATTAAAGGCAAAAAACTGAAAGGCTGGGTCCGCTGGCTGCTCCGGTTAACTTTGTATCAGATCGTTTATCTCGATAAGATTCCAGAAAGAGCGGCGATCTATGAAGCGGTGGAGATTGCAAAGAAAAGAGGAAACAACACAATTGCGGGTTTTGTAAACGGGGTTTTGCGGTCGATTGGACGTGAAGGTATTCGCGATATCAAAAGTATAAAAGATCCAATCAAGCGGCTCAGTATAGAGACAAGCCATCCCGAATGGCTTGTGAAAAGATGGATTGCCCAATGGGGAATGGAAGAAACCGAAAAAATGTGCAAGGAAAATTTAATGGCTCCTGTGCAAACAGCCCGGGTTAATCTGAATCGGATATCCAGGGAAGAAGCTCTTCAAAAACTGAAAGAAGAAGGGTTTGATGCAGAGCCAAGCCCGTTTTTAAAGGAAGCAATCCGAATGGTGAAAGGTTCAATTGTGAAAAGTTCACTTTTTCAGGAAGGTTATGTAACGATTCAGGATGAGAGTTCAATGCTGCCTGCCTATGCGCTTGACATAGAAAAGAATATGATTGTTTTAGATGCATGTGCAGCTCCAGGCGGGAAAACAACTCATATTGCTGAAAAACTACAGCAGACAGGGAAGGTTCATTCCTTTGATATCCACGAACACAAGGTACAGCTGATTCAAGATAATGTTGACAGGCTTCAGTTAAAAAATGTGGCGGCCAAGCAAGGAGACAGCAGAAAAATCCAGCATCTATTTTCCGCTCAAACATTTGATCGGATTTTAGTAGATGCGCCCTGCTCCGGATTCGGTGTTCTCAAACGAAAACCTGAAGCCAAATACGAAAAAGAAGAACAGGATATCCGCCAGCTGAAAGCGATTCAGTTAGAAATTTTATGTGCAGTTGCTCCATTATTAAAACAAAATGGTATTCTAGTTTATAGTACTTGTACTGTCGATATGGAGGAAAATCACGATACCGTACGATCTTTTCTTGAACGTCAATCAGATTATGTTTTGGATGAAACATTGAAAGAGAGAGTCCCTGAGAGCTTCCGGCCACTTGTAAAAAATGGAGAGCTTCAGTTACTTCCGCATACGTTGAGTACAGATGGATTTTTTGTTGCAGCATTTAGAAGAAGGTGAAAACATGGAACAGCAAACAGTAGAGAAAAAGAAAAAGGCTGGAATCAATCCAATGCCGGAAAAGCCGTCAATTTATTCGCTTCCATTTAATGAACTAAAAAAATGGGTGCAAGAACAAGGAGAAAAATCGTTTCGTGCCGAACAATTATACGATTGGCTCTATCTAAAAAGGGTTGATGATTTCAATGAGATGACCAATTTGCCCAAATCCTTTCGGGAAAAACTTGATGCAACCTTTACAATGACCAGTTTAAAGACAATTATTAAGCAAACATCGAAGGATGGAACGATAAAATTTTTATTTGAATTACAGGATGGATATTCGATAGAGACCGTTTTAATGAGACATGAATATGGGAATTCAATCTGTGTTACGACACAAGTCGGATGCCGTATTGGCTGTACGTTTTGTGCATCGACATTAGGCGGACTAAAAAGGAATCTGGAGGCAGGCGAAATTGTTTCTCAGGTTTTGAAAGTGCAAAAGGCTTTAGATGAAACGAATGAACGCGTTAGCCATGTTGTTGTGATGGGGATTGGAGAACCGTTTGACAATTATGACGCCCTACTCTCGTTTCTTAAAGTCATCAATGAGGATAAAGGGCTAAATATCGGTGCAAGACATATTACCGTTTCAACCTCTGGAATCATTCCAAAAATATATAAATTTGCAGATGAGAATTTACAAATAAACTTTGCCATTTCTCTTCATGCACCAAATACAGAATTAAGATCAAAGCTAATGCCAATCAATCGTGCTTATAAACTGCCTGATTTAATGGAAGCAATTAAGTATTACATCAAAAAGACGGGAAGACGAGTCAGTTTTGAATATGGTCTGTTTGGCGGTGAAAATGATCAGGATGAACATGCTGAAGAGCTTGCCGCATTAGTGAAAGGAATAAAGTGTCATATTAACTTAATTCCGGTAAACTATGTACCAGAGAGAAATTATGTTCGCACACCTAGAGAGCAGATCTTTAAATTTGAAAAAATCCTTAAAAATCATGGAATCAACGTTACCATTCGAAGAGAACAAGGACATGATATTGACGCAGCATGTGGACAGTTACGAGCGAAGGAGCGTAAGGAAGAGACGAGGTGAAAGGATGAAAGCGGTATTTAAAACAGACCGTGGACGTGTAAGGCCTCATAACGAAGACAATGGGGGAATATTTGAAACACAGAATAACCTTCTTTTAGCTGTTGTAGCTGATGGAATGGGAGGTCATCGTGCTGGTGATGTGGCAAGTGAAATGGCTGTAAAGCAGCTGCAAGAATTATGGGAACAATCATCATTAGAGATACATCCGGAAGAAGCCGAAAAATGGCTAACCGAAGCTATTCAAAAGGTGAATAATCACATTTTTGTTCATGCCAGCAAAAATGAGGAATGTCAAGGTATGGGGACTACCATGGTGGCAGCTGTATGCAGCGACTCGTTTGCGACTGTTGCAAACATTGGGGACAGCAGATGCTACATTTTTAATGAATTAGGTTTTTCTCAGTTTACAGAGGATCATACATTGGTAAACGAGCTTGTTCGCAGCGGCCATATTTCGAGGCAAGATGCGGAGCATCATCCAAGAAAAAATGTGATTCTAAGGGCTTTAGGAACTGAGGAACACGTCATAGTCGATGTAAAAACCATTACTTTTGAACAAGGGGACTGTTTGTTATTATGTTCAGATGGCTTATCCAACAAGGTATCTGACGTGGAATTGAAACAAATACTTGAATCTGAGCAGAGGCTGGAAGAAAAAGCAGAACAATTGATTAATCTGGCAAATGAAAACGGCGGAGAAGACAACATAACAATTGTTATAGTAAAAAATGACGAAGAAGCTATACGAAACGGAGAATCATCATGATTATAGGAAGACGAATTAGCGGCCGCTATAAAATCATCGAGATGATTGGCGGCGGAGGCATGGCTAATGTTTATCTAGCCCATGACATGATTTTAGACCGGGATGTGGCTATTAAAATCCTGAGGATGGATTTTTCAGATAACGAGAATTTTATACGCCGTTTTCATAGAGAAGCTCAATCTGCTACCAGCTTAGCTCATCCGAATATTGTCAGTATTTATGATGTTGGAGAAGAAGACGATATTTATTATATTGTGATGGAATATGTGGAAGGGATGACCTTAAAGCAATATATCCAGCAGCATTCTCCCATATCTGTTCATAAAGTAATAGAAATCATGGAACAGTTAGCTTCTGCCATTGCACATGCACATCAGAATAATATTGTTCACCGTGATATAAAACCTCAAAATATATTAATTGATAAACATGATGTTGTGAAAATAACAGACTTCGGCATTGCAATGGCAATCAGTGCAACTGCCATTACCCATACAAACACCGTACTTGGCACCGTTCATTATCTATCTCCTGAACAGGCAAGAGGCGGGATGGCCAATAAAAAGTCTGATATTTATTCCTTAGGAATTGTTATGTTCGAATTATTGACGGGTCGACTGCCGTTTTCAGGAGAGTCAGCGGTTTCGATTGCCCTTAAGCATCTGCAAAGTGAAACACCTTCCGTTAAAAGATGGAATCCAAATATTCCGCAAAGTGTTGAAAATATTGTCTTAAAGGCAACAGCGAAAGACCCTTTTCACCGCTATGCATCCGCCGAGGAGCTAGAAGAAGATCTTAAAACGGCCCTCGACCCTGACAGAATGAATGAGAAACCATTTGTGGTTCCAAAAGATGAAGAAGCCACGAAAGCCATTCCAGTTTTTACAAATGAGAAACCTTTTAATAATATGGATGAAACCATTTTGAGAGATGATAAGAAAACGCAAAGTCCTAAACCAGAACAGGCAAAGAAAAAGAAAAAGTGGCCATTGATACTGGGTATTACATTATTTTTCTTACTGGTTGGAGGCATACTGGCCTATGCAATTCTCCCGGGTATGTTAGCACCTGATTTAGTAGAAGTACCTGATGTATCCGAAAAAACAGTTAATGAAGCGGTTAATGAGCTTGTTTTAGCAGGCTTAAAAAAAGGTGAAATTGTAAAGATTCACGATGAATCGATAGAGGAAGGTCTTATTGTCAGGACTGATCCGCGTGCGGGTACAAAGGTAAAAGAAGGATCAGAGATTACGATTTACGAGAGTATGGGAAAAGAACGCTACACTCTATCAGATTATGTTGGAAAGCAAATTGATAGTGTTAAGCAGATGTTAGAGGACGAAGGATTCGAAGACATAGAGGTAATCGAAGAATTTTCAGATCAGCTGGAAGGGACCATCACTGACCAAGAACCTGCGGCTGATGAGGAAGTCATCCCGGAAGAAACGAAACTCATTTTTACTGTGAGTAAAGGTCCCGAAAAAATAGAATTAGAGGATTTGACAGGCTATTCGCAACCGGAGTACACAACCTATGCCAATACTCATCAATTCATTATAAATGTAACAGGTGAAGAGTTTCATAATGATATTCCAGAAGGACAGGTAATCAGGCAGGACCCTAAACCAGGCACAATGGTTGAAAAGGGTACGACGATTAATGTCGTTCTTTCAAAAGGAAAAGAATCAATACCGCCTAAAGAAGAAACCGTTGAAGTTTTGATTCCTTATAAAGTGGACGATGAAAATCAAACCAATGAACCGCAGCTTGTGCAAATATATATCGAGGATATGAATCATAATATTACGGAACTCGCTGAAGAATTTGAAATTACAAAAGACACGCCCTATAAGATTACTTTACTTATTCCATATGGAGGAAAAGCAGTATACCAAATTAGAAGAGATAATGAAATAATTGTAGAAGAAACCCGTGAGTATCCGGCAGAATAAAAAAATAGGAGTGATGCTATGCCTGAAGGCAAGATCATGAAAGCGTTAAGCGGATTTTATTATGTCGCAAGTGACGATAAAATCTATCAATGCAGGGGGCGCGGCGTGTTTAGAAAGAATAAGGTGACTCCTTTAGTTGGCGATCTGGTCGAATTCCAGGCTGAAAATGAGTTGGAGGGCTATATTTTAGATGTAAAGGAACGGAAAAATGAATTAGTACGTCCTCCTATTTCTAATGTGGATCAGGCTATTATTACATTTTCATGTCTAGAGCCTGCTTTTAATCCGGCTTTATTGGATCGTTTCTTAGTATTAATCGAATCGAAGCAAATCCATCCGGTCATCTGTATTACCAAAATTGATTTAGTTGATGAAAACACCCAACAGCAACTGAACCAGTTTGCGGAGGATTACCGAAAAATAGGATACGACTGGATTGTAACATCTTCTAAGGAAAAACTGGGATTAGATCAGCTGACTCCTTATTTAAAAGGGAAAACAAGTGTTGTGGCCGGACAATCAGGTGTAGGTAAATCCTCGCTTTTAAATGCGATTAATCCCGAGCTCGAACTAAAAACCAATGATATTTCCACACATTTAGGAAGAGGAAAGCATACAACCCGTCATGTAGAACTCCTTTCAATTGCTGAAGGGTATGTGGCAGATACACCTGGTTTTAGTTCGCTCGAGTTTGATGAAATCGAACTGGATGAGCTCACTGCATGTTTCCCAGAGTTCTCGTCAGCCAGTGAATCCTGTAAGTTTAGGGGCTGCCATCATATCAATGAACCAAAATGCGCAGTCAAGCAAGGGGTTGAACAAGGCGATATCCCTGCTTATCGTTATCAGCACTACCTATCCTTTTACCAGGAAATTAAAGATAGAAAGCCGAGGTATTAGTGATGAATACAATCAAAGTTGCCCCTTCGATTCTTTCAGCTGATTTTGCCAGGCTGGGAGAAGAAGTAAAAGAACTGGAAAGACTAGGGGCGGATTGGATTCATGTTGATGTCATGGATGGCCAATTTGTTCCGAATCTAACGATGGGACCGCTTGTGGTTGAAGCCTTAAAGCCGATTACCAAGCTGCCATTAGATGTCCATCTCATGATTGAGCATCCAGAAAACTATTTAGAGCCGTTTGTTCAAGCTGGAGCTGATTCGATTTCTGTACATGTTGAAGCTTGTACACACCTTCATCGGGTGGTGCAATCGATTAATCAGCATGGTGTAAAAAGCGGGGTTGTTTTAAATCCGGCTACCCCAATCGAAATGATCCAGCATGTGATAGAAGAGGTTGATTTTGTCTTATTAATGACAGTCAATCCGGGGTTTGGGGGACAGCCCTTTATCCATCAGGTTTTGCCGAAAATTAAAAAAGTTCGTGATCTGGCTAATTCAATCGGGAAAGAGCTGGATATCCAAGTGGACGGCGGAATTACAGAAGAGACTGCCAAGCTCTGCCGAGAAGCAGGCGCCACCATTTTAGTTGCCGGGTCAGCCATTTTTGGGGCGGCTGACCGCGGGGCAGCGATTGATGCGATTCGAGGAGAAACGTCAGCCAAGTAGCTGATGTTTTTCTGTTTTTTAATTAAATTGTTATCGAATATTTATAGCGTGAAATCGGCAGAGACCAGAGATCAGCTTCACCATTGTTCGTTTCATTTGCTATTTACTTTTCTTAGCGGATGTACGTTCCGCTATTTCGCAAAAAAACCGCTGATTTGCGGACCTTAACGGATTTACGTTCTGCTATTTGCCTAAAATCATACAAAAATTGCTCGGTTTGGGACAAATAGCGGAACCAGAGACCATTGAAAAATGCCCGTTTTGCCACAAATAGCGGAACTAGAGTTCGTTTGAACTCCGGTTCCCAAATTATGTAAATCTGTCTTAATACCGCTTGATTCAGATACGCCGGACCTTGAATTCAGTAAACCTGTCCGAATACATGCTTGATTCGGACACGACTGGCTTTGAAATGAGTAAACCTGTCCGAATACGCGCTTGATTCGGACACGGCTGATTTTGAAAATGAGTAAACCTGTCCGAATACATGCTTGATTCGGACACGACTAGCTTTGAAATCAGTAAACCTGTCCGAATACGCGCTTGATTCGGACATGACTGGCATTGAAATGAGTAAACCTGTCCGAATACATGCTTGATTCGGACACGACTAGCTTTGAAATCAGTAAACCTGTCCGAATACGCGCTTGATTCGGACATGACTGGCTTTGAAATGAGTAAACCTGTCCGAATACATGCTTGATTCGGACACGGCTGGCTTTGAAATGAGTAAACCTGTCCGAATACATGCTTGATTCGGACACGGCTGGCTTTGAAAAGAGTAAACCTGTCCGAATACATGCTTGATTCGGACACAGCTGGCATTGAAATGAGTAAACCTGTCCGAATATATGCTTGATTCGGACACGGCTGGCTTTGAAAAGAGTAAACCTGTCCGAATACATGCTTGATTCGGACACAGCTGGCATTGAAATGAGTAAACCTGTCCGAATATATGCTTGATTCGGACACGGCTGGCTTTGAAAAGAGTAAACCTGTCCGAATATATGCTTGATTCGGACATGACTGGCTTTGAAATGAGTAAACCTGTCCGAATACATGCTTGATTCGGACACGGCTGGCTTTGAAAAGAGTAAACCTGTCCGAATACATGCTTGATTCGGACACGGCTGGCTTTGAAAAGAGTAAATCTGTCCGAATTCACCTCTATGTTGGACACAAATTTGTATTAAGATTTAAAAAGGTTTGCAAACAGTTTTAATAAATTACAAGGGGGGTGGCTCCTTTGAACCTCGCGATTATGGCTGGCGGGCCGCTCGATCATATTCCCGCAAAAGAAGAATTAAGGAATTTGCCCCATGATACAAAATGGATTGGAATTGACCGGGGCGTGTTAACTTTATTTAATTACGGCATTTTTCCGGAAATGGCTGTCGGCGATTTTGATTCTGTCCTAGAGGAAGAAATGATGCTTATCGATCAAAATGTCCGTCATATTGAAACGGCCAAGCCTGAAAAAGATGAGACCGATATGGAGCTTGCATTAAATATGGCGATCCGCCAAAATCCTGTCTCTCTTTACATTTTTGGTGCTACCGGGAAAAGACAGGACCATCAATTTGCCAATTTGTATTTGCTTCTAAAAGTACTGGAGGAATTACCGCATTGCCATACAGAAATAAGGGACAGATGGAATCATATCTCGATCTATAAGCCTGGTACCTATCATATTCATAAGTCAGATTTTACGTATATTTCATTTATCCCAATCTCAGGTGAAATTCTTTCCCTTACATTAAAAGGATTTAAATATGATCTAAAAAATAGGCATATTCCGTTTGGGTCGACATTATGTATAAGTAATGAACTCATTGCACCTACTGGTACTTTTTCTTTCAATAATGGCATATTAATGATGATAAGAAGCAAGGATTAATTACTCATGTTTATGGGCGGATGTGTACCCAAATGTGATTGTTGGAATAAGATGTGGGTAAGGGAATTGAAGTGCGAGTTGATGAGGAGGGACTTATCATGAAATTTTACACGATTAAGCTTCCGAAGTTTCTTGGCGGAATTATTAGAGCGATGCTGGGAACCTTCAAAAAAAATTAAGGTATCGGGTTAGAAAGGATAAAATCTGGACTTATGTTTTATAAAGTCGGCTGTATGAAACAAAGCAAATAAGGCTCTATAATATTTGTTGGGGTTTGAACACAACTTTTTATTCATAAAAAAACACGTAGACATCCAATTCTTTTATACTTGAATTGTCTAGAAACAAGACAAAAGAAATGGAGTTACGTGTATATGAATATTACCATGAATATCCCTGGATTAAAAGATGTAGTCATTACCAAAATTGAACAGTATGAGGATATAGTCCGCCTATATGTAGAGATGGAACGAAAGAATCATCGTTGTCCTGCATGTAATAACTGGACCCGTCGGGTCCATGATTATCGGATACAGAAAATTCACCACTTGAA
>NZ_JAKZKT010000016.1 GCF_022808645.1 Bacillus litorisediminis
AGGCCGAACACCTTCGTCATAAACAAGAAGTAAAAGAAATATATGCACGTCGAAAAGAATCCATTGAACGAGTCTTTGCGGATGCAAAAGAAAAGCATGGTATGCGATGGACTACTTTAAGAGGCCTTAAAAAATTGTCCATGCAGGCGATGCTTACGTTTGCTGCCATAAATCTTAAGAAATTAGCCAACTGGACTTGGGTAGGTCCAAAAATGGCATAAAGAATAAGAATAATAGACAAATCACACTCATTTCTAAGATGGATTCTGAAAAAAATTCTTAAAATCATAAAGGCATTTGGGAATAAAAACATTCCCAAATGCCTTTTGTCTTCAATCTGAAACACTTGTTATAGACAAGTGTTTTTCAAATTTTTTTGATGATAAGTAAAATTTAAGAATCCAACTCCAAGTTTAGCCACTATCTTAAATAGTGTTTTTTTAAATAGTAAATTCTGCTTTAAAACATGACATTTGTCATGGTTGATGTATGACATGTGTGTCTGCAAACGTCTTCTTCTTTTCTTTATAATGGGAGATAACTAATCGGAAGAGGATGGGTTATATATGGAAAAACAAAATCAAAATCAAAAGATGTTACGAAAACAAGTGGCTCCTTATGAAAAACCTGATACTCGCAAAAGTATCATTCAGATATTTGATACGATTGTTCCTTTCTTTGTTGTATGGATTCTTGCTTATCAAACTCTCTCAGTCTCTTATCTTCTTACCCTTGCTTTAACGGTTGTTGGCGCAGGTCTTTTAACGCGGATGTTTATTATTTTTCACGATTGCTGCCATCACTCTTTCTTTAAAAACAGAAAAGCCAACAAAATTCTTGGAACCATTACGGGAATCCTTACGTTATTTCCTTACAGCCAATGGCAGCATGATCATTCGATTCATCATGCGACGAGTTCAAATTTAGATAAACGCGGAACCGGCGATATCTGGCTGTTAACAGTAGATGAATACAAGTCTGCATCGGCTTGGACACGCTTCCGTTACCGCATGTACCGGAACCCTTTTATTATGTTTGGGTTAGGTCCAACTTACGTATTTCTATTAAAAAACCGTTTTAATAAAAAAGGTGCCAAACGAGGAGAACGTATTAATTTATATATTACAAACATTGTGATTGCAGCCATCATAGCTCTACTATGTTACGCGATTGGATGGCAGTCGTTCCTTTTAGTACAGGGACCCATCTTTTTGATTGCCGGTTCAATCGGGGTATGGCTATTTTATGTGCAGCATACTTTTGAAGACTCTTATTTTGAACCAAATGAAAAATGGGACTTTGTTTTAGCAGCAGTGGAAGGCAGCTCTTTTTATAAGCTTCCTAAAGTACTTCAATGGTTTACAGGAAATATCGGTTATCACCATGTTCATCATTTATGTCCAAGAGTTCCGAATTATCAGTTGGAAGCGGCACATAATAATACCGATGCCTTAAAGCACGTGCCGACAATCACGCTAAAAACAAGCTTAACTTCACTTAAATTTCGGCTTTGGGACGAGAATCAAAAGAAGTTTGTTCATTATAAGGATGTTCCATTGCTATCCGGCATGAATCAAATCCCATCACAATCTCAATCACAAATTAGCAGGTAGTTAGCAGGATAAGGAAATGATATGATGAAAACAGGGCCATTTTAGAATGCCCTGTTTTTCTGCATATGTTTGAAAATTGGGTTATAAGAGGTTTTTACCATGAATCTGATAAAAAAATATCTGGCTTTTCAAAAAAATAGCGGAATATCTCCTTATATATGGGTGATTCTTTTTATACTGCCTTTTTATTTTATTATTCAAGCGGACTCAACTATTGAAATTATTTTGGGGATCTTGCTGACTTTCGTCTTTTTTATCCTGTACCGTATTGCTTTTTTTGCTAGAGGCTGGCCTGTTTATCTTTGGACATTTCTCCTTATCGGTATTTCCATTACCACAACGAGCCTTTACAGCTATGTGTATTTTGCGTTTTTCTTAGCACATTATATTGGAAATATAAAAGACCGTGTTACGTTTCTTATTCTGTATTTTGTTCATTTAATCAGCACCTCGGTCTCGATTAATTTTAGTATTGTACAGCAGGATGAACTCTTTTTAAAGCAGCTGCCCTTTGTAATTGTGATTTGGATTAGTGTCATTCTGCTTCCGTTTAGCATTTATAATCGGAATGAGAAGGGGCAGCTAGAAGAAAAACTAGAGGATGCAAATAAAAGAATTCATGAATTAGGGGTGTTGGAAGAGCGGCAGAGAATCGCTCGCGATCTCCATGATACTCTTGGACAAAAACTTTCGTTAATCGGATTAAAAAGCGATTTGGCCAGACGTTTATTATATAAAAATCCGGAGCAAGCCCGGAATGAATTGAAGGATGTCCAGCAAACTGCCAGAACAGCGCTTAATGAAGTCCGCAACATGGTTTCATCCATGCGTGCAGTCCGCCTTAAGGATGAGCTTGTGCTGGTAAAAGAGCTATTAGACGCAGCCGAGATTCACCTTGAGGAAGTGGGAGAATTTAAATTGTCCAATGTGCCATTATTAACCGAACATATATTAAGTATGTGTTTAAAAGAGGCTGTCACTAATATTGTTAAACATAGCGGGGCCACTCGCTGTTCCATAAAAATTGAACAAACTCGGGAGGAAACAATCGTTACCATACATGATAATGGTATATTCAATCATTCAGCCGAACATTTAATGCAGGGTCATGGAATAAAAGGTATGAAAGAACGTCTCGAATTTGTAAATGGCAGTTTGGAGCTAATGACAAAGGATGGAACGACTTTGCAGCTAAGAGTGCCGCTGGATTTGACGCAAACGGAAAAGGAGGAGTTTTCATGATTCGGATTGTCATTGCAGAAGATCAGCAGCTGTTGCTAGGAGCTTTTGGTTCATTGCTTGACTTAGAGGATGATATGGAAGTAGTGGGGAAAGCGTCTAATGGGGAAGAGGCAGTGGAGCTTGTTCGCAAGCTGCATCCCGATGTGGTCATTATGGATATCGAAATGCCGGGAAAAAGCGGACTAGAAGCGGCTGAAGAATTAAAGGATGATGATTGTAAAGTTATTATATTAACCACGTTTGCCAGATCTGGCTATTTTCAGCGTGCTTTGAAAGCAGGGGTGAGCGGTTACTTTTTAAAGGACAGTCCGAGTGAAGATTTAGCAAACTCGATCCGCAGTGTCATGGCTGGAAGAAGGATTTACGCACCAGAACTAATCGAGGACGCTTACAATGTTGACATGAACCCTTTAACGGAACGGGAACGAGAAGTTTTGGAGCTCGTTGCCGACGGTAAAGACACAAAAGAAATTGCAGACACTCTCCAAATTAAAACCGGCACGGTCCGCAACTATATCTCCGTCATTCTCGACAAACTCGGTGTGAAAAACCGGATCGAAGCGATTAAGCAATTTAAAGAAAAGTAAAAAAGGTGCCAGTCACCACCCGAAAGTTCTTGTTTCGCAGTCTTGAATTGGGTGGTTATGGCACCTTTTACTTAATCACAGTTAACCCTGTTAGCGTTTCGGGTTCTGTTCCTAGCAGTAAGAGGCACATTTTGGCGTAGCCGACTTTCTTGAAAGACTTAATCATCTTTTGGATGACAGGGAAATCTGGATTATCTTTTAATTTTTGAATTTCACTTTTATATAGTCCTAATACCGAATGGTGAAGGTAGGATGGTTTATTTTTCCCTGGATCTTCATCCATTAGCAAACAGCCCATAAACTGATATCGAAGCTGTAATGAACGGGTTAAATTGACAATATGAAATAACTGTTCAAAGAGGGCTGGATAGGACTTTTCAACATTTTTAAGGGCTTCTTGAGTGGCGATTAGATCTTCATGACTGCAAAGTGTTGTCATTATTTTTGCTCCTTCCGGTTAATTGTCCCATGGCTTTTTAACGGTTATATATTGAGCCAGTTCTTTACTCTTTTGTCTTCTCATCTTCCGCATTTCTGCCCGTTCTTTACCTGTCTCGTAAAGGAATTGTTCCTCTTCTGTCTCAGGAATAACACCTGGCACTTCGACCGGTTTTTTATTTTCATCTAATGCGACAAATGTTAAAAAAGCTGTTGCAGCAATTCTGCGTTCGCCAGTCATCATATCTTCAGCAATGACCTTACAGAAAATCTCCATGGAGGTTCTTCCTGTATAAGTGACAAATGATTCAATGCAGACTGAGTCTGTTTGGTGAATCGGACAGAGAAAATCTATTGAATCCGTAGATGCTGTTACACATTCTTTTACACGGGCGTGTCTTCGGGCTGATAGGGTTGCAGCGCTATCCAGCTTTTTCATTAAGACTCCGCCGAAAAGGGTATTATAGTTATTTAAATCGCATGATAATACTTGATCAGTATTAATAATGCGGCTTTCACTTACTTTTTTAGGTTCCATTTCATTTCGCTTCCTTTCTTATTTGGATCTAGTGACCAGATGCCAGATAAAAGGATTTTCTTGCCACGAACCAAGTGTAAGCCCCATCGAACTATAAGTAAAATGGATAGTTTTCATAGGATTTATAGCTTTTATCTATGTAAATGCTTACCTATGCATCTTTTCAGTATTAAAAAATTAAAAGGGGCTGTCCAAAAAGTCAGTTATCTGACCTTTTGAACAGCCCGGATATAGCATTTACTGATTCTGATGTGTAAAATGATCTATTGTAAAGCGAAGCCATTCCTTTGCTGCATAGGAAAGGTAAAGCTCTTTTGACCAGATCATCGCCAAATTCCATCCTATGGAGGGATTCACGACTTTAACTGTCTTCACTTGCTCCTTTAAATGTCCGCAAATACTCTCCGGTAAAAGGGATACACCTAATTTCGATGCTACCATTTCTTGAATGAAGGACCATTGAGAGCTTTCAGAAATGATGTGCGGGGTGAATCCGGCTACATTACAGGAAGAAACAATTTTATCATTTAACACAAAGTCTTTATTAAATAAAATAAAGGATTCTTCAGCCAATTCAGCAAGCTGGACTTCTTCTTTTTTCGCGAGCTGATGGGATGGATGAAGAATTAATTGAAGGTCTTCTTCCATAAAAGAAAAGTAGTGAAAAACTTCTTCTTTAGTTGGGAGGACGACTACACCGACATCCAAAAGGCCATTCTTTACGTCTTCCTCAATTTTTTTCGAGCCATCTTCTTCTAATTGAAAGGTGATGCCGGGGTATTTTTCATGAAATAGACCAATGATTTTAATAAAAAAATGAGCATCAAATATAGGAGGCAATCCAATGCGGATATGTCCTTTTTTTAATTCGAGCAAATTGTCCAATTCGGATTCTAAATTATTGAATGCTTTATCAATTAATTTAGCCTGCTCTAAAATAATTTTCCCTGCATCCGTCAAAGTCAGCTGCTTCCGCGAACGGTCAAATAGCGTAACCCCCAGTTCTTCCTCCAAATTTTTAATCATCTTACTAATAGTAGGCTGCGTAATAAACAAATGATCAGCCGCTCTTGAAAAGCTATTGAATTTTGTGACTTCAATGAAATATTGAAGATGTTTGATATCCATAGTTAGGTGTCTGTCACCACCCATTTTTCTTAATTTACACGTCAGCTGTTATTAGAGCTCGTCGAGTTTAATTAATGTTTTAAGCATGGTTTCCGCTCCGGCTTGTACGTCCTCTTTGGCAGTAAATTCCTTAGGATTATGACTGATGCCATCCCTGGAACGAACAAAAATCATGCCTACTGGAAAAAGACCATTGAATTGCATAGCATCATGCCCGGCCCCGCTTGGCAAGGAGATAACCGGGATATGCTGTTCACCAATGCTCTCCTTAATTAGGTTTTGAATATCTTCAGAACATAATACAGGCGCTACCCTTTGCAGCTCTTCAATGGTCACTTTTATTTCGCGCTCATTTCCAATTTGAATAGCAAAATCAGTAATTTCCTTTTCGAGCTGGTCTCGAATTTCCTCTGAGATGTCACGTATGTCAACAGTAAATTCAACACTGCCAGGAATTACATTAATGCCCCCTGGCGTAAGTGACAAAGAACCAACTGTTGCAACTGCATATGGAAATTGACTGGCCAATTTTTCAATTTCGGCGATAATCAGACTAGCTGCCACTAATGGATCTTTTCTTTGTCCCATAGGAGTGGCACCTGCATGTTCAGCTTCTCCTTCCAGTTTTACCTTTAACCAAAGCGGGCCAGCGATACCCGTCACATTTCCAACGGGAACATCATGGTTTTCTAATACTTTGCCTTGTTCAATATGTAACTCTATGTAGGCTTTTACATGATCCATTTTAGCTGCTGCGATTTTTTCAGGATCATAGCCTTGATTGATTAACGCCTCTCGGATGGAAATCCCTTGTGCATCTTTCTTATCTAAGTCTTGGTCTTCTAATCTTCCTGCAACAGCCCGGCTGCCAAGTAAACCAAAGCCAAATCTTGCTCCTTCTTCATCTTTAAAAGCAATTACCTTCACCGGATGCTTTAAGCGGATTTGTTGCTCCTGTAATGATTGCATGACTTCAATTGCCGTCAACACCCCTAAGCTGCCATCAAATTTTCCGCCGTTCGGAACAGTATCGATATGAGATCCTAACAGAATGGCAGGTAAATCCTCTTCTCCTGGAGTCGATCCGATTAAGTTTCCAATTGCATCATACGATACAACTAACCCTGCTTGCTCCATATACCTTTTCACCAATTCATTAGCTTCAAGTTCTTCTTTAGTATAGGAAAAACGGGTTACACCATTGTCTTCAGTTTGTCCAATTAATGCAAGCTCCTGGATTCGATTCCAAAGTCTTTCTGTATTGACCATTACAGTTGCTCCTCTCTTCATTGTCTTATTTTTGGTTAACTATACAAGAAATCGAGGAGATTGTCGAAGCCTAAATTTTTAAAAAATCAAAAACAGCAAATCAGGCTGAAATGGAATACGAAAGCTTACATACGATTTCTGTTAGCATTTAGCTGTAAAATTTCTCTCATTTTATATACAATAAAAATAAATAAGAAAAGGAGAGTGTTTTGGGATATGTATCTGACCATCAAAGAAACTGCCGAATATTTATCCTTAGACGAATCGTATATTGAGAGTCTGATTTTACAAAAACGAATTCGTGCGGTCCATGATGGGGAGCAATACTTGATTAATAAAGACCAATTTAACACTCACTTTGAGCAGCTCGAGAATTATCGGGCGATGATTGCTGAATATTTAAGTGAACCGATTCCAGAAGATATTGATATTAAAGATGAAGATTAAACGCCTTAAGCCTCCTCCATGGTTCAAGAAGCATAGTTTGGGTTATTTCGGGAAAAACATAGATAAGCCTATTTAAAAATTAGAAAATGGTGTCAAGCTTCCTCATAATTCCAAACTAAAGGAGAATGATCGCATGGAAGATAAGCCAAGGAACGATATCAACACGTCAGACAATAATGAGAAAATCAAACACCGTACACTGCATTTAGGAAATGTAGAGTACAGTCTTCAAGATGTGTCCTTCGCTACAGGTGAGAACAAGTATTTAAACGAGCGGGTAACAGGGGAGACAACTGATGAAACATAAAAAGAAAATAGAAACAGCTCCTATTCTTGGCAGCAAAGATCACGAATTTGCAGAAGAATTGTCTGACGGGGGAGAGCGGGATGAAGTTATACGAAAACAGGTTCGAAAGCGTAATAAGTATAAATTGTAAAGTGGAGAAAATATAAAGTGTTGCAGATCTGTGCAGCACTTTTTTATTTCGGATTGTCCATGTATGGGTACAGATGACAAATTTACCATCTTCCGTAAAACAAGTTTCCCAGTTAGTATAAACAAACAGAAGGGTCATAGAATTAGCAATAGGGGGGAACGTTTTGAAAAAATGGATATTTGTATTGTTGATGCTATTGGTCACCATTTTCCTTGCGGCTTGCAATAATGAGCCGACCGCCCAGGAGCGCTTCAAGGAATATGTGAGCCTGTGGAACGAGCGAAAATTTTCTGACATGTACGATTTTTTAACAGCTGATGCGAAAGAAAGAATTACAAAGGAAGAATTTGTAGGTCGATATGAAAAAGTGTATGATGATCTGAAAATAAGCGACTTAAACGTCACAGCTAATCTTCCGGAAGAAGAAGTTGAGGGAGAAGAAGCTCAATTTTCATTTGCCGCAGAAATGAATTCACTCGCCGGACAGATATCTTTTGAGCATACTGCTCCGTTAAGGAAAGAAGAGCGGAATGATGCTGAAAACTGGTACGTGGACTGGGATACGACTTTTATATTTCCTGAGCTGGGAGCAGGGGATAAAATAAGGCTCTCTAGTACTCCTGCAGCCAGAGGCGAGATAGTAGACCGCACTGGAAACGCGATCGCCATGAACGGCACTGCATATGAAATAGGGATTGTGCCAGGTCAAATGGAAGGCAAAGCGCAAGAGATTATTGCACAGGTCTCCGAATTGCTTGGAGTCAGCCCGGAACGAATCCGAGAAGCGTTAAATGCTGAATGGGTACAGCCGGATTATTTTGTTCCGATTAAAAAGATTCCAACAGAGGAAACGGAGCTGCTTGCTAAGGTGACTTCAATCCCCTCTGTTGTAAAGAAGGATGTACCGGCCCGTGTTTATCCTTACAAGGAGGCAGCAGCTCATCTTGTCGGGTATGTGGGACCCATTACAGCTGAGGAGCTTGAGGAATTAGCCGGCCAAGGATTTTCCAGTACCGATGTGGTTGGTAAAAGAGGAATGGAACAAGTCCTCGAAGAAAGGCTAAAAGGAGAGAACGGAGCAAGAATCTATATTGAGAAAGCAGATGGGTCGGAAGTGGTTCTTGCCGAAAAAGAAGCAGTGAATGGAGAAAATGTTACTTTAACAATTGATATGACCCTGCAAACGAAAATGTATCATGAACTGAATGGAGAACCGGGAGCCGGTGTTGCTCTGCATCCTTTAACCGGGGAAACGCTTGCGCTTGTCAGCAGTCCGTCTTTTAATCCCAACACGGCAACCCTCGGAGCGACAGGGGAGTTTTGGCAAGAACTGGAGGAAAATCCATTAAAACCGCTTATAACCCGTTTTAAGCAGGGGTATGCTCCGGGCTCAGTCATGAAGCCGATCACAGCTGCTATCGGTTTAAAACAAGGAGCTATCACAACAGATTGGACGATAGATGTAAACGGGCTTCAATGGCAGAAAGACAGTTCGTGGGGCGATTATAAAGTCACCAGAGTAACAGCCACAAATGGTCCAGTAAATTTGGACCGGGCGCTTATTGTTTCGGACAATATTTATTTTGCTCAGGCAGCATTGCAAATCGGTGCACAAGGGTTTACAGAAGGCCTGAAAAGCTTTGGCTTTGGTCAGGAAATCGATTATCCGTTTCCGCTCGATCCAGGCAATATTGGAGATTTGGAGAATGAAATCCGTCTGGCAGACTCTGGTTATGGCCAGGGGCAGATCGAAATGAGTGTGGTCCACTTGGCGGCTGCCTACACTCCGTTTCTAAACAACGGAACGATGCTGAAGCCGACACTTCTTGCTGAACAAGAAACTTCACAGCCATGGAGTGAAAATTTGGTCGATGCTGAAATAGTTAATCAAATCAATGCGTCATTGAGAAAAGTAATTGAAGATCCCAATGGAACTGCAAAAACCGCCAGAATTGAAAGCTATGCTCTTGCCGGGAAAACTGGGACAGCCGAAATTAAAGAGCAGCAAGGGGTACAAGGAACAGAAAACGGCTGGTTTGTCGCTTATAATTTAGATAACCCTGAACTTCTTATTGCCATGATGGTAGAAGGGGTGCAAGATAAAGGAGGCTCCCAAGCTGCAGTGAGCCGGGTCAGAAATGTGTTTGTAAGCGAGAGATAAAATGATAGTAAAAATTGGCTGTTTTCGAATAGATTGTTGCTTCTTCCCCGCGGAAAGCAAGTGTCTGGAGCGAAATGGAACGAACATGTTTACCTCTGTTAAAAACAACAAAGCATACGAAAAAAGCCTAAAAATTTTATAAATTATTGAAATCAATAAAGGGAATCTTCCTTCGGGTGTCGAAATAATCAATATCATGACCTGAAGGGAGATTTTTTATGACTAATCCTCAATTGGAATCCTTACAAAATGCAGCAAAAGAGCTGGTTCCTAATGCGCTTGAAACCTTAAAAAGCTATCTTCGTTTTCCTACAATTTCAGCACAGAATAAAGCCATTCCTGAGACCGTTGCCTTTGTGGTAAACATGATTAAAGAGGCAGGAGGGGAAGCCGAAGTCTTGGATGACCTTGGAGGAAATCCGGTAGTCTATGGATTTTTTGCGGCTGGAAGCAATGGGGATTCAAACAAAACACTGCTTTTCTATAATCATTATGATGTTCAGCCTCCTGAACCTTTTGAAGAATGGCTGACAGAACCTTTCGAGCCAACGATTGCAGATGGAAAACTGTTTGCACGCGGGGTTGCCGATAATAAGGGGGATTTAGTTGCCCGCCTGACAGCCATAAAATTATTGAAGCAGACAGCAGGCGGCTTGCCTTGTAATATTAAGTTTTTAATTGAAGGTGAAGAAGAAATCGGCAGTCCTCATTTAACGCCATATCTTGAAACGTATACAGAGAAATTTAAGGCAGACGCATGCATATGGGAATTCGGCGGAAAAGATGAAAAAGACCGGATCAGTATGGTAGCAGGAATTAAAGGAATGGCCTATATGGAACTGACGTGTGTGGGCGCAGATATTGACATGCACTCATCGGTCGGCGCCTATGTCGATAATGCAGCGTGGAGATTAGTGCAGGCTCTGGCCACAATGAGAAATCAGGACAATGAAATACTCGTAGAAGGCTTTTATGATGGCATTCAAGAACTTACCGACACTGAAAAAGAAGCAGTCAATGCTCTCCCATTCAACGAGGAAGCTGTTCGTGAGCTGTACGGTTTAAAACGGCCATTGATTACTAAAGGACTTGGAATTGACCCTAGAATGGCAATGGTTGCAAAACCAACCATGACTATTTGCGGACTAGAGAGCGGTTATACAGGAGAAGGTGCTAAAACGGTTCTGCCTAAGAGTGCAAAGGCAAAATTGGATTGCCGCCTTGTCCCGGGACAAGACCCAGATCATATTTTACAATGTATTCAATCTCACTTAGAAAAGCATGGGTTTCATGATGTAAAAGCAACCCTGCTGAATGGGCAAAAAGCGTACCGCTCTGATTTTAGCCATCCATTTGTAGCTCATGTGATGGAAACCGCTCGTGAGGTGTATCAAAATGATGTTGTATTGGCACCAAACTCAGCAGGAACAGGACCTATGTATATTTTCGGTGAAAATCTGAAGCTCCCAATCGTCAGTACGGGAGTAGGGTGGGTAGGATCTAAAGCACACGCACCGAATGAGTCGATTCGCTTAAAGGATTTTGAGCAAGGGATTGTACATATGGCTCACATGTTGTCTGGATTTTCGGCTGCGCTTCAAAATTAAAAGTAAATAACAATAAACCCGTCCATGGACGGGTTTATTAATTAGTCAAACTTTAAATAGTTCTTAACTGGGCTTCTCGACCAGACCGAAATTCTGATTGTCTTACAAATCACTAAGTAGTGCATGAGGGCTATTAAAAGGGCACCCGTGTTCATACCGATAATAATACCTTCCATTTGTAATGGTTTTAATGAGCCCAATACAAACATAAGCACAAATGAAATAAGTGTAGACCAGATTTGATGGTAAAAAGCTTCTTTTACCAATCCTAGTCCAATCAGGAAAGCCTGCATCGGAATGATGAAAAAATGGACTAGGAAATAAGGCCATAGGATTTGCAAATACAATGTGGCTGAGTTTGAATCAAAAAATAGCTGTGTCAGAGGTTCAGCAAATAAATAAAACACAAAGACGGCCGGGATTCCGTATAGACAGGTAAAGCGAAAAACCTTTTGCAATAAGCTCTGAAGCATTCGAAAGTCCTTATCGGCATAAGCCTTTGAAACCGTTGGAATCAAAACGATTAAAAGGGAATGGGCTATAAAAGCCGGGAAGAACCCAATTGTCAGTGCAACACCTGCCAGTAAACCAAATTGCTCGTTGGCCATATTTGGTGTTAAACCAGCTGTAACAAGTGCAGTTTTAATCAAAAAGGGCTGTACGGCATGGGCAACTGCATGAAATATGCGAAGTCCCGTCGTAGGCAGGGAAACAGAGAGCAGGTTTTGATGAACCATTTTTTTATCGATAAAAGATCTTGGCTTCCTATTTAATTCTTTCAGCTGGATGATATAGGTAAAACCAAGGTACCCGAAGACCACAATATCACTAACTACTATTGTACATAAGGCAATTAAAATTGATGTTTCAATTTCGAAATTAAAAAGCCGATAGATAAACACTAATAGAAGTAATTGCACAAATCTTCTCAAGAAATTAGAAAAAGCGATTTTTCCCATTCTGTGGGTCCCCATAAAATATCCGCGGGTAATGGAGGTGAAGGAAATAACCGGAATCAAAATAATGACAACCCAGCGAACAAGTGGATGATATTCATCGAATACCGGAATAAATGGTAAAATAAGGCTAACGAGAATTAGCATTCCAATTGTGAAAATAATCGTTAACCGTGTGGCGTGCTTTAGCATGCTGCGATGAAATCTTTCTTCCTGCTCTGCAGCAAATTTCGAAATAGCGATCGGAAGCTCTAGGCTTGCTAATATAACGATGAGAAAAATCGATGGGAGAATGGACATATATAGACCCATTCCCTCCTCGCCTAATTCTTTGGCCAAAACCATGTTTATGATAAATTCAATACATTCCCCAATAAACGCAGCAACAACCAATAACAGTGTGCCTTTAAAAAAAGTTCTCATGAGCTGTCTCCTTCTTTGTCTTCTGTTTAACCATGCTGAAGCTCAGGTTCAAAAGGTATGTAATTTGATTTGACATATTATAAAGATATGAGACAAGTTATAGAATATGATAATGGATTGAAGCCGTTACTTTTGATGTAAAAGGAGTTCCCTGTATGTTAAAAATAGACAAACCAACGGCCAGAAGATTTCTGCTTAAAAAGCAGAAGCTTTGGCCAGAAGAGGAACAGTTTAAGGAAAGTAAAATAGACGCCAGCCAAGTTTTACAAATGATTAAAAGCCTGGAGTGTGTTCAAATTGACCCTGTTGCCGTTGTTGAAAAAAACCAGCATTTGACGCTTGCAGCTCGAATGCCAGGATATCATCCTGATCATTTAAATGAGCTGCTTTCCGGACATAAGGTTTTTGAATACAAAGCCAACGAGGCGTGTGTGATTCCGATCGAGGATTATCCGATTTTTAAACCAATTCGAATGAGGATGCACGATGCACTGGATGAGAGGATAAAGGCATTAGGCCCAGTTGTTGACCATGTTGTAGACAGACTGAAAAAGGAAGGACCGCTGCCATCCCGTGCTTTTAAATCAGAGGTAAAGGTGCACGGTTACTGGGATAATAAGGCCCCGAGCACAAAGGAAACCTCCCATGCGCTTAATCTTTTAATGGATACGGGGGAGATCCGGGTTGTGGAGAGAATTGGTTTGGACCGAATCTTTGGTATAACGGAAGACACTGTTCCTAAAGAAATTTGGGAAAAGGCTGACGCAATTTCTGTTTATGAAGCAAGCCAGGCACTTATAGAAAAATTTATAAATGCGTATGGAATCTTTGATTCGAGTGATTTGCGGTTTGGCTGGCAGCGAATGAAAGCCGCCGACAGGAAAATTGAAATCGAAAACCGGGTAAGCCGAGGCGAATTGGTTCCAATTGAAGTGGAGGGTGTGAAAAGGTCCTATTTTATAAGAGCAGAGGATGTGGATCTTCTTGAGTCTGCAGCAAGTCCATTGCCTCCAGAGGATGGCCCGATTCTATTTTTACCGCCGTTAGATAATCTATTGTGGCGAAGAGAAAGACTGGAGGACTTCTTTGATTTTTCGTATCGCTGGGAAATTTATATTCCAAAAGAAAAGCGGCAATACGGTGCTTATACGATGCCTATTCTAGCAGGGGATCAATTAATAGGCAGGGTTGATCCAAGGGTGGACCGTGAGACTAAAACCCTTGTGATTCAGCTTTTTGAACTTCAACCGGGCGTAAAAAATACAAAAGCTTTGCAGAAATCTATAGATCGTGCACTTCATCGTTTTGCTGAATTTTTGGGAGCACGCAATGTGAGGTTTGAGATAGGGAAGAAGTGGCATAACTAGCGGCGTAGTATGGGTGGATTGGATTTTTCATTATATTTACGATTTTTTCTATCAATTTTATAAAAATCCGGTTATAAAAAATCACTCACAGAGAATTTGTTAACTTTTTATGGATTTTATTAAAATATTAAACTCTAGGGTGAGGTAAAATCATTCTAGAGTTTTTTTGGAAACGATTCGCGCAGGAATCTAAATTTACGCGCAACAATTTGAAAATACGCGTAACTTTTTCAAAATACGCGCAAAAACGGGGTCCAATCGCGCAACAGTAAAATCATGGAAAACTGGTAACAATGAAAATGAAAGTTTACGACTCTATAATTATCAAAAAATTGATAAAATAAGAATAAAGACGGCAAATCAATTGGAAGGGGCTTACATAATTATGATTTTATCTGCGGAAATCGAAAGTCTATTTAAGGAACTTCTAACCGAAGAGGCAATCCAGGAAGCTTTTTCATTTCTGAAAGACGATAATGACCGGACTACAACAGAACAAATCGAGTTAACTGCAATCCCTGCTCCAACTTTTCAGGAACAGGCCAGAGGCAAAGTCTTCAAAAGAAAACTAATTGAACTAGGGATTGAAGATGTCCAAACTGATGATGTCGGGAATGTGTTTGGAGTAAGACGGGGGAATGGAAATGGACCAAAGCTTGTGGTCTGTGCTCATCTAGATACGGTGTTTCCGGAAGGCACTGATACAGTTGCGAAAATAAAGGATGGAAAAATATATGCTCCAGGAATATCGGATGACGGCAGAGGGCTTGCAGCAGTATTAACTTTAATACGTGCCTTGAATACGGCCAAAATTGAAACAGAAGGCGATATTATATTTGGAGCCACCGTCGGGGAAGAAGGATTAGGGGATTTGCGGGGAGTCAAGGCGCTCTTTGAAAGCCGTGACGATATCGATGGATTTATTTCTATTGAACCGGGGGATCCAACTAGGACAACTTATCTGGCGACCGGAAGCGTTCGATATAGTGTGACCTATAAAGGCCCGGGCGGCCATAGCTTTGGAGCTTTCGGCACGCCAAGTGCGATTCATGCATTAGGAAGAGCCATTTCGATGATTTCTGATCTGGAAACACCGAAAAATCCTAAGACGACCTTTAATGTCGGTACAATTTCTGGAGGAACATCTGTTAATACGATTGCAGCGACGGCTAATATGGTGATCGATTTGCGCTCGACTTCACCAGAAGAACTTAAAAATGTAGAGGAAGAAACATTGCGGATTTTGAAAAAAGCGGCAGAGCTAGAAAATAAACGCTGGGGAAAAGAAGTCATAACAGTAGAAATCAAAATGGTTGGCAATAGGCCAGCAGGCTCACAAAGTCCAGAGTCTGCCATTGTTCAGGCTTCTTTAGCAGCCTCTAAAGCCATGGGTGCTGATCCAGTTCTGGAACAGGCAAGCAGTACCGATTCCAATGTTCCGATAAGTATGGGTATCCCAGCGGTAACGCTCGGAGGCGGCGGAGACTTTGGCGGTGCACATACATTAGAGGAATATTTTGATCCGAAAGATGCTTATTATGGTCCGCAAAAGATTTTGCTGACCATTTTAGGGCTAGTGGGAGTAGCTGGAGTTTGTCAGCCGTTACTGGAAAAACGGGGCTGAGGCGTATTAGAGGGTTCTAACTGGGCTCTGTAAAATCGAGCTAAGTTCGGAAAAAGGGGTGCTGAGTTCGGAAAAAGGGGTGCCGAGTTCGGAAAAAGGGGTGCTGAGTTCCGAAAAACGGGTGCTGAGTTCGGAAAAAGGGTGTTGAGTTCGGAAAAAGGGGTGCCGAGTTCGGAAAAAGGGGTGCTGAGTTCCAAAAAATAAAGCCGAATTCTGAAAAAACGCAGCATGTTCCGAAAAACAGAACTCAATTACATACGGGAGGAGACTTACAAATGCGGGTTGTATCGATCTGTCCGAGTAATACGGAGATTGTTCACTATCTAGGGAGAACAGAAGACCTCGTCGCGGTGGATGATTTTTCGGACTGGCCGCCAGAGGTACAGCATCTGCCAAAGGTTGGGCCGGACCTTTCGATCAATATGGACCAGGTGGAAAAAATGAATCCTGATCTGGTCCTTGCTTCTCTCAGCGTTCCAGGGATGGAAAAAAACATAGCTGAGTTAGAAAAAAGAAAGCTTCCGTTCATCACATTGAACCCCAATTCGCTGCGGGAAATTGCAAATGATATCCGGACGATTGCTGATGCTTTGGGATATCGTGAGTTAGGAATCGAAAAAGCAAAACGATTTGAAGCAGAAGTTAGACGGTTTCAAACCTTTTCAGATCAAATCAAAACCAGACCGTCGCTTTATTGGGAATGGTGGCCAAAACCTGTTTTTACTCCAGGCGGGCTTAATTGGCTGTCAGAAATTAGCCGGCTAGCGGGTGCATACAATATTTTTGAAACCAATCCTGAAGCCAGTGTTCAAACGGATTGGGACGAGGTGAAAAGTAAAAATCCTGATCATATTTGCATGGTTTGGGTAGGAGTAAAAGAGGCGAAAATGAACCCCGAGCTAATCAAAAAGCGTCCGGGGTGGTTAGAGCTTGCGGCTGTTAAAAATAATAGAATTCATGTATTAGAGGAATCCTTGTTTTGCAGACCTTCCCCGCGGCTGCTAGAAGGACTCGAGAAACTGATAAAAATGATTCATCAATAAGGATGTAAGGTGCGCCTAACTTACATCCTTATTTTTTTTGGTCTCTCTTTTTGGTTTGATTTTTATTTTTCTGGTCCTTTAAAGAAGAACGGAGAACTTCCGGTGGCGTGTTGTTATTGGGTGCAGCCTGTTCATTCCAATCTGACATCATTGTCCCTCCTTACTGCTCGTCAGCTGGTGTTCCGCGCATAAGTCGCTCGAAATCTTTCATTTTATCGTTCGTTTTGGCTGAAAGATGCAAAGGATTATTTTCTTGTTTCGGTTCCAGTTTGTTTGTAGAAACGATTACTCCCATTTGGTAAGCACCTGGATCACTAATGATACTTTCTTTTTTTGTGTCAGGATGGTTGGCTGACTCTACATTTGGTTCTCTGTCTGGCATACGATCATCTCCTTACCTTTTAAGATGCCGAACTGCTCTTGTTTTTATGCACTTATTAATGGTTAAGTGTACAAACAGATGTTATGGAAAATATTAAGTTAGAGAAAATTATATAAAGTAACACCCAGAAGTGTTATAATATTTATAACACTTCTGGGTGTTATTTTTATAAAAGGAGGAACATCTTTTATGTCATCACAAGAAAGATTACCTGATATTCGCAAAACTTTAGTTATTAACGCTCCCATTGAAAAAGTATGGAAAGCTGTAGCAACTTCGGAAGGAATTGCGGGATGGTGGATGCCAAATACATTTGAACCGGTGTTAGGGCAAGAATTTATACTTCATGCTGGTCCATATGGTGATTCATCTTGCAAAGTAACAGAAATTGATCCACCAAACCGGTTAAGTTTTGATTGGGATAAGGATTGGCATGTGGTTTTTGAATTAAAAAAGGTGGACGAAGAAAAAACAGAGTTTACTTTGATTCATTCTGGCTGGAAAGCTGAAGAAGTTACGAAGTTTGGACAACCGCACTCTAAGATTCGCATGGTTATGGATGGCGGATGGGAGAAGATTGTCAAAGAAGCACTTCGGGCTTATATCGAGGGATAAACTTGGTTACACTTCATACCCAACATGATGTGTTTCAGGCAATTGCCGACCCAACCCGCCGTAGTATACTTAAATTGCTGGCTGATCAGGAAATGCCGATTGCTTCGATCTCAAATAAGTTCCCGATTAGCCGTACTGCTGTCAATAAGCATCTAAAAGTACTGTCAGAAGCGGGTCTTGTAAGCAGTCAAAAAGTTGGCCGCGAAACGCGCTTTAAGCTTCAGCCAGAACCGTTGACTGAAATAAAAGATTGGCTTGCCTTTTTTGAGCAATACTGGGATGAAAAGCTGTTCTCTCTTAAAGATTTTGTGGAGTCTGATCAAGACTAGCCGCTTTCATAAATATAAAAAGCAGTAAGAGATTTCCTCTTACTGCTTTTTTCAGTTTAGTTAACATGTACTTGTAAACCAATACCTACTTTATTGGAAAGATCTAGGATAAATTGTTCAAAAGCATTTAATTCAAGTTCGCTTGAAGCGGAGAGGTCAGCCTTGGCTTGAAGCTCAGCTTGCTTTTCCGCTAATGCAGCTGCCTCTGTTAGTGTACTTTGATTTACATTAGCCTTAAGAGAAGCATCAGCTGTTACTTTTTTATCGGCGGAAAGATTCGTATTTGTATTCCCAGAAGCGGATCCTGTTACACTTCCAAGCAACTCTTCTTTCGTGCAAGCATTTGCATAAGATGCATTGGCTTTTACAGAAGCATTGTTGTCAGCAAAGCTGGTGACATTTGCGGAAAAGTTGACAGATGTGCCAGTTTGTGCATCAGCATTTGTTTGAGCATCACCTAGTGAATTTTCAACAACTGCACTTGTTTCTCCACCTGCTTCAGCTTCTGCATCACCATCAGCTCTTGCTTCAGCATTGTCTCGAACACTTATAGAACTTTCTGTTATAGCTTCTCCTTCAACACTAACAGATTCAGCCATTTCGGTACCGTCTTCAAGGTCTGCTTGAACTTGCTTTTCGACTGAGGCTGCTCCTTCGTTAGCTTCAAGATTAATGGATAAATCAGCATGTGCATCAATGTTCATATTTGAATGAAGCTGCACTTCATTTGCAAGTACTTGACTTTGCAGATTGCTGCTGGCTTTTCCATCGGTTTCAGAACCTAATTCAACACCAAAAGCACTTGCAGATGCTGCTGCACCCATCCATAATCCTATTGCAACTACTCCAGAAACAGTCATTAATTTTAATCCTTTTTTCATAATCAAAATCTCTCCTTCTTCTTTTTAATGATAATTTTTATTTTGCTGAAAAGAAGAAGGATGTTTCTGGCGGCTGCACGGGAGGAGCATTCAGCCACTGGTCAAAGTAAAATGAAACTTTTCCTGACAATACTCCTTGTTTGAATTCAAAAATTCGCTGCGGATCCTGCAAGAGTCCATAAATGACTCCGCCGGTGCTGATATCTGAATGATTGGGAATGATACTTCCAAAGCTGCCTCCCGGTAATCCGATAACCCCAGGATGGTCATAAAAGAAAAGCATCGGTCTTTCCTGTTTTGGTGTGGGATATGATGTCTCTTGATCTGGCTGAATAAATTCTGCATTTGTAATGGGATAAATTTCCACTTCCGATTGAGCTTCATCTGCTAATGAATCTTGTTGAGGTACTTCGTTCGAAAATAGATTTTTCTTTTCGATTGTGACAGTTGAATCTTTTACTGTCGGAAGCCCGTCTTTATCACTATTTTCAATCGGAAGAGACAGATTTGGATTCAAATCATCCTCTAGTGTAAGTGATTTTTTTGCCTCAACCTTAACTCGGTCAGCAGTCATCTCCAGTTCAACACTGCTTTTATCTGCTTCTAAAGTTATTTCCGTCTGTTCTACTGAATCTGCCAGTTCTCGCTGGATATAATCGATCGTCTCTTTACCATTGACTGTTTCCTTATGTAAGGATTCTAAAGGTTTCTCAGTCTTTATAGGAAGACCTTCATCCGAGTTTTCCTCGGCTGCAGCAGATACAGGAGAGACAGCGTCAATTTCCTCTAGATCAGCAGAAGGCAGAATACTCTGCGCTGAGGCTAATGAAGGGAACGCGATCGTCCCTATTAAAAAGAACAAATATACAAGCGGTCTATGCAAGAAAAGATTTCACCTCCTTTCAGTGCAAGAAGAAAGATAGTAATCTACGATATTTATATTCTTAAATATCCAAGTATAGAAAAGGATAAACCTAAAATTGATTGAATAATCTAACCATTTATTTATAGATTAACAATTTGATATATAGGAGAAATGGGGACATAGACTCTATATTTATCATCTAAGACGAGAACCTTTCATTAAAGAAAATAAGTTGACAACGTTTTCACAAATGGTTTATATTAGTACCATAATAAAGAAAGCGGTTCCATAATACGGAACAATGTAAAGGGGGAGTGTGATGATCCAATCCGTTGATCGCGCATTGCATATTCTTGACTTATTGAAAAATAATCCGAGAGGTCTTGGGGTTACTGAAATTTCTAAATCTTTAGATGTTGCCAAAAGTACAGCACATCGGTTGCTGATGTCGTTAGAGCGATATGGTTACGTTCAAAAGTTTGGAAAAGATGCAATCTATCGATTAGGGTTAAAGTTTATAGAAATGAATCAGGTTGTTGTGGAGAACTTAAATGTTGTTGAAATTGCACGGCCTTATCTCGAGAAGCTAAGTGCTGATACAGGGGAAATTGTTCATCTGGTCATGTTGGATGGATATGAAATTGTTTATATCGATAAGGTAGATAACAATTCTACAATCCGGATCTATTCACAAATTGGGAGAAGAGCTCAATTACACTGTACGGGTGTAGGAAAAGCCATCTTAGCTCACTTTGATAAATCTAATATAACCAGATTTATAGAAAATAATGATTTCCGGTCATATACCCCGAATACCATCGTTGACGGACAAGCTTTGCTAAGTGAATTAGAAAAAATCAGGATTGACGGAATCTCATTTGACAATGAGGAACATGAGCCTGGAATCCAATGTGTGGCGGCACCAATCAAAGATCACCGCAATCACGTTCAATACGCCATTAGTGTGACTGGGCCATTAACAAGAATGACGAAAGAAAAGCTTGAAACTTGTATTCCAAAGTTAAGAGAAACAGCACAAAACATTTCAAGACAGCTTGGCCATTTTTTGTAGCAAGAAATTAAAATTCATCCATGTAAAACAGGGGGTTCTTTTTTATGAAAAAGTTTAAATTAGCTAGTATTCTTTTAATCTTATCTTTAATTCTCGCAGCTTGCGGCGGTTCAAATGAGGCAAATAATGAAAACGCTTCAGGATCGGACTTCCCAAATAAATCAATTGAACTTATTGTTCCTTATGCAGCTGGTGGCGGAACAGACTCATTAGCGCGTTCATTTGCAGATCAAACGGACCTGGGTCAATCTGTAGCGGTTGTGAATAGAGAAGGAGGCGGCGGTGCCGTTGGGATGCAAAACGGTGCTAATGCAAAACCCGATGGATATACAGTTTCCATGATTACGGTCGAATTATTAACTTTACCTCACTCTGGTTTGGCTCAATTTTCATATGAAGATTTCCAGCCAGTAGCTTTACTAAATGAAGACCCGGCAGCGATCACAGTTTCAGCTGATGCACCATGGAATACAATCGACGAATTTATTGCAGCGGCTAAGGAAGAAAACCTAAAGGTTGGTAACTCAGGTACAGGCGCGATTTGGCATTTAGCAGCATCCGCATTTGAACAAGAAACAGGCGTTACGTTTAACCACGTTCCATTTGAAGGAGCAGCCCCAGCTGTTACAGCTTTACTTGGCGGACATATTGACGCAGTATCTGTAAGTCCGGCTGAAGTACGCACACAAGTAGAAGCAGGTGAGCTTAAAGTATTGGCCGTTATGGCGGATGAACGTGTTGAATCCTTGCCAGATGTTCCAACACTTAAGGAAAGTGGAATCGACTTATCGATTGGTACATGGCGTGGTCTAGCTGTTCCTAAAGATACTCCTGAAGATGTTGTAAAAACTTTAGAAGAGTCATTCGGTGAAACCGCACAAAGTGAAGAATTTAAAGCAACTCTAGACCAGCTAGGATTAGGTTATCGTTATGAAAATGCTGAAGGATTTACAAATCTGCTAAAAGAGCAGGATGCACTGTTTGCTGAGCTAATTCCTTCATTAGATTTGAATTAATGAACTGTAGGGGCTAGATTTGTCTAGCCTCTACTCTTTAGATAAGGGTCATATTTTCTTATGCTTATTAAAATTGGAGGTGTCATCATGACTTTAGCCAACCGAGTGATCGGTACCATTTTATTGCTGCTTTCGGTTTATGTGTGGGTAACGGCTAATGCATTTCCAGAGGCAACCGGGGTAGGTCCTGGCGCAGATTTTTTCCCGAAATTAACAGCAGCCGTACTTGGTGTCTTATCAATCTTGCTAGTGCTTAAAAAAGAAAATACAGAGGATCCTATTTTCCTGGTTGCAGGAAACCAGGCATTGAAATTCGTTTTAGGATTCCTTGCTATGATTGTATTTGTTTTTTTGATTGAAGGGATCGGTTTTACGATTACAGCGGTTTTATTTACCGCTGGATGGATGTGGCTAATGGGTATCCGAAAAATTGTTAAGCTAACTATAGTATCTGTCTTTATCGGTCTATTGATTACCTTAGTATTTGAACAATTACTTAATGTTCCCATACCGCATGGAATCTTATATTAAGGTGGGTGAAAAATATGGAATACCTTCTTCAGGGATTTGTTAATGTATTTGCTCCAGAAGTAATCCTGTTAGTGATTGCGGGTGTAATTGTAGGTATTATAATTGGAGCCCTGCCTGGTTTAACAGCAACCATGGGAGTAGCACTGTTTCTTCCGGTTACATTTGGAATGGATGCTGTAGCCGGGATCCTCCTATTAATAGGTGTTTACTTTGGTTCGATATATGGAGGATCAATTTCAGCGATTCTATTAAATACTCCAGGGACCCCGGCATCCGCTGCAACGGCATTAGACGGACATGTATTAACAAAGCAGGGGAAAGCTGGAAAGGCGTTAGGGATTGCAGCGATTGCTTCTGCAGTTGGCGGTCTGTTAAGTGCTATATTACTGATCTTTATTTCACCGCAGCTTGCGGAAATCGCCCTGAACTTTAGCGCTCCAGAGATGTTCGGACTAGCTTTATTTGGATTAAGTATTATTTCTAGTATTTCAGGTGGATCCATACTAAAAGGGTTAATTGCCGGAATGGTGGGTCTTGTCATCTCAACAATTGGAATGGACCCAATGACAAGCTACCCCCGTTTTACGTTTGATCAGCTTTCATTATTAAATGGTTTAAACTTTATCCCGGTTATGATCGGTTTGTTTGCTGTTTCTGAAGCACTTGTAACAATGGAAGAAGAATTGCACGGAAAAGGTACCCTCAAAAAAATAGTAGCCAGCTATATTTTGCCTAAATGGCACGAGCTAAAACATTTATGGGTTACAATGATCCGCTCAGGGTTTATAGGTTCTTTTATTGGGATTATCCCAGGTGCGGGAGCTGATATAGCTGCCTTTGTTTCGTACAATGAGGCCAAGCGTTTTGCGAAAAAAGAAGAAAAAGACTCTTTTGGCAAGGGAAATCCAAAAGGTGTTGCTGCTGCCGAAGCTGCCAATAACGGGGTTACAGGCGGAGCGATGGTTCCATTATTAACGCTAGGAATTCCTGGTGACGCAGTAGCGGCGGTTTTACTCGGCGCATTAGTTGTCCAAGGTATTCAGCCGGGGCCGCAGCTATTTACTACAAGTGCAGATTTAGTTTATACATTATTTGCTGGAATGCTTGTTGCAAATATATTAATGCTAATTTTTGGTATTAGTGGAATTCGCTTATTTACAAAAATATTAAAGGTGCCAAAAAATATTCTTGCAGCTGTCATCGTTGTTCTATCAGTAGTTGGTTCTTATGCGATCAGCAACAACTTTTTTGATGTTTATACCATGTTAGGTGCAGGTATTATTGGTTACTTTATGAAAAAGTTTGGCTTTCCGGCTTCACCAATTGTCCTTGCCCTCATTTTGGGACCAATGGCAGAAAGTGAGCTTAGACGTGCCCTAGTTATGTCAGAGGGCAGCTACGGTATATTCTTTAACAGTCCGATTTCCTTGCTGTTCATTATTCTAGCCATTCTGTCACTTGTATTGCCAATCATCTTAGAATTTTGGAAAAAGAAAAAAGCTATTGCTAAATAAGAGATGCATCAGGGGGGAAATGAAATGTTTCCAGAACTTATTACTTTAGGAGAAACAATGGTCATGTTTGAGGCTGGAAGTGATGGACCCCTGCGATATGTCCACCAGTTCAATAAGCGCCATGGCGGTGCAGAGTCAAACGTAGCGATCGGTGTTACCCGATTAGGTCACTCAGCTGGCTGGATCAGTCAGGTAGGAGATGATGAGTTGGGTAAATTTTTGGTATCTGCGATTCGGGGAGAAGGAGTTGATACCTCAAGAGTTACGTATAACAGCCATTATCCGACAGGACTTTATATTAAAGAAAGAAATCGGGAAGGCAGCACTCAGGTATATTACTATCGTAAAGGGTCAGCAGCCAGTCAATTGGATGTAAATACAATCGATTGGGACTATATTAAACAAGCAAAAATCGTTCATTTAACAGGAATTACACCATTTTTAAGTCAAAACTGTCTAGAAGTGGTTAACCGGGTTGTTGAGTTTGTCAAAGAGAATCATATTTTGCTTTCCTTCGATCCAAACCTAAGATATAAATTAATGGCCGATTTCCCGAATCCGAAAGAAATTGTCATTGAGTTAGCCAAACAAGCCGATCTGTTTATGCCTGGTATAGATGAAGCTGAATATCTGATTGGGACTAGTGACTATGAAGAAATTGCTGATTATTTTCTGCAAGCGGGTGTAAAGAAAATCTGTATTAAAAACGGCGATAAAGGGACGTTCTTCCAATCCATAGATGGAGAAAAAGGATTTTTGCCAAGTTTTAAGGTGGATAGAGTAATCGATCCGGTTGGTGCAGGAGACGGATTTGCAGCAGGGGTCATATCTGGAATATTAGAGGGAAAATCGTTGGAAGAATCCGTAACGATGGGAGCAAAAATTGGAGCAATGGTCGTCCAGGTTAAAGGGGACATTGAAGGGCTGCCAGAGAGACGGACATTAGAACAATTTACAGACAAAGTGACGGATGTCTTAAGGTAAAGGAGACGATGAACATGAAACATGAGTTGTTGACTAAAATCTTAGATTCAGGTGTAGTTGCTGTTGTCCGTCGGATCGACAAAGATAAAGTCATGAATGTAATTGCAGCTCTTGTCGAAGGCGGCATTACGGGGATTGAAATGACGATGGATTCCGATGACGTGCTAAATACAATTACAAAGGCAAAGCAAGAATTTGCAGATCGGGCCGTTATTGGGGCAGGTACAGTTTTAGATGGTGAATCTGCTAAACTTGCAATTCAGGCAGGAGCAGAATTTATATTTGCGCCAACCTTAAATCAGCAAACCATTGCTGTTTCGAATCGATATGGGAAGATTGCAATTCCCGGAGTTTTTACGCCCACTGAAATTCTTCAAGCCCATGAATGGGGGGCAGATCTAGTTAAGGTCTTTCCAGCGAGTGTTCTCGGGAGTCAATTTATAAAAGATGTACGGGGACCGCTTGGACACATTCCCATGATGCCAACGGGCGGTATCCATCTTGGAAATGTTGAGGAGTATATCAAGGCGGGTGCAGTTGCTGTCGGAGTCGGCGGTTCTTTATTAAATAAAGAATGGATTCAAAATGAAGATTGGCCGCAGCTTGCCGTTCTTGCAAAGCAATATGTTGAAAAAGTGAAAGCAGCTAGAAACAACAAATGAACTTTTCTTCAACGAAGAAGAAACCTTTTTTAGGTTTCTTCTTTCTGCTTTTAAATTAGCGATTCTGCTGTATAATAGGAGAGTCACAGCTTAAGAGATACTTTCGGGAAAGAGGGAGCAGAGTGAAAAAACCTCATATCTATTTGATGCTGACTGGTGTTATGATGCTCTGGGGATTCAATGTTTCGATTCTGAAAACATTGGTTGAAAATGTAAGTCCTGTTACAATGACATCATTACGGATTTTTAGTGCCAGTATCTGTGTGCTTTTGATTATGTATTTTTTACATATTTTCAGAAAGCCCACAAAGAAAGAGTGGAAGTATATCATTGGGGGGAGCTTGTTAAATGTTGTCGGCCATCATTATTTTTTATCGATCGGGCTAACTGAAACATCCGCGACCAATGGAGCATTGGTTTTAGGAATGGGTCCTCTTTTAACGGCAATTATGACGCTTATTTTTTTACGTCAAAAACCCTCTTTTATCAGATTATCAGGCTTTATTTTAGGAAGTATAGGTGTTTCGATAACGGTTTTGTCAGGAAGTGAAGGCTTAGCTGGCTTATCGATTGGGGATATTCATGTATTTTTATCTATTTTCGTGCAGGCCGGGAGCTTTATTATGATTAGTAAAGCAGCGAAATCAATTGACCCTCGGTTATTAACCGGCTATATGCTCCTTTTTGGATCAATTCTATTATTTATCATCGGCATATGGAGCGAGCCTAGCGGTTTAAGTGAATTCTTCAATATGCCATGGGAGCTCTGGTTTTTATTTTTTATCTCAGCCATCTTTGGTACTGCAGTTGGCCATATGCTCTATAATTATGCAATCGGACAAACTGGACCGGCAGAAGCAGCCATCTTTATTAATCTGAACACATTTTTTGCACTGCTAGGTACTTCATTATTTTTACATGAAAAGATTACTAGCTCGCATTTAATTGGATTAGTATTTATTATCACAGGGGTCATTATGGGCTCAGGTGCTTTAGAAGAAATGAAAAATAAAACCAAATGGAAGAAGAACGTTCCATTGGCTAAATAAAAAAGCGGGATATCCCGCTTTTTTTAATCCATTAGTTGTCCTCCGTTAATTTCGATATGTTCACCACATATATAGCTTGCATAGTCTGATGCCAGGAAAAGGACTGCTCCTGCAATTTCTTCTGGTGTCCCTTCCCTGCCAATTGGAATCCCTTTTACAAACTGATCCCTTACTTTATCTGGCGAGAATTTATCATGGAATGGCGTACTTATTACACCAGGATTTATTCCATTTACGCGGATATGATAAGGAAGCAATTCTTTGGCTAAGCCTTTTGTTAAAGTCATGACAGCTCCTTTAGCAGAGGCGTAATGGATGGCTCCAGGACCGCCTCCATTACGGGCAGCAACAGACGCTGTATTAATAATAACGCCTCCGCCTTGATTTTTCATAATCGGAACAACCTCTTGAGTAGATAAGAAGATGGATTTTACATTTACATTATATACATGGTCCCATACTTCTTCACTCAGTTCTTCAAATGGGCATCGTTCTACCATTGAACCGGCGTTATTAATTAATATATCGACGCGTCCATACACCTCTAAGACCTTAGCATATAATTTTTTTACATCAGAAGCAGACGTAACATCAGCTTTGACAGAAATGGCATCTCCGCCCATCTCTTGTATATCCGAAACCACCTGGTTTGCTTTTTCTTCATTCGTCAAATAATGAACGACTACGCTTGCCCCCGCTGCACCAAAACCTTTTGCTATGGCTGCTCCAATCCCTGTACTTCCCCCTGTAACTAAGGCAACCTTGTCACGAAATGATAGATTCATGAGGATTCCTCTCTTTCGATAATATTTAATCTGTATCACACAAATTTCATTTTACTATGTAAGTCAGAAGAAGTCCCAAAAAAGGAAATAATGGACAAAGAATTAAAGTAAAACTAGTCGATTAAATATATAAAATAGTACCTTTTTCCCTTATTTAACAAAGATGAAATAATTCCTCCAATTCTCGAATTATTTATTGTAGACTATTAATACAGAAATTTTAGAAATATTATTTTGGGGGAAGGGGTAAAGACATGAAGTCAATTGGCATTAAACCATTTTTACATGTACGTACAGCTAGGAATCCTGTCTATAGTCCCGATGGGGAAGTAATCAGTTTTTTAACCGATTATACGGGCCTGCCCCAAGTATGGGATATAAAGAGAGGTGATTCATGGCCATCTCAGGTATCCTTTACTGATGATAGAATCATGTTTGTTGATTATATAGCGAATACTTCGCAACGAATTATCGGAATGGATCAAGGTGTAAATGAGCGACAGCAGCTATATCTTCTATTAAATGATGGGGAATTAAAGCCTTTAACGGATTCACCTGATCATATTCACCATTATGGTGGAAGCTCGCCTAATGGAGAATGGATTGCCTGGTCCAGTAACCGCCGAAATCCATCTTATTTTGATATCTACATCCAAAATATTGAGACCTATGAAACGAGACAAATTTTCACAGAAAATGGTACATACTCTGCACTAAAATGGCATCCGAACGGAGTAACTTTATTAATTCAAAAAACCAATTCCAATTTGGATAATGACCTGGGTCTGCTCGATATTCAAACTGGTTCAGTGACTTGGATTACTCCTCATCAGGATGAGGCCCATTTTTCGTCTCCTCATTTTAGTGCGGATGGTAAAAAGCTTTATGTTTTGTCGAATCGGGGACGGGAATTTACTGGTCTTGGCGTGATAGATTTAATTTCGAAAGATTTTTCCTGGGTCGATCAGCGGAACTGGGACATCGAAGGATTAGTGATGAGCAAGGATAAAATGATGCTGGCTTACACCGTAAATGAAGGCGGCATTTCTAAAGGAATAATCCTCGATCTGGAGCACTACACTTATTCTACGTGGGATACCCCAATGGGAATGATCTCTGATCTGGCTTTTTCCCCAGATCATTCTAAATTAGCTTACGTATTAAATGGCGCTAAATATCCTTCCGATATATGGGAGCTTGACTTACAAACGATGCGGGCAGAAAGAGTTACATTTGTCTCGCATTCAGCAGTGGTCAGCGACCGTTTGATTGAACCAGAGCTGATTCATTATTCATCCTTTGATGACCTAGAAGTTCCTGCCTTTTATTATCTTCCGAAAAATAATGGAGGAAGCTGTAAGATTCCGGTGGTTGTATTTGTTCATGGCGGGCCAGAGAGTCAAATCCGTCCTGTCTATAATCCGTTTCTGCAATATTTTCTGAGTCGCGGTTATGCGGTCTGTACACCGAATGTCCGGGGAAGTACCGGTTATGGAAAGACCTATAGTCATTTAGATGATGTTCGAAAACGGATGGATTCGGTTAAAGATTTGGCCTATCTTGTTGAATGGTTAAAGGAGGAAGGCAATGCCGATCCCGAACAGATTGCGATTATGGGGCGCAGTTATGGCGGCTTTATGGTGCTTGCAGCCATTACTCATTTTCCGAGATTTTGGTCTGCAGCGATTGACATTGTTGGAATTTCAAGTTTCCGGACCTTTCTGCAAAATACAAGTCCATGGCGACGCAAGTTAAGAGAAGCTGAATATGGGAGCATCGAGAAAGACGGCGACTTTTTTGATGAAATTGACCCGCTTCATCGAATTGATGCGATTCAATGTCCCCTGCTCGTTCTTCATGGTGCCAATGATCCGCGTGTGCCAATCGAAGAGGCTGAACAAATTGTTGAAAAACTAAAGCAAAGAAGTCACCCTGTAGAATATATCCGCTTTGAAGATGAAGGTCATTTCTTTGTGAAATTGAAAAATAACATCACCGCCTATACGGCTGTAGCTGATTTTCTGGATAAGTATATGGGGGCAAAACACACCAATGGCCATTCAGATTAAAATCGGGAATGCTCTTCGAAAGAGGTAATTGTTTCCAAGCTGTACAGCTAGAACTACCCTAGCGGGGATAGTCTAAAAGCAACCTAGTTATGCCATCTCAAACGGACGATAGTTGTACTAGCAGGTACCATCTAGAATCATCTTTTACATCAAGAAAAGCTGGGACCCTTTATATAGGTATGAAGTAACCTATACTGCTGGAGCAACAGTCCGATTATAAATGAAATAATGCAAGCCTCCGATTAGGGGTCCTTCCAACATTTTAACGAAATTAAGATAAGCTCTGAATCGCCGGTTTGGCGGTTTTTTCTTATTCTAAGCTGTAAAGGTACGATCAGCGGACAAGCCAAGTAATAAAATTCTATTAAATATAGTAGACTGACTAGTTTAAAAAGCCGTTTGAAAAATGGATGGACCGCTTTAATGGTGTTGCGACCAAATATTTGCAACATTATTTGGCTTGGTTCCGTTACATAGATAGCAAGGAATATGAGAATACAACGGCGAATAAGAAGAATATGTTGGTTAAATCGTGCCTGTTTACTGTGACTGACACGAACATCAAACTTCGGCTTTCTGCTTATTCTTGTTAAGCTAACGGGAAGAATTGTTTAATCACCATCCTCCGTTTAACTAAAGTTGTATTCGGTAGGGCTTGGACCTTGCACCTTAGCAATCTATAAGAAACCGGGCCTAGTGTTCATTGATAAAATATACACAGAAAGGGGGGTGAATATGGGACGTTTAATCCTGCAGATGAATGTGACACTGGACGGTTGCTGTGACCACACGCAGGTGATTGCGGATGAGGAGCTCCACCAGTATACGGTGGACCTGATGGACCAGTCCGATGGTCTTCTTTTTGGACGTAAAATCTACCAGCTGATGGAAAGTGCCTGGCCAGCCATTGCCAGCAGCGGCGATGGACCTCAATTCATGGTCGACTTCGCACACAAGCTCGATCGGAAACCCAAGTACGTCTTCTCGCGGAAGCTGGATCACGTGTCGTGGCAGAATTCTTTCTTGTTGAAGGGGCCTGTTTCCGAGGAGGTGCCACAACTTATGGCAGAAGGGAAGAACCTAGTCGTTAACGGCGGTCCCGGCCTCGGTTCCACCCTGGCACAACTAGGCTTGGTGGATGAGTATCACTTCCTGGTACAGCCAATCGTTGCCGGACGTGGCCCCCAATTATTGGGGGGAGTTCGTGATCGACTGAATCTGAAGCTGAGCGGGACCAAATCCTTCGGCTCCGGCGTCGTGCTGCTCCGATATACGCCCGTTCGTTGACTGCTTGGCTGATCACTGTAGCTTGGCACTGCCAGACGAATATGTACGAGCACAAGATGAAGCCGGCAAACATTTGTCGGCTGCTTCGTTTATATCACGAGGAGCATCTCTGTTCCCAACCTGGTAGGGTAAGATATAGTTAATGTCGCGAGAGACAGATCTTTCCTCCGCTGAACCGCCTGTTATGACAAACTGCCTGAGGTGGAGCAGGAGGTCAATACGATGAGCGAAGGAAACGGACAACCCTACATCAGTTTGTTAAGCTAACGGGAAACGAAAGCTCAATAAACCGCCTTTTTATCTAGGCGGTTTTCTTATCGTTAAAAATCAACATTAGAATTTAACATAGCCTTTTTAAAAGATAAGAAGGGATAATTATAACAAAATGATTTTTGCGGGGTTTGGATAAAATGGTCCAAAGAAAAAAGCAAAAAAATAGACTCTGGTTCCCCAGAGTCAATACTTTCAACGAAAGCTTAATCCTGCTTTTCAAACTACTTAATTTTAATAGCTGTAATGCTGTTCAGGCAGATTATCATAGAAGGTTGGGTCTGCGGTCAAGATAGAGCCATCTGTGATTGCCTTTGCAGTTGAATCCATTGCAATGACCGCCTGTTTGATAAGGTAACCATTTGATTTTTGGCCTAAAACATAAGGCTCATAAGAATGGTCAGCCATTCCCCGCATTTCAAACAGAATCACTGGAATATTGTACTGAAGCGCTATTGCGTTTGATGCAACGGCAGTATTGGTGGTTGGTGCGTCATACTTGAGAACGAAAGCCCATCCCTTCGAATTCACGCTTTCAACAACGACAGAGGCAAGTTGTTTGGACTTTTCTAGAACTTCAGGGTCAACATTAGGGTGGTAAGGAGCGAGAACGGAAGCTGACGTCAGTTTTCCAAAATAGTCCTCCTGTGTTCCTTGATGATGCATATCAATCATGTAATCAATTTTATATTTTTGCAGCACGTTATCATGCAACGCTTGAGTCTCAGGGGCTGCTTTGTTTACATGGTCGCGGTTCAAATCGATTCTGTCCGCGTTATAGCGGGTAAGATGGCGGCCGCTCCCCATATAATTATCTAGCGAGAAGTTGACATCTCCCATCGCTCCATCCGCATTCAGCATAGGTACAATAAGGATATTCACGTTCTTTAGCATGTCTTTGATTGGTTTGCTGTCGGAACCCAAGTACTGGATATAATCGAGTGCTCCTTCAGTCGTCAGGGCTTCATTCCCATGCTGCTGGGTTAAAAACAGAATAGTAGGGTTTTCCGGATTCGTTATGTATTTGACTAGAAAGAGATCTCTTCCTTTCACGGTCTGCCCAATGACTTCCAATTCCATATGATTTTGTTTTTCATCTTCTTTCTTTAGAAAATCTGCCATCTGGTCATATGTTGTCAACATAGCGGTCTGTACAGTTTCCTTACCATTGACATCAGGTCCTTCCCCGACCGCCAATGCTGGGGACAGAGCAAAGCCGGAGCTTGCCAGGACCGCAGAAAGCGATAGCGCAACAATCTTTTTATTCATACTGCATCCTCCTATATTTTGAATAATAAAGCTATTATAAATTGAAATATTTTAATTTTCTAATTATAGTTGTGTTTATTAGGAAAAATGAATCGATAGACTAATAAGAGATGACGTTGATAGGTCATATGGAGGATGCCAAACTTTAAATAAATGTAACTTTTTTTGATTTGTATGGTCGATTATTGAAGATAAAGACAAACAGGAGGGGCGATTGGATTTCCTTCAACGTACTAGAATCTTTTATAAACTTCTGCGTAGGAAAGGGTATCCCACCTCCCCTTGAAAGGAGATAGATTGACAATATTAAAGAGCATAGCAAATTATTCGGAATGAGGAAAAAATGCAGGAGATACATACTTCCTGCATTTTCCATTTTCATTTAAGTATCTGATCCTAATAAAATGGGCAACTGAAAATAACAGCTAAATTTCAAAAATAGTTAAAATTTTGACCGGAAAGCGGTATGATGGAGTATATAAAAATATTTAGATGTCCGAAGTATTTTTTTACATGTGCTTTTTAAAGCGGTTTTTCAACCTGGCTTATTCATAAGGTGATAGTTTGGAGGATTCATATGCTTAAAGTATTATCGCTTCTTAAAGGTTACCGAATCCCAATGGGAATCGCCTGGTTTTTTATGCTGACCGAGCTCGCTGTAGAGCTGATTGCCCCCTTACTGATGGCCAAAATTATTGATGAGGGGATTTTACAGGGGGATCTCTCCGTTGTCTTAATTTGGGGAGGCATCATGGTTGGGATGGCACTCATTGCATTTCTTTCCGGAATCATCAATTCCTTTTTTGCAGCCCATGTCGGGCAAAGTTTTGGTTATGATGTGCGGAAAAAATTATACGAAAAAGTTCAGTCCTTCTCGTTTTCGAACTTTAACCGCTTCCCGACATCCTCCTTAATCACGAGGATGACGAATGACGTAACACAAATTCAAAATACCGTATTTATGAGTTTGCGGATTATGCTGCGTGCACCCTTGATAGTGATTGGCGGTGCTATTATGGCACTAGTGGTCAATCTGAAATTGGCAATCATTTTCTTAATCACCATTCCTCTGATTATTGGCTTTTTATTATGGGTCATGAAAAAGGCAGGAATCCTTTTTCGAATCGTTCAGGAAAAACTGGATTCTGTCAATAATGTGATGCGTGAAAATTTAATGGCAATGAGATTAATTAAAGCCTTTTTACGCTGGAATCATGAGGTCAGCCGATTTACCAAAGCGAATCAAAATCTAATGGACCAGACCATTTCCTCGTTAAGGTTAATTGAGAGTACTCAGCCGATCTTGTTATTAATCATGAATTTAGGCGTGCTCGGAATCCTATGGTTCGGTAATGTAGAAGTTGCTGCAGGGGGGGCTGAGGTTGGTGAAGTCGTAGCGATTATCAATTACGCTACTAAAATTACAACTGCTATCTCCATGTTTTCCTTTATCATCATGGCTTTTTCAAGAGCAAAAGCTTCTTCGCTGAGGATTGCAGAAGTTTTTGATACAGAAATCGATTTAGAAGATACAGAACAAATGGATGTCACCAACAAAGTTCACTATGGAAAAGTAGAGTTTCGTGCAGTCTCGTTTCAATATCCAGGTACTGGAACGGAAGTCCTGCGAAACTTTTCCTTTACTGTTAATCCGGGTGAATCGGTAGCGATTCTGGGAGCAACAGGGTCAGGAAAGACATCCTTGTTCCAGCTGATTCCGCGGCTTTATGATGTAACTCAGGGCAGGATTCTGATTGATGACCAGGAAATCCAATCTATTAAACTGGACTTCTTGCGAAAAGAGATCGGCTATGTTCCTCAAGAGGCGTTATTATTTACGGGATCGGTAAAAGAAAATATTGCATGGGGAAAAGAAGACGCAACGATGGATGAAATCATAGAAGCGGCAAAACATGCCCAGATTCATGACACGATCTTAAAGCTGCCAAAGCAGTACGAAACCAGGATTGGTCAAAAGGGTGTAAATCTGTCGGGAGGGCAAAAGCAGCGTATTTCAATAGCAAGAGCTTTAGTAAGAAAACCAAAAATTTTACTGCTTGACGACAGTACAAGTGCGCTTGATTTAAAAACGGAAGCAAGGCTGTTAGAAGCACTGCGGCAATATTCCTGTACAACCTTTATCATTACCCAAAAGATTAGTACAGCGATGGAAGCTGATAAAATCTTACTTTTAGAAGACGGAGAATTGCTGATTGAGGGAAGTCATCAAACTCTATTAAAACAATCTCCTTTATATCAGAAAATCTACCAATCTCAATTTGGAGAGGAGTCATTAACAAATGCTCAAGCGATTCATTGAACCTTTCCAATATAAGAAAATCCCGCTCGAGAAACTGGATGTTCTGCCTGGGAAACAGCGGCCGAAAGCCAAAAACTGGTTCGGCACGTTAAAACGAATTTGGACCTATTTAGCCAAGAGTAAGAGTCTTCTTTTCCTTGTCCTACTAATGGTGCTGATTAGCTCTGGATTAGCCTTGCTAGGACCGTATTTAGTCGGGGTAGCGGTTGATAAATTCATTGTCACAAGAGACTCAAGCGGTTTGGTAAAGCTTCTCGGAGGGCTGCTCGCAGTTTATATCTTGCATTCAGTATCGGTTTGGTTTCAAAACTTTTGGATGATCGGGATTGCACAGAATACCGTGTTTACGATGCGAAACCAGCTATTTCGACATTTTCATAAATTGCCGATTCCGTTTTTTGATAAAAGACAGCATGGGGAATTGATGAGCCGGATTACGAATGATATTGAAAATGTTAGCTCGACTTTAAACACATCGGTGATTCAAATTTTTTCAAGTGTACTGACTCTTGCCGGGACGGTAACGGTGATGCTTTGGCTTAGCCCGCTTCTTACGTTAGTCACATTAATCATTGTTCCGATGATGTTTTATGGAATGAGGTGGATCACCAATCGGACAGGAAAACTCTTTAAAGAACAGCAGAGGAATCTAGGTGAATTAAACGGGTTTATCGAAGAAACTATTTCCGGTCAGCGCATTATTAAAAGTTTTTCCCAGGAAGATCGAGTCATAGCTGAGTTTTTAGAAAAAGCGGAACGATTAAAAGGATCCGGGTTTTGGGCTCAGACATTTTCGGGCTTTATCCCAAAGCTTATGAATATGTTAAATAATCTGAGCTTTGCGATTATTGCATTGGTTGGAGGGATTCTGGCTTTAAAGGGGGTCGTTTCAATCGGGGTTATCGTCATTTTTACCGAATATTCACGGCAATTTACAAGACCGCTCAACGATTTAGCCAACCAATTTAATACACTTTTATCCGCGATTGCAGGGGCGGAGCGGGTATTTGATATTTTAGATGAAGACGAGGAAGTAAAGGATGAGCCGGGTGCAATCAGCCTGTCAGATGTGAAAGGCGAGGTAGATTTTGAACATGTTACGTTTGCCTATGAGCAAGACAGTCAGACCGTCAATGATATTTGTTTCCATGTCTCTCCAGGGCAAACGGTCGCGCTGGTTGGCCCTACCGGAGCTGGAAAAACAACGATTATTAATCTTCTATCGCGGTTTTATGAGGTTGAACAGGGGCGAATTTTAATCGATGGATATGATATCAGGGATATAAAAAGAGAGAGCCTGCGCCGAAACATGGGCTTTGTCCTCCAGGATTCATTCCTATTCCAAGGAACCATTCTAGAAAATATCCGCTATGGAAGATTAGATGCGACTGATGAGGAGGTTATAGAGGCTGCAAAACTTGCTAATGCTCACTCCTTTATTATGAAGCTGCCAGGGCAATATCACATGGTTCTAACACAAGATGGCGGCGGAATCAGTCAGGGGCAAAGACAATTGCTTTCGATTGCAAGAGCGATTCTCGCCAATCCTAAGATTTTAATCTTAGATGAGGCGACTAGCAGTATCGATACCATTACGGAAATGAAAATTCAAGAAGCGCTGCAGCGTTTAATGAAGGGCCGAACCAGCTTTGTCATTGCTCACCGGCTCAATACTGTTCAGCAGGCCGATCAGATTCTGGTTTTAGAAGACGGCAAAATAATAGAAAAAGGATCGCATCAATCACTGCTAAAGCAAAGAGGCTTTTATCATGACCTCTATTATAGTCAGCTGCAGAAGGAAGTTATTTAATAATAAAAAAGTGGAGATATGGATGGAATATCCAATCTCCACTTTTCTTAAGAAGATAAGAAAGTATAATTTCTGAACTTAGCTAACTGTTTAGCTCAAGCAGCCTAGCCCCTCGAATTACTAGCCATCCCAGGCCCGCCCTGCAGGGTATGTCTTAAGCTTGTCGGGGCAGAGCAATGCGCTTTTCTTATTTCCCAAGTACCCATTTGCTTTTCCGGAACATCGTATAGGCGATGCCAAAACTCAGGGCTATAAAGAAAACTGAGCTCACTATGACGTATAGAATACTTTGGAAATCATAAATTCCATAGATTAGTTGTTTGATGAGAGCAAAAATGTTCATAAATGGAATCAAGAAATGCATATCAGTTAACTCATTTGGTGATTGACTGATTAAGAGAAAGTAAGGCACCATTGCCAATGATGAAAGTGGCGCCATGTAGTTCTGCCCTTCTTTCATCGTATTTGCTATTAAACTGAAAATGATGAGCAGACTGGCAACTAATACAGCAAACAGGATCAGTCCTACGCCTAAACTGGTTACAAAGAAGGATAAGTTCTCATGGATATTCATTGCTTCATATAATTTTTCCGTAAAATACATGACACCTATAACAAAAGTGAGAAGCGAGAATATGCCGCTGATGACACCTAAGCTTGAAATGGCAAGCCATTTCCCCACGATGATATGCAAGCGGTTTACCGGGGTCATAAGAAGGGCTTCCATTGTTTTTCTTTCTTTTTCTCCTGCAAATAGATCATTGGCGATCGACATTTCACCCATTATTACACTTAGCACAAGAATCAGCTGAGCAAAAATGGTAATCATGTACAAGGACATTTCATTGTCTTCACCACTAGTCGTTTCTTGAGTAATGGTAAAAGGCTGAAGCAAGCTTGGGTCTACATCCTGATCTGCCAATGAATCGATAATCACTTGCTGCTTCTTTGATTCTAAATGACTGTTAATGGTATCAGCTGCTGTACTTGCTTTTTGGCTGGCTGGATCAAAGAACATCGTAATGCTGGGATTTTCATGATTGACTAGCTTATCCGAAAAAGAAACATCTGTTTGAATCGCAACCTGTGCTTCTCCATTCTCGACCAGGACATTAGGTTCTTCGTTTACCACAATGTCAATGTTATCAATCTCCTCAAGCCAATCTATAAGCTGGGGATCTGTGTTTTCCTGAACAGCAACTTCGTAAGTATCTACTTTTTCCGCTAAAAAGACTCGGTCGAAAAACAATACAAGAGCCAGGTTAAATAGGACTGGAATTAAGACTGTTAAAAGGATCGTTTTGCGGTCACGCAAAGCGTCCAGCATTTCTTTTTTATAAATATACCAACTCATGATCGAGTCCCCCTTACTAAGCGAGACATAAAGATGTAGTTTAAGTCTTCACTTTCTTCTTCCTGATACAGCTGTTTAAGGGAACCGTTAAAAACTAATTCCCCTTTATGAATCATAACAATCGATTCACAGAGGGCGGTGACTTCCTCCATGATATGACTTGAGAAAATAATGGTTTTTCCTTCCCTTTTCAGCTGCCGAATAACTTCGCGAAAAAGGTTCGCGGCAGTGATATCTAAACCAGTCGTCGGTTCATCTAATAAAATGATATCGGGATCATGAAGCAACGTCCGGGCAATCATCACCTTTTGTCTCATCCCCTTTGAAAATCCTTCTACCTTCCGATCTAAGATCTCCTTGATTCCAAAGCGAGTCGCCAGCTCTTCTATTCTGTTTTTCGCTTCATGATTGCTTAATTTATAGAGCTTAGCAAAATACATAAGGTTTTCCTGAGCCGTCAGGCGGTCATATAGCCCGGTTTCGCTGCCAAATAAAACACCGATTCTTGCCTTCACTTTCATTGGTTCCGCATGAATATTTATCCCATCCATTAAAATCGAACCGCTCGAAGGCTCTAAAATCGTTGAAATCATACGAAGCAAAGTGGTTTTGCCAGCTCCGTTTTCTCCAAGCAAACCAATGACTTCGCCTTTTTTCACAGAAAATGTTACATGCTGAACAGCAGCAATCGTTTTTTTTCTATCCTTAAAAATCCTAGAAACATCTTTTATTTCAATCATCGATTTTGTGGCTCCTTCGTTTGTTTTTACACATGTATTGTACTGTTTTTTACCTTTGTTGCCTGTAAAGATGTCGTTAAATGTCCTTTTGTCGTCGTGAAAATGGCTTTTTTATGTTGTAAACATGTTAAAATATATAAAATGGAGTGTGGATGAAAATGGTAAAGGTAGGATTAGTAGATGATTCCATTTACGATTTGGAAAAATTGAATATAAGCTTATCCAGTGAAGAGGACATTTCCATTGTGTTTTCTACGAGTGATTCAGAGGAAGCCTACCAAAATATTAAAAAAGGGCAAATTGATTTACTTATTACAGATATTGAGATGCCTAAACTATCCGGGTATGAGCTGGCAGATCTTATAAATAGCTATGCCCTAGATATTGATGTGATTTTTGTAACAGGCTTTAGCGGGTATGCAGTTCACGCGTTTGAGTTAAACGTGTTGGACTATATAATGAAACCTTATTCGAAGGAAAGGCTGCTAAAAGGAATCCGGCGCCGGGTTCAAAAAAATAAATTAGCCAGCGATACGAAGAAGCTTGTCATCAAAACAAAAACAGATATTCATTTCATTGATAAAAAAGATATTATTTTTATAGAAAGAACAGGCAGATCCACAACCATTGTTACAGTTGACGATGAATATACCGTTTATACACCGTTAGCTGAGCTGGAGGAGGAGCTTTCAAAAAAGAATTTTGTCCGGTCGCACCGAGGCTTTATTATTAACATTCACTTTGTAAAAAATTTTTCTTTGTATACAAAAAAATCGTATTTGGTTAGCTTCCAAAACACAAAACGAACAGCTATGGTAACGAGGGCAAATCTTGAACGAATCCAAAAAGAGTATTTTTAATTTTACTCTGTTGAAGTGAATCGGGAGGAAAGATGACGAGATTAAAGAAAAATATAAAAAGGCTTTTAATGTTTTTAATGATTTTAGCAGCTTTTATTTATTTAAACAACACATCATTATTCATTAAGGATCATGGAAGGGAACCTTTGTTGCTGGCCCATCGGGGAATGGCACAAACTTTTTCTATGGAAGGAATTGAATGGGATACATGTACAGCTGAACGGATTTATGAACCTGAACATCCCTATCTTGAAAATACAATTCCGTCTATACGAGCAGCTTTTGAGGCAGGAGCAGATATAGTGGAATTTGATATAAAAAGAACGAAAGATGATCAATTTGCTGTATTTCATGACGCAACACTCGAATGCCGCACTAATGCAGCAGGGGAACCATCCGAATATACAATGGATGAATTAAAACAATTGGACATTGGATATGGGTATACGGCAGACGGCGGTAAGACTTTTCCGTTTCGTGGAAAAGGAATTGGCTTAATGCCATCTATGACAGAAGTATTATCGCAATTTCCAAAACATGAGTTACTGATTCATATAAAAAGCAATTCTCATGAAGATGGTGAACTGCTCGTTCGCTTTCTGGAAGAATTACCGCGGGAGCAATTAAAGCTGATTACTGTTTACGGTGACAATGAGCCCATTCAGATTGTAAAAGAAAAGCTGCCTGAACTTCGAGTCATGTCGTTAGATACAATGAAAAGCTGCCTGCTTCCCTACATAGCAGTGGGGTGGACAGGGTATGTACCATCGGCATGTGAAAATACACAGTTGCATATCCCGGAAAAGTACGCCCCCTATTTATGGGGATTCCCAAACAAGTTTTTAAAGAGAATGGAAGAGGCCCATACACGGGTTATATTGGTTGCTGGTGATGGAGACTGGTCAGAAGGGTTTGATCGAGAGGAGGACCTGGATCGTCTGCCTAAAAATTATAATGGGGGTATTTGGACGAATCGGATTGATATTATTTCACCCATTATAAAGAAATAAAAAGCGGAATAGTCAACTCAGCTGTAGAGCGGTTATTTAAAAAGATTTAACATGTTTGTATTAAAAATATATTAGAACATTTGATATAGCCGGACTAAAAAGGAGATTGCTTGTGCAATTAAGCATACCAAATCTTTTGCCTATCATTTTTCACTTTTGCTTAGCTCTTAGTTTTTTAGTTAAAAATATCGATTTTTTGAATAGTGCCATCGTGATTTTGGGGACAGTTTGCTTTTTCCTATTTTTTCTTAAAAATAGACCAGTGCGATTCCTTTCTTCTAACTATCAATACCTCACCAAGTGGTTTTATCTGATACAAGGTATATTTGTGCTGACTGTCTTTTATGTGGAATCTACATGGGTCTCCGTTCTCTGCTGGTGCGGATTATTTTTTTAGAAATAATCAGACGTAATATAGGGGGCAGATTTTTTCATTTGGAGGATTCCATTGAAAAGTTAGAAAAAGAACGGGATCAATATAATCATGCTTTTCGGGAAATACGAGCCCAGCGTCATGATTTTTTAAAGCATGTCAGTGTAACGCAGCATTTATTGGAGGAGCAGAAAGTAGAGGATGCCCTCCGCTATTTTAATGAATTAATTGGAGAATATAAACAGGTAAACGCTTCGATTAAAGGGGAGGATGGCCATATTGCGGCGATTCTATTTCAGTATCAAAAGCTGTGTAACGATTCCGGGATACCATTCACCTGCGACTTTGAAGTACCTTTATCTTCTTTACCTATGAAGAAAACCGACCAAAGCAAATTGATTAGTAATCTCCTTGAGAATAGTTTTGAAGCTGCTGATGAATACAGGAAACAAAAAGGTGTCGCACGGATTGAAATGAGGTCAGGCTTATATGGAGGTATTTTTATTTTAGAATTAAAAAACAGCACTCTGCCGCTGCCAAACGAGCTGTCAGACCATTTGTTTCATGAGTTTGAATACAGTACAAAGACTGGTCACCACGAAGGGCTGGGAACCTTTATTATTGCGTCTTTGGTTAAACAGTATCATGGTGATTTATCATATAAATATATGGGAAACGAGCTTTCTGTTAAAATCAAACTGCCTATCATAACAAACAGAGAGGAGCACTAAGATGAACTATGGTGTGATCGGTACAAGTGATATTACAATCCGTTTTATTGAGTCGGCTCAGGAGACAACGGATTTCAATTTAACGAGTGTTTATTCAAGATCCTATGACAAAGCAAAACAATTCGCAGACAGATTTAATGCTCCAGCCGTTTATACGGATTTAAATGAAATGGCCAACAGTGATCAAGTTGATATAGTATATATTGCTTCCCCTAATTCCTTGCACTTTGAACAAGTGAAGCTTTTCTTGCGGCATAAAAAGCATGTTATTTGCGAGAAACCCATCTTCTCAAATCTCTATGAATGGCAGGCTGCTTTTCAGTTAGCGGATGAAAACGGTGTATTTTTATTCGAAGCAGCCCGCAATATTCACGCTCCTAATTTTAAACGGTTGAAAGAGAATGTGCATAGGATCGGGAAAATCCGGAGTGCCGTGCTTTCATATATGAAATATTCGTCAAGATATGATCTGGTACTTAAGGGAGAAGAACCGACTATTTTTTCGCTAAAGTTTTCGGGGGGAGCTTTGGTCGATTTGGGTGTGTATCCGATTTTTGCTGCGGTATCTTTATTTGGAGTGCCAAAGAAAGTGACATATTTTCCGGTGATTATTGCGACTGGTGTAGATGGGAGCGGGACGCTGATACTGGAATACGACGGTTTTGTCTGCACGATTCTTTGCTCGAAAATTGTGAATGCGGATCTCCCTTGCGAAATCCACGGCGAGGCAGGAACCATTGCTTTTAATCATATTGCTCCGCCTACTAAGATAGAGTATAAGGATCGATTAACCGGGGGGACAGAAGAGCTGGCAATACCACAAAAAGAATTGGATATGGTTTATGAGATCGAGGCTTTTAAAGAGATTATCGAGAATCAAGACCGTGAAAGGTATGAAGAGCTAGGAAGAATTAGCGAGGCCGTCTTGAGAATTACGGAAGAAGCACGCAGACAAAATGGGATTGTGTTCGGGGTTGAACGTTAGTCGCATCTAGTAATCATCTGATTAGTCTGTTCTCAGTTCGGAAAAACGATTGTAAGTTCGGTAAAGGTTTTGCTAAGTTCTGTAAAATGATTCTGAATCCGGTTTAGTCGGTGACGGGTTCGGTAAAAACGTTGTGAGTTCGCTTAACCAAATTCCGAGTACGGTTAAATAGGTTCTAAGTTCTGTAAAACAGAGGTGAGTTCTGTAAAACCTCACTAAGTTCAGTAAAACCAAAAGAAAATAAATATTTATTTTGTATTTCCGCCTCCCAAACCAGAATTTCATTAGAATAATATCATTTCTTGTCTGGGACAATAGGTAGTAGTAATCGAACTATTACATAAATGGAGGTACCTGCGATGTCCAAACAAGGGATGCAAAATAAAGATCAAAAGCGCCAGCAGCTGAAAGGCCAGGAAGGTAAAAATGATATAGAATTTGGTACGGATATGCAAGTAGGCAACAGCCAAAATCAAAGCCAAAAGAAAAGCGGACGTCAAAAAAATAAAAAATAAGTGTAACAGGAGGGTGGTTATCCATCCTCCTTATTTGTTGTTAACTCGGTTCAGGAAAGGAAAATAATAAAATCGGTTCTAGTAAAAAAGATTCAATTATAGACATTGTGAGCAAAATGAATAAAAAATTGAATCTCTTTTTGTAAAAATGAATGTGCATTTAAATTTTCAGGAGGTTTTCAGTATGAAAATTGCAGCAATGGTAGGCAGTAACCGAAAGGAATCCTACAATAAGAGACTGGCGCGATACATGCAAAACCGATACGCAGATAAAATGGAAATTGAGATTCTTCCAATCGACCAGCTCCCTATGTACAATCAGGATGATGAAATGGATCCTCCTGCAATTGTAAAAGATTTGAGAGAGCAGATTTTAAATAGTGATGGTCTGTTATTTGTTACACCGGAATATAACCATTCTGTTCCAGCCCTTTTAAAAAATGCAATTGACTGGTTTTCCAGAGTGGAAAAAGTAATGGTGAAAAAACCGGCCATGATTGTTGGGGCTTCTGGAGGCATTCTTGGAACAGCCCGTGCGCAAATGCATCTCCGTCAAATTTTAAACTCTCCTGGAGTATCGGCATTAACCCTTCCAGGCAATGAAGTATTGATTGGCACAGTCCAAGAAAAGATAGACGAGTCAGGGAATTTGATTCATGAACCGACTGTCCAATTTCTGGATCAGGTAGTGACGAACTTCATGGACTGGGCAGAAAAAATAAAATAAGAATAGAAATGATAAAAAGAGATTCGTCGATAAAAAGCCAGAAGTCGTTGATAAAAGGTTGCTTCGTTGATAAAGAGCCGAAATTCGTTGATAATAGAGAAAATTCGTTGATAATAGAGAAAATTCGTTGATAAACAGGAAGTAATCGTTGATAAAGTGCCAGAAGTCGTTGATAAAGGTACCAAATTCATTGATAAAACATCGATTCTCTGAAAAGAAGCGAAAATCCGTTGATAAAAGGATGAAATTCATAGAAATAGCAGTAAATTCGTTGGACCTCACTTTTGCAGGGTGGGGTATTTCTTTTGCCCAAAAACAGGTAAGATAGAGGTATCTAAACGTGAATTAGGTGAATCTCGTGACAAATATAGTACGGATTTCTGTTAGAGGGCTAGTTGAATATGTATACCGAAGCGGGAGTATTGATTCTCGCTTTCGTTCCGTGACTCCTCTCCAAGAAGGGACTAAAATTCATCAGGCGGTCCAGAGTTCTTACAAAGAGTCGGATGAAAAAGAAGTTCCCCTAGCTTGTGAGATCTTATTTGAGGGACTTGTTTTCAAAATTGAAGGGAGATGCGATGGTGTCATTCACGAAGAGAATGGTTTGATGATTGATGAAATTAAGTCAACCTCAAGGCCGCTTGCTGAAATAACTGAAGAATCGTACTTAGTTTATTGGGCCCAAGCGAAATTTTACGCCTATATTCTAGCCAAGGAAAAGAACCTGGAAACGATAAAAATTCGACTCACCTATGTTCAAACGGAGTCGAAGGAAATAAAACAATTTGTTGCAGAAAGCACTTTTAAGGAATTAGAGGCATTTGTGTATGATACAGTCCAGCAATATGTGCCTTTTGCCTCTCTGTTAAAAGATCATGCAGAAAAAAGAACGGAAAGTGCGAAAAAACTGGCCTTTCCTTTTCCATCCTACCGCAGCGGTCAAAGGGATTTTGCAGGAGCCGTTTATAAAAGTATCTTGGCGGAAAAGAAATTATTTGCGATGGCTCCGACCGGTACGGGAAAGACAATTTCAACGACATTTCCCGCCGTTAAAGCTCTAGGGGAAGGACTAATCGACCGTTTCTTTTATGTTACAGCGAAAACGATTACGAGAACTGCTGCTGAAGATGCCTTGTATCTAATGAAAGAAAAAGGGCTTCAATGTAAAGCGGTGACAATCACTGCGAAGGACAAGGTTTGTTTTCAGGATGAAACGATTTGTTCAAAAGACCATTGTGAATTTGCAGACGGCTATTATGACCGAATTAATGTTGCGATTTTAGATATTTTTGCAAATGAAACAATGATGAATCGTGAAGTTATGGCCGTGTATGCACGGAAGCATCGAGTTTGCCCCTTTGAATTTTCGATTGATCTTGCCTACATCGCCGATGCAATCATTTGCGACTACAATTACTTGTATGACCCTCAAGTTTCTTTGAAGCGGTTTTTTGATGAACAAAAAAGAAAATCGGCCGTTCTCGTTGATGAAGCTCATAATCTGGTTGACCGTGCACGGGAGATGTTCTCGGCTCAATTGTTAAAATCCGATTTTCTCCAATTAAAACGAGATTATAAAGGGAAAAATTCGTACCTCTTTGAAAGTGCAAAAGCCATTAATGAGTACTTTCTGCAGTTAAAGAAACAATGCGGAAATCAGCCTTATTTAGTAGAACGAGTACTCCAGGAGGAATTAATTATTTTACTCGATACTTTTGTGGCGGAGGCGGAGAGGGAACTTCTGGAGGAGTCAACCTCACTTTTATTAGATACATATTTTCTGGCACAAGCATTCCTGAAGACAGCTAAGCTTTTTGATGAACGCTACGTAACATTTGCAGAAATTGAAAAAAGTGAAGTACGGGTCAAGTTATACTGTCTCGACCCTTCTTATCTCTTGGGACAAGCTGCCAAACATTATCGTTCGACAATCTATTTTTCGGCGACTTTTATGCCGATTTCTTTTTATAAAGACATGCTCGGTGGAGAGAAAGCAGATTATATGTTATCGATACCTTCCCCTTTTCTCCGTGAACATTTAGAACTGTATATTCAGCCTGTCTCAACCCGCTATCACGATCGGGAGCGCTCAAAAAAGATAATTGTCAGAACGATCCGTGAAGTTGTACGAAAACGAAGAGGTAACTATCTCATCTTTTTTCCGTCTTATAAATATATGACCGATGTCTATGAGGAATGCATTCTCGAGGATTGGGAAGGTGTCAGAACAATCGTTCAGAGTCAGACGATGTCTGAAACTGAACGAGAAGAGTTTCTCGCTTCCTTTGAAACCGGTCAAGATGATTCTCTTGTTGGGTTCGCAGTTTTGGGAGGGATTTTTTCCGAGGGCATAGATCTAAAAGGAGACAGGCTCACAGGAGTTATCGTTGTGGGAGTCGGACTTCCGCAAATAGGAGTGGATCGAGACTTAATCAAGGACTATTACAATCAAAAAGGAAAGAACGGTTATGATTACGCCTATGTGTTTCCGGGGATGAACAAGGTTCTGCAGGCTGGAGGAAGGCTGATACGAACAGAAGAGGATCAAGGAATATTAGTGCTCATCGAAGATCGGTTCTTAACCGATAAGTATCAGCGGTTACTCCCTTATGAATGGCAGCATTTTAAGGTCCTAGATGAATCAGGCTTGTAATTCATAATGGAAAATTTTATAATAAAAGCATATTTTATGTTCGGTAAAGGAGGTGGATGAAGAGATGAATCGTTTTGTTGTTGGACGCTCACAAATTCTTAGTTTTCTGAGTATTTGCTGTGCGATTTTGCATGCTGCAGCTGCCAACGGGATACGTATGCCCATTTTTAGCAACTGCATAACAACAAAACAATAAGAATCTCTTTATCCATCTAAAATTGATATGACTAAAAGGAGAGCTTATTTGAGCTCTCTTTTTGTTTATACTTTAGGGAAAAATAAAATGTTTACAACGATGTATATTCGATGTAGAAATGATCTCTCTAAAAGCCATGGGTAAGGTGTTCTTGCCTATGGCCTTTTTTAAATTCGTCCAAAGGAGTTAAAAACCATGATTATTTGTGCGGCACATGAAGTAAGTAAAATGTTCGGCGGTACCAAAATATTTGAACATTTATCGTTTGAAATCCATGACAATGACAGAGTTGGCTTAGTCGGCAGAAATGGAAGCGGAAAAACTACGATTTTTAAGCTGCTTGCCGGGATTGAAGCACCTGATTCTGGTCAGATTCATATTAAAAAAGACTGTAAGGTGGGCTATCTAGAACAAATTCCATCCTACTCAAATGAAGTAACAGTTTGCGAAGTCTTATCTTCAGCTTTTTCTAAATTGAAAAAAATGGAGAACGAAATGCGGGATATAGAAACAAGAATGGCTACAGAGCAGGATCAATCCCGCCTGATTCGATTGATTAAAGAATATGGATCGATTCAGGATCAATTTACTTATTTGGGCGGTTATGAGATAGAAGCCAACATTCAAAAGGTTGTAAATGGTTTAAAGATAAACGACCTCCTTGATAGTACATTTGAAACTTTGAGCGGCGGGGAAAAGACAAAAGTTGGTTTGGGTCTAATCCTGCTTCAGAATCCTGATCTATTACTGCTCGATGAACCTACGAATCATTTGGATATTGGTGCGGTCGAATGGCTGGAAGAGTATTTAAAAGAGTACAAAGGAACGGTTGTAGTGATTTCCCATGACCGATATTTTCTCGATCAGGTGGTGGCGAAAATTTTAGATTTAGAAGATGGCGAACTCGTGATGTATCACCAAAATTACTCAGGTTTCCTTAAAGAAAAGGAAGAAAAGCTTCTGCTTGAGTTTCAGGCTTATCAGGAACAGCAAAAGAAAATTAAGAAAATGAAAGAGACGATTAAACGATTACGGGAGTGGGCAAACCAGGCTAATCCGCCTAATGCAGGTCTTCATAAAAGAGCCAGCAGTATGGAAAAGGCTTTAGAAAGAATGGAAAAATTGAAAAGACCCGTCCTCGAAACGAAAAAAATGGATCTTCGATTCGAACAGAACCAACGAAGCGGTAATGATGTAATGGTTATGAAAGATGTCTCCAAATCGTTTAATGGGATAGAGCTCTTTAGCGGAATTAATATGAATCTTAAATTCCAGGATCGTGCTGTCATTGTTGGTGAAAATGGAACTGGTAAGTCTACAATTTTAAAACTGCTTTTAAAAGAATTAACAGCTGATCATGGTGAGATTAAAATGGGGAGTAATGTAAAAATAGGCTATTTATCACAGACTTTCCATGTGAAAGATCCAGATCAAACTATCATTGGAGCTTTTAGGGATGAGGTTAGGGTAACCGAGGGTGAAGCTAGACATATTTTAGCTAGGTTCTTATTTTACGGACCTGCCGTTTTTCAAAAAATTAAAGGTTTAAGCGGCGGAGAGAAAATGAGACTGCGGCTTGCTCAGCTGATGTACCAGGATATTAACTTTCTAATCCTCGACGAACCGACCAACCATCTTGATATTGATTCAAGAGAAGTGCTGGAGGACGCTTTGGAAAGGTTTAATGGGACCATTTTAGCCGTATCCCATGATCGCTATTTTATTGATAAGCTTTTTTCCAAAACGTATTGGTTAACAAACCAAACTTTGTATGCATTCCCTGGCCATTATTCTTGGGCAAGGAAAAAACTGAAAGAGATACTTCCGGAAAAGAAGAGTCAAGGGATAACCATAAAAAATCCATATGTTCAGAAAAAGGAGCCTGTTACAAAGAATAAAGCACCTCAAATAGAACTGGAAATTGAAGAAATCGAGGAAAAACTCAAAACGATTCAGGGGCAAATGGTGCATGAACAAGAACTGAAGGTTTTGCAAGAACTAATGGAAAAACAGCAGAAGCTCGATAACAAACGGGATCAATTGTACAAGGAATTAGAAATCGCTTTAGATCAGGAATCTGTTTAATACAAATAAAAAAATATCATTATCATAGCAAAACATGCCATAATAAGAAATGACTAGAAAGGGTGGGTGGAATCCCATCCTTTTGTATGACTTATGAAAGAGGAGTAAAACATGAATTCATCAATCATAGAGCAGTTAAAGCCATTTATCAAGGAAAACTGGAGCAAAAAGGGATTTGCAAATCCGACTCCAATACAGGAGAAGGCAATCCCGCTTATCCTTGAGAAAAAAGACGTGATCGCCCAGTCTCCAACCGGAACAGGAAAAACATTGGCTTATTTGCTTCCAGTTATAGAAAAAGTTGATCCAGGGCTGCCTCATGTACAAGCAGTAATCCTGGCATCATCCCACGAGTTAGTCATGCAAATTTTTCAAGAAATTCAGGAATGGTCTGGAGGAAGTGAAATAAAGGCTGCGTCTTTTATTGGCGGCGGGAATATTAAACGGCAAATCGAAAAGCTAAAAAAACGTCCCCACATCATTGCGGGCACACCTGGACGTCTGCTGGAGCTCATAAAGCAAAAGAAAATAAAAATGCATGAAGTCAAAATGATTGTAATCGATGAAGGAGATCAATTATTGGTTCCGGAACATCTGCAAACGGTAAAAGGGATTGTAGATTCTGCTTTGCGGGATAGACAGGTACTGTTATTTTCAGCAACGTTAACCGAAAAAACAGAAGAACTTGCGAAACAATGGATGAGTCATCCTGAAGTGATAAAGGTTGACGAAATGCCTTCTCTGAATCAAGACGTTGAGCATATCTATTTTGTTTGTGAGGAGAGGGATAAGGTTGAATTAATCGGTAAACTGATGAGAACAGAACCAGAAAAAGTATTGGCGTTTTCTAATGACATAGGACAGTTGAATGTTCTGGCATCAAAATTATCTTACGAAGGTTTGACCCCTAGTATTTTACATAGCGAAACGAAAAAGCAGGATAGAGAAAATGCGATTAAAAGCATCCGTTCGGGAAAAAGCAATCTTCTTTTAGCAACCGATGTGGCAGCGAGAGGTCTTGATATTAAAGGTCTAACCCATGTACTGCATCTTGATTTAAGCAGGGATCTCAACCAGTACGTGCACAGATCCGGTAGGACAGGAAGGCTGGGTTCTCATGGGGGCACTGTTGTATCCTTTGTTTCTCCCAGGGAAGAACGGGAACTAAAGAAGATGGCCAGAGAATTGGGAATCGAACTTCATAAAAAGATATTTTATAAAGGTGAAATAGCGGATGCGTAAAATAATGTTTAGGTGGTCTTAGGATGGAAGATTTTTATAATCTGCATATTAGTGATACAAGGATTGGACGGCTTAAAATGAAAGGCATCACATCTCCTACTCTGATTCAGGAAAAAGCGATTCCTGCAATTTTGGAAGGGAAGGATGTAATCGGACGCGCCCAGACGGGAACCGGGAAAACTCTGGCCTTTGTATTGCCGATATTAGAGAAAATAGATGTAACAAAAACGGGACCTCAAGCTCTAATTCTGACCCCAACAAGGGAGCTGGCGCTTCAAATAACAAATGATATTAAAAGTGTTCTCAGTGAGGAAGAGGGAATTCGTGTCCTTCCGATATATGGAGGCCAAGATGTGGAGCAGCAACTACGTAAGTTAAAAGGAAATATTCAAGTGATTGTGGCAACTCCAGGGAGACTGCTCGACCATCTGCGCAGAGAAACAGTTCAGCTTTCAAAGCTTTCAACCCTTGTCTTAGATGAAGCCGATCAAATGCTGCATATTGGTTTTCTTCCTGAGGTGGAACAAATTATAAAAGAAATACCATCGACAAGGCAAACGCTATTGTTTTCTGCGACAGTTCCTGATCAAGTCCGAAGTCTGGCCAAAAAATATTTAACGAATCCGGTTGATATTAGGGTGAAAAATCCAGAGGTAACGGTTAAGGAAATCGACCAGAGTGTCATCCTAACAACAGATAGGTTAAAGCAACAGCATCTTTTTCAAACCTTAATAGAAGAGTCCCCTTTTCTTGCCATGGTCTTCTGTCGAACTAAGCGTCGGGTCAGTAAACTGAATGAAGCGCTTCAGCAAAACGGATTCAATGCAGATGAATTGCACGGCGACCTTTCTCAAGCCAAGAGAGAACGAGTCATGAAACGATTCCGGGACGCCGAAATCCAATACTTAGTCGCAACTGATGTAGCGGCAAGGGGACTGGATGTAAGTGGAGTCACGCACGTTTTCAATTACGACATTCCAGAAGATGTTGAAAGCTATATCCACCGTATCGGCCGAACCGGCAGAGCAGGTGAAAAGGGTAAGGCTGTCACCTTTGTTGCGCCAAAAGACGAGCAAATGCTTGGGAAAATTGAAAAAGGCATGGGGCAATCGATTGATAAGAAAAATGTAAGGCCGAAGCGGGAAATAAAATCGCCTCAAAAACCGTATGATAGACTGGAAGTGAAGAGAAATTCGGTTCGTAACAAGGGTAAAAAGAAGCGCAGATAAGTGTTGGATTGATTTAATGGTGGAAGCAAAAAAAAATAGGTATTCGTATTATCGTGTGGAAAGCATAAATTAGATTTCTGTTAAACGAATGGGGAGGGTAGTAAAATAGTTCTCTAAAATAGGTTAAATTGTTCTTATAATATTTTACTATAGTTTAAGCAATTTTGATGGATTGGAATAGGGTATTCTTTATCCTTGGGAGGTAGATTACATCCATACAAGATGTACTACAAGGCGGTTAACTACTCTGGTCAACCGCCTTGTAAATATTTCTTTCATCTTTTTAAATATTAAATAATCAAAGTTTTGTTCCCTATTTTATTTCAAGGTCTCAACTAGTGCATCTAAACTATCCCACGTTTGTGTAATGCCTTCCAGCAATCCCATGTCCAAAACAGCTTGAAGGGAATCTGCTGAGTCGAATTCAGAACGGCTGACCAATTTTGTTTGACTGCCCAAATCGATGAATTCCATCGTGACCTCTGGAGAAGGCATGGACTCATTGATATTGCCTTCTGCATCCGAGAAATAATCATTATAGACAATCTTTTCTGGCTCAATAATTTCTTTATAAATGGTTTTGTTCCAAGATTCCATTCCATATTCTTCTTGATTCTTATCAACACATTTCATGCAGTAGTGCCATACGCCTCCCGGGCGAAAGTCCATGTTACAAAAGGGTAGTTCCCAACCATCCGTACTCCACCAGCGCTTTAAATGCTCTGGTTCCTTGAATAATTGAAATAGTTGATCACGTGGCATATCATAAACTCGTTCTAAAACAAGAAACCTTTCATTCTCTACTCTTGAAAGCATTTTGTTATTTGGCATGCTTTTTCCTCCTTATTTTTTACTCGTTTATTGCTTTTTATTTTTCAATTCTTGTACATAATCGTCCAGGTTGTCGAATTTCCTTTCCATATTCTTTTGAAAGGAAGTTACCCAATATTCTAATACCTGGAAAGGCTCAGATCGCAGCTTGTAATAACGACGATTAGCTTCTGGCTTTACTTCTACAATTCCATTGTTACTTAGTACTTTTAAATGCTTGGATGCATGTGGCTGAGAAAGTTCCAGGCGATTAGCAATTTCTCCCACAGTTAGAGGTCCATCACGCAACAGTTCAACGATAGCCATTCGATTTGGTTCAGCCAATGCAACCAGCATAGATACATCCATGCCTGGAATTTTACCTGACATGTCGCTCACCTCATTAAATAAATATCTATTTTTGTCATTGCATCCCCTTTCTGATATTTGACATATTAATGTGAGTCGAATATAACGCAAATGTAATATAACACAAATGGAATATAACTGTAAAGGGATATTATAAAATAAAATGATTTTAACTGTAAGAAAAAACTGAATATCTAACCCAGGGGATTTTTCGAATATTGATAGACACACCTATTTGATAAAGGATTTAAGTTGTTATTTAAAGTATTGTTTCCACACTATAATCCGAATACCCAAAAAAATAAATATTTCCTCTAGCATTCCCCTCGGAATAATGTTAACCTATTTTTGTACATAGGTTAACAATCAAATGAAGGGGAGTTAACATGGAAAGAAACAATAAACTCAGAATGCTATTATATTGTGCTTTATTTGCTGCCATTACTGGAATTCTCGCGCAGATTACGATTCCGCTTCCGCTGATACCCATAACAGGGCAAACTTTAGCGGTAGGGCTGACTGCTACCATTTTAGGGAGCCGCTATGGAGCCATTGCGATGATTGTCTATGCGGCAATTGGAGCAGTAGGGGTTCCGGTATTTACACAGGCTAGTGCTGGGTTTCATGTGTTAGTCGGTCCAACGGGGGGATTCATTATTGGATTTATTGTGACTGCATATGTCACTGGTTTGATCCTTGAAAAAACCAAATTTACGATTTCAATGGCGATGATTGCAAATTTGGCCGGAATGATTATTACTTTGGCGTTGGGCGGTATTCAATATAAATTTGTGGCAGACGTGTCATGGACAGCTGCCATGAGTGTAGCTGTAACACCATTTATTTTAGGCGGGATTGTAAAAGCTTATTTGGCCAGTCTGGTCGGCATTAAGGTTAGAGAACGATTAGTCCAGGCGAGGCTGCTTGAGGGTGAGAGAAGAATTGAGCGAAATAAAAATATTGCTTAGACAAGGGGATAATTATCTCCTGCCTTTTCTGCCATAAACTAATGCTTAAATAGGGGCCCTATTACGATCGGCCCTTATTTAAGCATTTTGTACATATTAACAGCCAAATATAAATTAAGCAGGTCATTTGGATCTTGAAAACTAATCCCTAATATAGATTCTATCCGTTTTATTCGATAGGAAAGAGTATTTAAATGAATATGTAATTTCTCAGCCGTTATTTTCAGCTTCTGATTATTTTCCAAATAAATGAGTAATGTCTCAATAAACTCTTCCTTTTGTTGGTTTTCATATTGTAATAAAGGACCAAGAATATCTGTCAGAAAATCCAAGAGTTCTTCATTGGTATTATTTAAATAAAGCCTCTTTGCTCCTAATTCATCAAAGAAAAGAATTGTATCATTTATTTTCTTGTTCCTAATATAGGATAGACATCGGATTGCCTGCTGTGAAGATTTAAAAACATGATCCAGCCCTTTCTGAATGCCTCCAATCCCCACTGCTACAGTCAAACCCTTGAAATCTTTTTCCACTTGATTTAAAAGTTGGTTACATTTTTCGATTAAAAATGATTTTATTTTTTCTAGCTTCGATTCATCTTTGAAAGAAAGAATGACGATAATATGATTTTTTCTATTAACAGCTAGTCCAGTGGCAAATCCATTTAAAAAGAGATGCCTCACGAGGTTCAGTAATTTTTTATGGATGGTATAGTTTATCTTTCTAGACCTCTCATAATTATGGATAAGCGGTTCATAATCAATATAAACAACCTGGTATAGGCGTTCTTGCTCAAGATTTAACTGTAATGCTCTTTTTCTTAAGCTATCGCTAAATTTCCCGCCCTGAAAAAGCTCTTCAATAAATTCGCCTTTTAAACTTTGCTCGATCTCATAAAGATTTTGTTCCTTTAATAATTCTAAAGAAATAATCGTGCAGGCGTGACTTAAAGCAGCGATATGTATTTCATTTAGTTTGTGGGAGGACACGGTAACTAAATATCCTAGAAGGTTTGTCTTGCTGCCGATTGGGAATAAGGAAAGATCATATTTTCGATCTCTCCCGAATGAGACAGACATCTGTTTTTGGACAGAATCGTTGCTCAAATGGGGGACAATATATTCAATAAAGGAGTTCATTTCTAAATCAAGCTCGTCTATTTTGTAGGAAATTAATATCTCTCCATAATTATCGAGTAAAAGAGTAGGGGCGTTGATGGTTGACTGAATATACATTAGGATTTCATTCAAACCTTCTCCGTTTAACACAATATTGGATAATCTTTGATGTAACTCAATGGAATGTGAAAGAAGCTGATTTTGCCGGGTGATTTCCTGGTTGAGGCTTTCAAGAAGTTTAATAGATTTTTCCTTTTCTTTATATAATGCAGTCCTTTCTAAAGCAATTCCTACCTGATGAGTAATGGCTTCTAATAGCTCCCTATCTTCCATCGTAAAAGACTTGTTTTTTGAAAAACAATCAAGCGTAATAATGCCAATACACTTTTCTTTTATGAAAATGGGGGCACAGATGGCTGAGTAGACAGTTGAGCGAATAGCTGAATTGTGCATTTCCTGATTGTAAGGGGAAAAGGATTGCTGGGCTCCAAATATTTCCTCGCGATTAGAAAAAATTAAAGTTCTCCGCTTTTTAAAAGCAAGTCCTGTCATAGATTCACCAGGTTTTATTCGGACAAGCTTTAGAATGTTTTCATTAAAACCGTATGAACTTTTCGGGACTAACTGCTGCTTCTTTTCATCAAATAAAAAGAGGATTCCGCCATCTGCACCGTCAATAATTGGAATGATTTCGGAAATAATCAAGTCAACCACTGTATCAATATCTAAGGTTGAATTTAATATGTTGGAAACATGAATTAAATATTGTAGCTGTAATTTATTAAGTGATTGATTCATAACTGCCCCCAAACAAAAGAGTTACTATTAAAACTATACTTAATTTTGTGAATTTTAACAAGAAATAGATTTCCATTTTGGTAGTAACCACATAGATAAAATTTATGGAATTGGTAGACTGAAAATAAAGATATTTCAGATAAATAGAGAAAGGATGATTTTAATTCAGATATTTAATAGGTCATTATCTAGCAATCTTATAGGAGGGAAAATACTATGGTAAGAAAAAATCTATTTGTATTATTCTCGTTCATTTTACTAGTGTTGATAGCAGCCGGATGTACACCTGAAACTGCTGGGGATATGACAGATAGTAATACGAATGATGATGCCGCGGATGAGGGTTCGTCATCAGCAAGAGATGACATTGTTATTGGAATTGAAGCAGATGCGGTCACAATGCTCGCTAATACGGACGTGAATTATGTAAATGATGTGCAAATTAGAAACATTTATGATCCATTAATTGAAAGAGATAATGAGGGCAGTTTTATTCCAGGACTAGCTACCGAATGGAAAAATATCGATGAGCTTACTTGGGAATTTACTTTAAGAGATGATGTTACCTTCCATAATGGAAAACCTTTTACCGCAGAAGATGTTAAACAAAATATTGAATACATTTTAAAAGAAGAAAATAATTCATTTTATCGTTCAAGATGGACGGCATTTAAAGAGGTAAAAGTTGTTGATGATTACAAGGTTCAAATCATCACACATGAACCGCTGCCCAATTTATTATTGCGCATTGCGGATGATCTATTAATTATGGATATGGAACATGTTCAGGAAGTAGGGCTTGAAGAAGCAGCCAAAAATCCAATAGGTACTGGAGCATACAAGTTTTCAGAGTGGCAAAGGGATCAGTATTTAAAGCTCGAAGCTAATGAAGATTATTGGAATGGTGCCCCTGTTATTAAAGAGGTTACGTTTAGATATATCCCAGAATTTAGTAGCCGGTTGGCGGCATTTTTAAGCGGAGAAGTTGACTTATTTAAAAATATTCCGGTTGATTCAGTTGATAGAGTAGAAAATGACGAAAATTCAAAAATTGAAATGATTGGCTCTTCACGAATTAATTATGTAGCACTCAATACCTTTTATGATGGGCCACTCCAGGATAAAAAGGTTCGTCAGGCCATAAGTCATGCAGTCAATGTCGATGAATTACTGGAAAGTGTTTTAAACGGATACGGAACAAAGATGACGGGCCCGCTTTCTAAAATTAATGCGGACTATGCCGAAACGGAAGGATATGAATATAATCCCGATAAGGCTGTTCAATTATTAGAAGAAGCCGGTTATGATCCATCTGAAATGACATTGCAATTAGACACTCCGAATGGCCGGTACCCAATGGATACTCATGTGGCACAAGCCATTGCAGCACAATTGCAGGAAATTGGTATAACAGTCAATGTTCAAGTAAATGAATGGGGGAATCATTTAGCTAAAATCCGTCAGCGTGAGATGGGTGATATGTTCATCCTCGGCTGGGGTCCCGCTTTTGATGCGCAAGGCACGATTGAAAACTTATTCACACAAGAGGCACCGTACAGCGGTTTTTATGATCCAGAGGTTCAAGACTTAATCTCAAAGGCAATCCCAATTTTTGATCCTGAAGAAAGAAAGCAAGCATGGGCTGAACTTCAGAATAGACTTGTTGAGGAAGCTGCATGGATCTATTTATGGCAGCAAGGTGATTTATACGCTGTCAGAAAGAACTTGAACTTCCAACCGCGAATTGATGAAAAAATGCTTGTCCATACCATGAGCTGGAACTAATGATAGGAGGGTTTTGATACCCTCCTTCCATCTTTAAATGATAGGAGGTATGACATGTTAGATTTTGTTGTAAAAAGATCCCTTCAGGTGGTTTTAGTAGTGTTTTTGGCATTAACAGCTGTGTTCTTTTTAATTCGTCTATCTGGGGATCCAACTGCACTTTTCTTACCGCCGGATGCCCCAAAGGACCAGTTGGCTGAATATCGAGAGGCACTAGGTTTTGACCGGCCACTTATTGTTCAATACGGGGAATTCATGATTAATGCCGTACAAGGTGATTTTGGCGAATCATTGCGTTCACGCGAGCCAGCATTAGCCATTGTATTAGATCGAATACCTGCAACGTTTCAGCTGGCTTTTTCAGCGCTTGCCCTTTCGATTTTAATAGCGATTCCAATCGGGATTATATCCGCATACAAACGAAATTCAATATATGACCAAGTAGGGGTTGCTTTTACCGTATTAGGTCAGGCCGTACCAAGTTTCTGGTTAGGGATTATTTTAATCCTCATTTTTGCAGCAACATTAAACTGGCTTCCTTCTGGTGGCGGAGGATCGGTGACTCATATGATATTACCGATGATTACACTAGCCGCTTACAGTGTTGCCAGATTCGCCCGTTTTACAAGATCAACGATGCTCGATGTACTTCGAAAAGATTATATTCGTACGGCAAAAGCTTCAGGGGTACCTGTTCGGAAAGTGTTATCCAGATACGCTTTAAAAAATGCTCTCCTTCCCATCATTACACTCGTAGCGTTAGACTTAGGGGTTTTACTAGGCGGGGCAGTTATCACGGAAACCGTTTTTTCCTGGCCAGGCATCGGGAGACTTCTCATGCAGTCGCTGATGAACCGTGACTTCCCAGTTGTCCTTGCAGGGGTTTTTATTATCGCGTTAATATACTCCATCATCAACTTCCTGGCAGATATCCTATATGCCTATGTGAACCCACAAATCCGTTTGAAATAGGGGGGACGAACACTTGGGTAACATAATAATCGATAAAAACACAGAGCAGGCAATCGAAATTAAAACGTCTAAACAACAATCACTATGGCAATTTTTAATCAAACAATTGATGAAAAGTCGTACCGGTTTATTTGGCGCTTTCATCATTGTCATTCTCCTTGTGCTAGGGCTTTTTGGGCAATGGCTCGCTCCGTACGATCCAGAATTAGCGGACTTTAGTAAAAAGCTCCTTCCTCCTATGACAGATGGCCATTTGTTAGGAACGGATCAGCTTGGCCGTGATATTTTGTCCCGGATTATTTACGGAACTAAAATATCGCTCATCATTGGGATATCCACTGTGTTCTTCGCTGGTTTAATTGGTACCATTATTGGAATAGTTGCCGGTTACTTTAGAGGCTGGATTGACGCAGTACTAATGCGGATTGTAGACGTAATGCTTGCCTTCCCATTTATCCTGCTGGTTCTCGTTATCAATGCAGTAATAGGGACAGGTCTAAGAAACATTATTATTTCGCTTGTTATCGGGGGGTGGGTCATTTACGCCAGGGTCGTACGAAGTGAAGTACTAGCTTTAAGAGAAAAGGAATTTATTCTCTCTTGTGTAGCTACTGGGGTCAGAAGAAGAGAAATTATCTTAAAGCATATTGTTCCGAACCTATTTACCCCGATCATCGTCTTGTCTTCATTGCAAATTGCGACCTTTATTATTGCTGAGGCCTCCGTCAGTTTCTTGGGCTTCGGGGTACAGCCGCCAACACCCGCTTGGGGGAACATGCTCAATGAAGGAAAGGATTATATCTATAGTGCATGGTGGTTAATAACGTTCCCAGGTGTGGCCATTGTAATTACAGCATTAGGGGTCAACCTGTTTGGAGATTGGCTGCGAGATGTATTAGATCCGGAACTGAAGGGTGATTAAGGAAGGCGCCTCTGAAAGGAGAGGAATGTTTACGTATGGTAAATACGGTATTGAAAGTTGAAAATCTTAAAACCTATTTTAAAACTTCTGCAGGGATAGTGAAAGCGGTAAATGGCATTGATTTTGAAGTGAATGAAGGAGAAACCGTTGGACTTGTCGGTGAATCAGGATGTGGTAAAAGTGTAACCTCTTTATCAATCATGGGACTTTTACCCGAACCGATTGGCTATATTGAGGATGGACGGATCCTGTTGGAGAATAAGGATCTTACCAAACTATCTGAAAAAGAAATGCGGAAGCTTCGCGGTAATGATATTGCAATGATTTTCCAAGAGCCAATGACATCTTTAAACCCTGTTTTCACAATCGGTCAACAGTTAAGTGAGCCTCTTTTACAGCATACCAACCTAAAGAAAAAAGAAATCCGTAAAAAAATCATTGAAATGTTAAAACAGGTTGGGATTCCACGAGCGGAGCAAATCATTGATGAGTATCCGCATCAGCTTTCGGGCGGTATGAGACAGAGGGTCATGATTTCGTTAGCAATTGTTTGTCAGCCTAAGCTTTTAATAGCTGATGAGCCGACTACAGCGTTGGATGTAACGATTCAAGCTCAAATTTTAGAGCTGATGAAAGATATTACGAAGAAAAATCAAATGTCGACGGTACTGATTACGCATGACCTTGGAGTTGTAGCGGAAATGTGTGATCGCGTCATTGTCATGTACGCCGGACAGATTGTGGAAAGTACAGACGTTCGAACGCTTTTTAACAATCCGAAGCATCCTTACTCTCAAGGACTGCTGGATTCAATGCCAAATGCAAATGATCGAAAAAAAGAGCTGAGGTCGATTAAAGGAAGTGTTCCGCGCCCAGATGAGCTGCCAAAAGGATGCACCTTTGCTCCGCGTTGTCCAAAGGTATTTAAAAAATGTCTCGAGGAAAGACCTCCCCTATTTCAGTTAGAAAATCAATCATGCCGATGTTGGATTTATCAGGATGAGGAGGTAGTTGCTAGTGGCAGCCAGTCCATTGTTAGAAGTTAAAAATCTGAAAAAATACTATGAGGTGGACCAAGGTTGGTTTAAACCGAAAACATATGTAAAAGCGGTAGACGATATTTCATTTACCGTTTATAAAGGGGAAACATTCGGTTTGGTTGGTGAAAGTGGTTGCGGGAAATCAACAACGGGAAGAACCCTTCTTCGTTTAAATGCCCCGACAGATGGAAGTATTCTATTTGAAAATAAGGATATCAGTAAGCTTCCATATGAAGAAATGCGGAAACTGAGAAGACGGATTCAGATGGTTTTCCAGGATCCCTATGCTTCATTAAATCCGAAAAAAACCATCCGCCAAATTTTAACTGAGCCATTGCGAGTCCATGGTCTGCATACAAAAGAGGAACGTGTCAAAAAAGCGATTGAAATCCTAGAGATTGTGGGGTTATCGGAATACCATCTAGATCGTTATCCTCATGAGTTTTCTGGCGGTCAAAGGCAGAGAATCGGGATTGCCCGGGCTGTTATTTTGCAGCCGGACTTGATTGTAACGGATGAACCAGTTTCGGCCCTGGATGTCTCCATCCAATCTCAAGTTATTAATCTATTATTAAAGCTTCAGAAGGAATTTAATTTAACATATATTTTTATTTCTCACGATTTGAGTGTAGTCAAGCACATTACTGACAGGGTAGCCGTGATGTATTTAGGTAAAATCGTGGAGCTAGCGAGTACAGAAGAGCTTTTTGAAAATCCAAAGCATCCGTATACGAAGGCGCTTATTTCAGCTGTACCGGTTTCCCACCCGGATGAAAAGAGAGAACGAATCATTTTAACGGGTGATGTCCCGAGCCCGGCTAATCCGCCTAAGGGCTGTTCGTTCCATCCTCGTTGTTCGGAATGTATGGCTATCTGTCAAACAAAAGCACCTCCTGTAATTGAAATGGAAAATGGTCATACAGTTGCTTGCCATTTGTTTTCAAAATAAATTTTAAAAAGTGAGGGAAAAGCATGAGATTATCGATTTCAAAAGAAGAAATTTTAGAGCGTCAACGGAAGCTGTATCAAAGATTAGCGGCTGAAAACGTTGATTGTGCGGTTCTATTCAGTGTGACAGACATTTTTTATCTAACCAATTTTCACTTCCGTCCATCTGAGAGACCCATTGCTCTTGTCTTGGATTCTACGCAAAAAACCCATCTATTAGTCCCGCACCTAGAGTATGATCATGCCAAAGAATATGCCAATGTCGACTATGTGCATTATTATCCTGAATATCCCGGGCTCCGCCACCCAATGGAATACTTGAAAGATATTTTACTAGAAAACAAGTTTGAAAATAAGATAGTCGGGCTAGACGCAGCAGGGTATAGTTCAGCCAAAGGGTATCGCGGACCGAAAGTAGCCGATTTAATGATGACGAAATTCGAATCCATCGCTGGCTGGGTAGAAGAAATGCGATTTGTCAAATCCGAAGCTGAAGTTGAATTGATTAAGGAATCTTGTCGATGGGGGAACTTGGCTCACAGGTTACTGCAAAAATATTCGAAGCCAGGTCTTAGCGAGATTGAAATTACAAGCAGAGCTAGTACTGAAGCGACCATGGCTATGATTGAAACATTAGGGCCAGATTATAAACCTCATGGGAGAACGGCTTACGCGATTTTCCGCGGGCAAGTTGGAAAAATGTCAGCTTTCCCCCATGCGGTAACACAAAACTTAACTTTGAATAAAGGAGATACCCTCGTTACTGGGGCAGCAGCCGATGTGTGGGGCTATCATAGTGAACTGGAAAGAACCATGTTTGTCCAAGAAGTGAGTAAGGAACAGGAAAAGTATTTCAACCACATGTATGAGGCCCAAGAAGTTGCTTTCAACGCGATTAAACCGGGAGTCCCTTGTTCGGATGTGGAAAAGCAAGTCCAAGCCTACTTTGAAGAAAATGGCATTACTCATCTTGTTTCACATCATACCGGCCATAATATCGGTTTATTAGGGCATGAAGCGCCATTTTTAGATCTGGGCGATGAAACCATCATTCAGCCTGGCATGGTGTTTACTGTTGAGCCGGGGATTTATGTTCGCGGATTAGGCGGATTCCGCCATTCCGACACCGTTCTAGTCACCGACACTGGTATTGAAATGCTTACATTCTATCCAAGAGATTTAGAATCTATGATTTGCCAATAATAACGGAAGAGGGAGAGTTTCTATATGCGTTTATCTATATCAAAGGAAGAGTTGCAAGGCCGTCAGAAAAAGTTTATCAAAAAATTGACGGAGAATGATATTGACGGAGCGGTTTTGTTTAGTGTAACGGATATTTTTTATTTAACAGGTTTCCATTTTCATCCGACTGAGCGTCCTATGGGATTTATTGTCGACCCTCAGGAAAAAACTCATCTATTTGTTCCGGCACTCGAGCATGAGCATGCGGAAGAGTTTGCGGTCATTGATTTTGTACATTCTTATCCAGAATATCCAGGTGTTCGTCATCCGATGGAGTATTTCAAGGATGTAATGAATGAAGCGGGACTTCAAGGTAAGGTCATAGCCTATGATTCTAATGGATACGGATCTCCTATGGGTTACCGCGGTCCAAAACTGAGTGATTTACTGGATGCTAAGGATTTTGTTTCGGTTCACGGATGGGTTGAGGAAATGCGTTTTATCAAATCCGACGCTGAAATCGAGTTAATTAAAGAATCTTGCAGATGGGGCAATCTTGCTCACCGACTTTTAGTGAAATACACAAAACCAGGACTTAGTGAAATTGAGATTACAAGTCGAGCGACAACAGAAGCAACCATGATGATGATCGAAACTCTCGGACCGGATTATAAGCCACATGGCAGTCCAGCGAATGCTTTTTTCCGCGGACAAATCGGAGAAATGGCTGCCTTCCCGCATGCAGTTACACAAAACATCGTATTTAAAAAAGGTGATTTGTTCGTTACACAGGCTGCAGCTGACGTTTGGGGCTACAAAAGTGAGTTAGAAAGAACTATGTTTGTTCAAGAGGTTACTCCTGAGCAAGAAAAGTATTTTACCTATATGTACAATGCCCAGCAGCTTGCCTTCAATACAATTAAACCGGGTATTCCATATTCCAAAGTAGAAGAAACCATTCAAGCATATTGGAAGGAAGAGGGCATTCAACATCTCACTCGCCACCATACCGGTCATAATATTGGACTTTTAGGCCACGAAGCACCATTTTTTGACTTAGGTGATCATACGATGATTCAACCAGGGATGGTTGTAACCGTTGAGCCTGGATTGTATGTACAGGGACTAGGCGGATTCCGTCACTCAGATACTGTTCTCATTACAGAGGATGGAATTGAGCTATTAACCTACTATCCTAGAGATTTGGAATCATTAATTACAGATTGATTAGGAATTGACAGTTCTAGGCCCGGGTAATCATTAATCCCGGGCCTGTATTGTATGCTGTCATTAATTTCTATTCTTCATTTCATAATAAAGGAGTAGACTATGATTCGATTTGGGAATAGTACAAATTACTGGATTCAAAGCAACGATACTTTTGACATTAGCCGTGGTGCCAAAAGGAAATATTTATTAAAAAGTAATAATTTTAGACTTGCATTTGATCCAGAGCGAACGGCGCTTGTTATCACAGATATGCAAAACTTTTTCTTATCTGAGAAGTTAGGCAGGAAACACAAAGGAATAGGACTGGTTAATCCGATTAGAAAGGTAATAAAGCATGCAAGAATGATTGGTATGAAAATGGTTTGGTTAAATTGGGGGATCCGTGCAGATATGGTAAATATACCACCAGGAATAAGCCGCATATTCTATCATGCCGGTACTGAAATAGGTAAAGAATTACCTAATGGACTTGGTTTGAATCTTGTTAAAGGTTCATGGTCAGCTGAAATTATCCCAGAATTAAAAGAACTGGTTGAGTTAGAAGATATACAAATTGAAAAAAATCGGGTTAGCGGCTTCTTTGGTACGGAATTACAGCAAACTTTATCAAACTTAGACATTAAAACCTTAGCTTTTGCAGGGATCAATACTGACCAGTGCGTAATGGGCACATTACAGGATGCTCATGGGTATGGATATGATTGTATTTTGCTTGAAGACTGTACCGCAACAGCATCTCCTGAGTTTTCCTTCCAATCAGTGATTTATAACGTAAATAAAATGGGGTTTATTACAAATTCTGATTATTTTTGTAACGGGGAGTTCAAATATAATGAGATTGACTCCTGGGTAAATCAGCAAATTAGTTTTCATTCTTAGTCTAAATTAAACGAGAACTAACCATTCTATATGATTACTATAGGGAGCAGATATGGTGTATTCTGAAAAAGCGCTCAATGAAGAACCACACAACTCTGCCAATCCTGGATTGGTTAAAGGGCCGTGACAATGCGCAAAGGCTAACGAGAATTTTTAAACAGTCTAAAGAAACTGTAACAAAGGATGTTCCGAATTATGTAGTGGTACGCGGTAATTCTGGAGAATCATCCAAACAGATTCAAGTGTGGTCATAAAAGACGGCAGCTTCTGTACTGCCGTCTTATGACATGAACTCGTGTTTGACTGGAAACTCCTTAATAGCAGTATAGGAGAGCTCCTCAGGTAACATTTCGTTGAGAGCTTCAGTTTTTTCTCCATTAGCTTTCATCCGAACCATATTGGTCGATAAAGGCCTGAATGCCATTGATAAAATATTCCCCGTATTCCTCCCATTTTCTTTCACCAACACCTTTAACCTGAAGCATTTGTTCTTTAGTCAATGGCATCATCCGGCAAAAGTCTTTTAAGGTAGCATCCGAAAATACGATGTAAGGAGGAATGCCAGATTGATCAGCCAGTTTTTTACGCAAACCTCTTAAATAGGCAAATAAGTCTTCATTATAATTTTCGTTCTTTTTAACTTCTTGAACGCGTGCGTGATGCCATACCTTTTCTTCACCTTTTAGGACAGGCAATGCCCTATTTGATAGTTTAATGGTTGGATATTTGCCGTGCTCTACGTCTAAATAACCATCTGCGATCAGCTGTTGGATAAAGGTGCCGATATCAGCTTCACGATAATGAGATAATAATCCGTAGGTAGAGAGTTTTTCAAAACCAAATTCTCTTATTTTTTGGCTGCTGGAGCCCTTCAGCACTTTTGCTGTCATTGAAACGCCAAACCGCTCTCCCATTCGTTTCACACAGGACAAAACCATTTGGGCTTCCTTTGTGACATCTTCTAATTCACCAGATTTTAAACAATTGCTGCATGTCCCGCAACGTTTCAGTTGATTTGGGTCGGAAAAGTAGTCAAGGATATACCGCTGTAAGCATTGATTGGTGTACCCGTATTGCACCATTGCATGGAGTTTTTCATATTCTTGTTCTTTTTTTAATACTTCTAAAGATGATTGTTCAATTAAAAATTTTTGCAGCTGGACATTATTTGCGGCAAATAAAAGAATACATTCACTATCTTCACCGTCACGCCCTGCCCGTCCTGCTTCCTGATAGTAAGACTCGATATTCATCGGAATCCCGTAATGGATAATATAGCGTACGTTGGATTTATTTATACCCATTCCAAAGGCATTTGTAGCTACCATGATTGTAACATCATCTTGAAGAAACAGGTTTTGGGCAGTACTTCTTTCTTCCTCAGACATCCCTGCATGATAACGGGCCGCCCTAAACCCATTCGACATGAGCCAGCTATATACTTGATCCGTTAGTTTGCGGGTAGGTGCGTAAATGATCCCAGAATCCTGAGATCGTGCAGATACATATTGCTTGATAAATTCACTTTTTTTAACGCCGCGTTCAACTCGGAAATGGAGGTTATCCCGGTGAAAACCAGTATTTGTTACATATTCAGGTCTTATGTTCAATAGGGATTGAATGTCATAAATGACCCGGTCCGTTGCCGTTGCTGTTAAAGCTACAAGCGGACAGGCAGTTCCCAACCTCTTGATATTTTCGATAATGGAACGGTAGCTTGGCCTAAAATCATGTCCCCATTGAGAAATACAATGGGCTTCATCAAAGGCAATAAATGAGAGCTGAATCGAATTTATGGTTTGGATAAACTCAAATGATTCGAACCGCTCTGGTGCCACATAGACAAATTTGTATGTAGAGTGCCTTATTTTTTCTAGAATGTCTTTTTGTTCTGTTTGGGAAAGAGTACTATTGATAAAAGTGGCTGGAACCCCATTTGCCTGGAGCGAATCGACTTGGTCCTTCATCAAAGATATAAGAGGCGAAATGATAATAGCTGTTCCATCCAGTACTAGGCCTGGGACCTGATAACATAGAGATTTACCGCCGCCAGTCGGCATCACGGCTAAAGTGTGGTGTCCGTCTAAAATATGCCGGATTACTGTCTCTTGACCTGAGCGAAAACTCGTAAACCCGAATATAGTTTTTAATATATCATGTGCTTTTGAAACTAATAGATTCACGTAAATAATCCTTCCTTTGCATCAACTCTTTCTTAGAGTAACACACCTTTTCCAATGTGAAAAATGGCAATAATCTTTTAATCTCAAGGGAATTTTTTGAAATAAAGACGATTCACCTTGCATTTTTTTAGGTGAAAAAAGAATTTTGATTATTACCATTCTAATTTCTGCCTGCAGGTGTCAGCTAATGGTTGGCCAGTCCTCATCAATGATTTGCATTGCTCCTGCTAATCGTACCTTTTTAACTTCATTTGATTAGTGATATCCCGAAATTTGTTTTACAATAAAAGAAGATTTTGATTAAGGAGTATCCAAATGAGTATTTTACAAGTTGAAAATTTATATAAAACCTATGGAGAGAAAACATTATTTGATTCGATCTCTTTTTCGATAGCTGAAAAACAGCGCATTGGTCTGATTGGAGTTAATGGGACAGGGAAGTCTACTTTATTAAAAGTTTTAGCCGGGCTGGAATCGGCAGAGGAAATAACCATGACCCATGCTAATGATTTTAGAATTGAGTATTTGCCGCAGGAACCGGTGCTTGAAGGCGAGCTGACGGTATTGGAGCAAATATACTATGGCGACTCTACCATTATGAAAACGATGCGGAGTTATGAACAGGCATTACAGGAGCTTGAAGCGGATCCTACGAACAGCCAAAAGCAAAAGCAACTCCTTGCTGTGCAGCAAAAGATGGACGAACATGATGCATGGGAAGCGAACACGGTAGCGAAAACAGTATTAACCAAGCTTGGAATTGTGGAGTTTTCGAAGAAGGTTAAGCATCTTTCGGGAGGACAAAAGAAACGGGTCGCAATTGCAAAAGCCTTAATTCAGCCTGCTGATTTGCTGCTAATGGATGAACCGACTAACCATTTAGATAATGAAACCATTGAATGGCTTGAAGGATTTTTAGCCCAATATAAAGGATCGTTATTGCTGGTAACGCATGATCGGTACTTTTTAAACCGGGTCACCAATAAAATATTTGAACTAGATCACGGCCAGCTCTATGTTTATGATGGAAACTATGAGGTTTTTTTAACAAAAAAAGCAGAGCGGGAAGCAGAGGCAGAACAGCGGGAGGATAAACGCCAAAATTTATTAAGAAGAGAATTAGAATGGTTAAGACGCGGGGCAAAAGCTCGGACGACTAAGCAAAAAGCAAGAATACAGCGGGTTGAAGAACTGCAGGAGCAGAAAGTGAATGTGTCCAAAAGCGATTTAGAGTTTGCCATCGGATCGAAACGGCTCGGAGATAAGGTGATCGAGCTTGATGGTATTCATAAAACGTTTGATCAAAAAACGCTCATCGATAACTTTAATGCTTTGATAATTCCTGGTGACCGGATTGGGATTATTGGTCCTAACGGCAGCGGGAAAACAACTTTATTGAACATGATGGCCGGGCGAGTTCAGCCGGATTTGGGCAGGATTGAGATTGGACAAACAGTCAGCATTGGTTATTACACACAGGATCACGACGAAATCAATGGGGACCTCCGTGTTATTGAATATATTAAAGAGATAGCGGAAATTGTTCACACGATTGACGGTCAGGTGATTACCGCCGAGCAAATGCTCGAACGATTTATGTTTCCTCGTTCGATGCAATGGACGTATATTCGCAAGCTGTCAGGAGGAGAACGCCGCCGTTTATACTTACTGCGCGTGCTGATGACAGAACCGAACGTTCTATTCCTGGATGAGCCTACCAATGATTTGGATATCCAGACACTGAGTGTTCTGGAGAACTATTTAGATCAGTTTCCCGGCGTCGTAATTACGGTGTCTCATGACCGGTATTTCTTAGATCGGGTTGTAGATAAGCTGATTGTATTTGACGGACACGGCGGTATCAGCCGTTACCAGGGCTCCTACACCGAGTTCATGGAAGAATTTAAAGAGAAGAAGGCGGCTTATGAAAAAGATGTAAAAGAGGCTGCGGCTCCGAAACAGCGAACCGAAAAAAGGAAGAAGCTATCGTATAAAGACCAGCTTGAATGGGACGGCATTGAAGATAAAATTGCAGGTCTTGAAGAGAAGATCGCCGAACTCGACGAAGAATTGGCTGCTGCGGGCAGCGATTTCGGAAAAATCCAGAAACTTATGGAGCAAAAGACCGAGCTTGAAACCGAACTTGAACGGACGATGGAGCGCTGGGAGGAACTGGCGCTGATGGTCGAGGAGTTGGGGAAATAAGGCATGCTGCAAAGAAGTTAGATTTTGTTGATATAAATTTAAATTTGTTGATAAAAGATCAGAATTCGTTGATTATATTCCTCAATTGTTGATAAATGTACAAAATCCGTTGATAAATTCGCACTGATGGTCAGGAGGTATGCTCTCCTGACCATTTCTTTTTTCATACATAATTCTCCATGAGAATGGGACAGATAATTGATGGTTATATACTCCTTGCGCATGACTCGGATAGATCAGATACACTCCTTTCTGTCAGGCTTAACGCATCATATTATCAGTGTATTGCCTAACAGTTTGTACTTTCATTGTAATTGTGTAATGAATCAATACTAAAAAATGAAAGGATGAATACATAATCTTCCATTGCGGGTGACAAAATAATCCATATTACGAAAGGAGTGTTAATGAAAGTGAAAAAGCGTTTGTTTCTGATAATAACGGCTGTTGTAATGCTGGCGATGGTTCTAAATGCAGCACCGGTCTTAGCGAATACACCAGAACCTGAGAAGCAGGTTCAATTTACGGAAGATCAGAAAAAGGTGCTGGCTGACCTTTATAAGGAAATTTTTGAACTGAGAAAAACAGTAGTGGATAAATATGTTGAATATGGGGCCATGTCAAAAGAAACAGCAGAAAAGGTAAAATCCTGGATGGACGAGCATTACCAAAGAATGGAGGAGCGTGGCTTCCAGCCGATGGAGCATCGGCACCATCATGGACATAAGAAAGTAAAAGAGGGCGAACATCAGCAATAGACGAACGCGTTATCCTTCAAGACAACCGATGTCTTGAAGGATTTTTTATGTGCTTTGTAGGAATTTCGAAAGTTATAGAGAAATGTGTAGAAATAGAAAATCATAGAGAGGTGTGGGGCGGGTGAAGGAGTATATTCATTATGATGGATTGGGCTTAGCTGAACTAGTGAAGAAAAAGGAAGTACATCCGAGAGAACTGGTTCAAGCCGCGATCCAAAGAATCGAGGCGAAAAATCCGAAACTCAATGCGGTTATACATAAAATGTATGAAAAAGCTGAAAAAATGGCAGACAAAATAGAGCCAACCGGAACGTTCGCGGGCGTTCCGATTTTATTGAAAGACATTGCGCAAGAAATCGAGGGAGAGCCGATTACGGCAGGTTCCAAGGCATTTCAAAATTATAGAGCCAAACAAGATTCCGAGTATGTAAAAAGAGTGAAAAAAACCGGAACGATTATCCTTGGCCAAACGAATGTGCCGGAGTTTGCCCTTTTGGGAATTACAGAACCAAAGCATTATGGACCGACGAGAAATCCATGGAATTCAAATCATTCTCCGGGAGGGTCCAGTGGCGGATCTGCAGCAGCCGTTGCATCGGGCATGGTTCCGATTGCTGGTGCCAATGATGGCGGTGGTTCCATTCGAATTCCAGGGTCTTATTGCGGCCTGTTTGGATTAAAGCCAACAAGAGGCAGAACCCCCGTGGGTCCAACCATTGGGCGTGAATGGCAAGGGGCTTCCGTGGATCATATTTTATCGAGATCCGTTAGAGACAGTGCAGCAATGCTTGATGAGATAAAGGGACATGTGAAATGGGCCGCCTTTCATGCGCAAGACTACAATGGCAGCTATCTGCAGGATGCAGAAACGCCATTAACTGAACAGCTAAGAATTGCTTTTACCACCCAATCACCACTCGGAACAGAGGTTGACCCTGAATGCAGGGAAGCCGTTCTTAAAACAGCGAAGCTGCTAGAATCAATGGGTCATATAGTCGAAGAAAAAGAAGCTCCTGTAGATGGGCATCAAATTGCCAAAAGCTATTTGAACAACTACTTTGGCGAAGTGGCAGCCACCTTAGAAAATTTACAAAGTATCCTTGGCAGAAATGCAAGCTACAGCGATGTCGAGCCAACTACCTGGTTGCTAGGTTTGCTCGGCAAAGCTACGAGTGCTAAAGAAATGGCCATAAGTATCCGTGAATGGGACCGCGCGGCTTACATCATGGAGGAGTTCCATGAAACCTATGATTTTTACTTAACACCGTCCACGGCAACTCCACCTGTCAAAATAGGTGAGCTAGAGCCCAAACCTGCAGAAAAACTGGCTATTTCAATTGTTGGCCGACTAGGCTTAGGCGGTCTGCTGAAAAAAACGGGAATTGTCGATAAATTAGCGGTTGAAAATTTATCAAAGGTTCCATTTTCACAGCTTGCCAATCTAACCGGCCAACCGGCGATGACCCTTCCCCTCTTTCTTTCTGAAAAGAGATTGCCGATTGGGGTACAATTTATGGCGGCTAGGGGCAGGGAAGATTTGTTGTTTAGGCTTGCCGGTCAAATCGAGGCAGACGGTCACTTTGTTGATGTGAAACAAAATCCGACCTATCTTTCTTAATTTTTTAAATATCTTACTATAAAAAACTATGATACTATTTGAATAAATCAACAGGGAGGTTCTGCATATGGCTGAATTATTAATCGTATTAAATAAGGACGAGGATACGGTATCGATTATTGATGCGAACTCCTACGAAACCCTAAAGGTCATTGAAACAGATTATAATCCGCATGAGCTAATAATCACACTGGATGGCAAGAAGACGTATATTACCTGTTCACTTGGTAATAAAATCAACATCCTGGATAACGAGACATTTGAAATTACCAACACTTTAGAGCATCCTGATTTTAATTTCCCGCATGGACTAGGGATTACGAATGACGGAGCAAAAGTCTTTATGGCATCCACCTACAGCGAGAAACTATTTGTGATTGATACAAAAACAGATGAAATTACAAATGTATTTCCTACCTATCAAAAGCTTTCTCACATGATTTCATTCTCTCCAGATGGGAAAAACGGTGTACGTCCCGAATATCGGAAGTCATAACATGACGGTAGTAGATGTTGAATCAGAGAGAGTTTTGAACCACTTCCCAGTCGGCAGAGGGCCAGAAGGCGTGGCTGTTCACCCGAACGGCAAAGAGCTATACGTGGCCAATCAAGATGACAATAACCTCTATGTAATCGATACGGCAACATTAGAAGTTTTACATAAAAGAAGACTTGGAACTTGTCCTGTCCGGCTTGTCTTTTCACCGGATGGCAGATATGCGCTGATTCCAAATCGCGAATCAGGCGATCTATCAATCATCGAAACAGCATTCAAATTAAAAGATATGGTACGACCGTGGGAAGTAAAACGGATCCGTGTTGGTGTCTGGCCGGGCGGAGTTGTCTTTAATCCAGAGGGAACAAAGGCATTTGTGGCCAATAACAAAACAAATGATATTTCGGTTATCAATATGGAGACGCTTGAAGAGGAAGCTCGCATTCCAGCTGGCATCCATCCCGATGGAATTGCTTATTTAGTAAAGTAACCAAATCATCAAAAAGCTTACACTTCGTGGGCTTCACTTTCATCAATTGAAATGGAGCGGAGAAAATGTCTGAGCAAAAATGGCAGGATTTCGAGTCTTATGTAGAAAAGATAATGAGGGAAAAACATATCCCTGGTGCCGCAGTAGCTGTTTCCCAAAACGGAGAGGTGATTTACGAAAAAGGATTTGGGTATCGCAATGTAACTACTAAGGAATCGGTTACTCCAGAAACGATTTTTGGGATTGCCTCTGTCACAAAATCATTTACAGCTCTAGCTATTATACAGTTGGAAGAGGAAGGCAGGCTTTCAGTCCATGACCCAGTTGTTAAGTACATACCAGAATTTCAGCTTAATGGTGTAAAGGATATGGGTACAATTAAAATCTATCATTTGCTTTCCCATACAACCGGATTACCGCCAATGCGGAGGAGGGAAGAGCTGAACAGACTGAAAGACCATTTGGAGTATTTGGCAAATGAAGAGTACGAAATGCTTGGCGAACCAGGGGAGTATTTTAGTTATTGTAATGATACCTTTTTGCTGTTAGGAGAAATTGTTGAGCGGTTAACCGGCAGGCTTCACCGCAGATACGTGACGGAAAAAATCCTGAACCCGCTTCAGATGTATCGTTCAACCTTTAGCTTGGAGGAAGTGGCGAAACTACAAAATGTTTCAGTTCCTTATATGTATAATAGGAAAACCAAGTCCTACGAAGAACAGCCATGGCCAACTCTAGGAAACTATGAGGTAGGCGGAGGAATCCGCTCCAATGTTCTCGATCTTTTAAAATATGGCCAGGTCTATCTGGAGGATTCCACTAAGTATACTCGTAAAATGTGGAACCATCTTCATCCTATTAAAAGTAACTCCTACTACGGCTATGCTCTCCAGGTAACACCTGATTATTCGGGTGTCACCCTTGTGGAGCACGGAGGTGGCCAGCCGGGTGTTTCATCGAACTTTGGCTTTATTCCGGAAAAAGGAGTGGCAGTCAGTGTACTTACGAATGTCTCCGAGGCACCGGCTGCGGAGCTTTGGCTTGCGGCCGTTAACACAGTTTTGGGTCTTCCTCTTGATCAAAAGAGGAGTGTTGAACCTGTTTATGAAGCGACTCCGGGAGAGCTGCAGCTTTTAAAAGGTACGTACGAATCAGCTGAAGGCGGCAACATTACAATTTTAGAAGAGGACAATGAGTGGGTTGCTGAAGCGGCAGGAGAAAAATTTAAATTAAGAGCCAGTGCCAGTGATACCTTGGTCATCGAAGCATTGGAGCTGCCCCTTAAGTTCTTTATAAAAGAAGAAGGTCCTGCCTGGGCGGTTCTGTTTGGGTCTAGGATGCTGAGGAGAAAAGTATAAATGGAAAGAATCTAAATTAAAAATAAAAGCTATAGAAATTCTCTATATCATTTGTTAAAATATCCCTATAACACTATTTGGATAGAAAGGATCGTTCTGACTGTATGCCAACATTTACTTTGTAATGGAAGCTATGAATTGGATAAGACTCCGCTTTTTGAAAAACGAGAGGTTTTTCGTCAAGGGGGAAGTCTGCCCATTTATCCCATTACAAAGGAACAGAACAGATCTGTAGTATGTATACACAGAGGTTCTCCTATTTGGGGGAACCTTTTTTGCTGTGAATAAACAGGGAGGGTACTAAAACCTGCAGTTTTTTCCATATAAAATGTATGAATTCCGCATACTGCAAGATATCCAAATAGTGATGTGTCTGTTCCTTTATCTTTAAGAGGTGAAGGAAAAATGCAGATTGCAACCAAGGAATTGGTTTGGAATTTAGTGAATGTAAAAGAGGATAACGTGGTCCATCGCCACTGCAGTAACTGTGGCAAGGTTGTTCCTTTCTTTGATACAAATGTCAGGAGGCATAATGCAAACGGGAAAACGATTTATCGGTTTGCAATTTTTAAATGTGAAAAAAATCATACGTGGAACAAAAGGCTGGAAATCTATAAAACGTATACAGACCATGTCCGGTTAATGGAAGAACGGGTGACTATTGAGTTGGAGAAAATAGAACTCTCTTTGGAAGAATTTAAAAAAGAGGGGATTCAACTAGTCTGTATTAAGATTGGAAAGGTTTTAGGAACTTTCCGATTGGATAAAACGATTTCTGACAGATTTACAGATTGGAGCCGTTCCGAAATTGTAAGTAAAATTAAGGAGGGTTCAATCAGGGTGAATGGTAATGTGGAGAAACCGAGCAGTAAAATCTCAGAAAATTCAATTTTAACCATTTCATTGTAATCTGAAAAAAAACTAATACTTCCCTGACAGTGATTGTCAGGGAAGTTATTTTATAATGAGAAAAACCACTTGATTAAAGGTAAGGAGGATAAAAATATGGTTCATCCTGCATTAGACATGTACCATTATCATGTTTGGGCAAATAGTGTGATAATGGATCGGTTATTAGAGCTGCCACGGGATATTTATCACAAGGAGATTCAAAGCGGTTTTTCCTCGGTAGCGAAGGTGTTGTCGCATATTTACCAAGTAGACCATACATGGTTTGAGATTATCTCTGGGAAAACCATGAAGGAAGCGATGGAACATTCATTTCAATTAGGGCCGGAAGTGGAAGCTAAAAGTTTGGAGGAAATAAAAAATAGATTTGTGAATTTATCTGATCAGTGGCAAGAACTGCTAGCCAGTATTGAAGATATGGATCAGGTAATGGTTGTTGAAAATCCGTATGCAGGCCGGCTAGAAACGTCTGTTGCCGAAACACTGCTACACGTTGCGACCCATGGCGCCTACCACCGCGGCAATATTGCAACCATGCTGCGGCAAATGGGTCACACCTCAGTCATGCAGGATTATGGACTTTATTTATATCAAAAATAGAAAGGCTCAGGGAAAATCCCTGAGCTTTTTTAATAGGATGCAAGAGATACCAAAAGGGTTTAAAAGGAGATAGAGAATAAGAACGGTCCTTGTGCCGGGCTCTTAAGGACAAAACTCGTCCAGTCCCCTAGTCAAAATGTCCGTGCAAAAGGCGGATGAAGGACAAAACGCGGCCGGGGATCCAGGCGAATGTCCGTTATAAGGAAGATGAAGGACAAAATCCAGTCAGTACCACAGGCAAATGTCCTTCATAAGGCAGATGAAGGCGGCCAAAACCCGTCCGGGGATCCAGGCGAATGTCTGTCATAAGGAAGATGAAGGACAAAAACTCGGTCGGCGATCCAATCAAATGTCCTTCATAAGGTAGATGAAGGACAAAACCCGGCCGTGGATTCAGGTAAATGTCCGTCATAAGATTGATGAAGGACAAAAACTAGCATGCGATCCAATCAAATGTCCATCATAAGGCAGATGAAGGACAAAACCCGGCTGGGGATCCAGGCAAAAGTCCATCATAAGGTGGATGAAGGATAAAAACCAGCATGCGATCCAATCAAATGTCCATCATAAGGCAGATGAAGGCCAAAACCCGTCCGGGGATCCAGGCGAATGTCTGTCATAAGGAAGATGAAGGACAAAAACTCGGTCGGCGATCCAATCAAATGTCCATCATAAGGCAGATGAAGGCCAAAACCCGTCCGGCGATCCAGGCAAATGTCCATCATAAGATTGATGAAGGACAAAAACCAGCCGGGGATCCAGGCGAATGTCCGTTATAAGGAAGATGAAGGACAAAATCCAGTCAGTACCACAGGCAAATGTCCTTCATAAGGCAGATGAAGGCCAAAACCCGTCCGGGGATCCAGGCGAATGTCTGTCATAAGGAAGATGAAGGACAAAAACTCGGTCGGCGATCCAATCAAATGTCCTTCATAAGGTAGATGAAGGACAAAACCCGGCCGTGGATTCAGGTAAATGTCCGTCATAAGGCTATCAAGTACTAAACGCAGAAAAACAGAAGTAAAAAAGTCCTTCATAAGGTTATGAAGGACAGATTTATAATTTGAAAGGGGAAATCTTCTTCTTTATATACCCGGAATCTCTAATAACTCTTCGCCCAATACACCAGATGTTTGGCCTCTTTCCCGCAGCGGACACACTGTGTGGAAACCGACTCCTGCTCAAACGGAATACATCGGGAAGTAGCGCCCGTTTCTTCTTTTATTTGATCCTCACACGACCGATCTCCGCACCACATTGCTTTGATAAACCCAGGGTTACTTGATAATTTAGTTTTAAATTCATCAAAGGCAGCAGCAGTCGATGTTTTTTCCTCACGTGCCGCTTGTGCCTTATTAAACAAGTTCTTTTGAATCTCGTCTAAAAGTGCAACAATCCTATCTTCTATTTGATCCATTGAGACAAACAGTTTCTCGCCCGTATCCCGCCGAACCAGTACAACCTGATTGTTTTCAATATCCTTTGGCCCAACTTCTAAGCGGAGCGGAATCCCCTTCATTTCGTATTCATTAAACTTCCAGCCAGGTTTTTTATCGCTGGCATCCATATCAACCCTTACGACGGCAGATAGCCTGTCTTTCAAATCATAAGCAAAGTCTAAAACTCCTTCTTTATGCTGAGCAATTGGAACTATCATTACTTGAGTAGGCGCAACCTTTGGCGGGATTACCAGACCCCGGTCATCACCATGAACCATAATCAATGCACCAATCACCCGTGTCGTAAAGCCCCAGGATGTTTGATGAACATACTGTAAATTCCCATCTTTATCAAGGTATTGGATGCCAAAAGCTTTAGCAAATCCATCTCCTAAATGATGGGAAGTAGCGGTTTGCAAGGCTTTCCCGTCATGCATTAGACTTTCGATTGTGTAGGTGAATTTGGCGCCGGCAAACTTTTCTTTTTCTGTCTTTTGCCCCTTTATGACAGGGATTGCTAAAAGCTCTTCACATACACTTGCATACACTTCGAGCATCTTAGTTGTTTCCTCATGCGCTTCTTCATCTGTGGCATGAGCAGTATGTCCTTCTTGCCATAAGAATTCAAGTGTACGTAGAAATGGACGGGTTGTTTTTTCCCATCTAACAACATTGGACCATTGATTATATAGTTTTGGCAGGTCCCGGTAAGAATGAATAATATTTTTATAATGCTCACAGAAAAGCACTTCAGAAGTCGGGCGGACCACTAACCGTTCGGCTAGCTGCTCTGATCCGCCATGAGTGACCCAAGCGACTTCAGGGGCAAAGCCTTCGATATGATCCTTTTCTTTTTGCAGCAGACTTTCTGGGATAAATAATGGCATATATACATTTTGATGTCCTGTTTCTCTAATGCGATTGTCCAATTCCTGTTTAATATTTTCCCATAATGCATATCCGTATGGCCGAATAATCATCGAACCGCGGACACTAGAGTAATCGACTAAATCAGCTTTTGTGACAATATCTGTGTACCATTGGGCAAAGTCTTCATCCATCGCCGTTACGCTTTTAACAAACTCCTTTGACTCCTTCATATATGACACTCCTTCTGAAATAAAAATAAAAGGCTGTTTTCGTAAAGTTTGTTGTAAATAACCGCAGTTGAAATACACTTCGCTTTCCGCTGGCATCCACGAGAGTCCTCGAACTCCACTGACGTTCTGTTCTGTGGGGTCTCGCCTCGCTCGCTTTTCCCACTTTCCGCTGCTGCAATCTGCTGTTTATATGAGGCAGAGGAAATGAGTCTTCTTGTATTTCAACTGCTTGTTAAGCTTTTTCAGTAAAAATGTATCTGTCAACAGCAAAAATCTTTTAGAAAACACCCCAAATAAAAAAGCCTTGACCCCCGAAAAGGGACCAAGACTTGGCGGTACCACCCTGTTTTATAAGGCAAAATACCTTATACACTTGCTTATATAACGGTTTAAACCGCTGTATCTTTTACATACAGAACTCGGAAGGTAGGTTCAAATGATAGCCAATAGGAACCTTTCAGCAGCCGGTTCCCTCTCTGTGATTGACAGAATCATTTTACTAGTCCTCGTCATTGTTTTTTCTAATATGAGTTTTGAAAAATTATATAGGAAAGAATAGGTAAAAGTCAATTCCTTTTGAATGTTTGCTTCAGTCTATCTCATATATTGATAGAAAAAGACTGGAGGGATCGGGATGATTGAACAGGTTCAGGCGGAAATCGAGAGAATCGTCTCTATTTTGAAAAGGGATCAGCGCGAGGATGGGGCGTGGACCTATCCATTTGATGTAGGAATCATGACTGATGCCTATATGATTATTTTACTTAGGACACTAGAGTGGCATGATGAACCGCTTATTCAAGAACTGGTCAGACGAATCGAAAGCAGGCAAGAACCAAATGGCGCATGGAAACTTTATGAGGACGAGACAGGCGGGAATTTGTCTTTAACGATTGAAGCTTACTATGCCCTTTTATATTCTGGCTATCGTAAAAAATCAGATCCTCATATGAAAAGAGCAAGCCATTTCATCAGGCAAAAAGGCGGATTAAAAAAGGCAAAAGTGTATTTAAAGGTATTGCTTGCGATGACAGGGCAATACCCGTGGCCTACCTTTTCACCGATTCCGGTAGAAATTATGCTCTTGCCGCGTTCTTCTCCATTTAATTTTTATGATATCTCAGTTTTTGGACGTGCCAATTTAGCCCCGATGATGATTATCACAAGTCTTCGTCTTCAGGCAAAGACCACTTTAAGTCCGGATCTTTCCCATCTGTATCTATCCCAGCGTGAAAATCACATAGATGATTATTGGGAGGAGTATCGCTCCAAAGAATGGCGTTCCTTTTTTACCTTGATTCAACAAGGGATCAGTACATTGCTAGGAATTCCTGAAAGAATTCGGGCGCGTGCATTAGATGAAGCAAAGCAATATATGCTGCAGAGAATAGAGCCGGATGGAACCCTATTGAACTATTTTAGTTCTACTTTTTATATGATTTTTGCCCTGCTTGCTATGGGGACATCCAAGCAAGATCCCATTATTGTCAAAGCGGTAGAAGGGCTGGCATCTATGGGAACTGTAATTGGGAATCACGTTCATATTCAGTATACAACCGCTAACGTTTGGAATACCTCACTCATTGGAATGGCGCTGCAAAAAGCAGGATTGCCTGATTATGACCCGGCGATTGTAAAGGCGAACCAGTATCTATTAAATAAACAGCATCATAAATTTGGAGATTGGGTGATTCATAATCCAAAGGGGCAGCCAGGAGGATGGGGGTTCTCGGAAAGTAATACAATCAATCCAGATGTGGATGATACAACAGCAAGTCTCCGTTCATTGACCAGTGCGGTGTTAGACGATCCTAATCTTCTTCAGTCATGGAACCGGGGGATTCAATGGCTTCATACGATGCAAAATAAAGATGGGGGCTGGCCAGCCTTTGAGAGGGGAATTAACGAAAAATGGCTAGAGTGGGTACCGATGGAAGGCGCAGAGTTTTTTCTAATGGATCCGTCAAGTGCGGATCTTACGGGAAGAACGCTAGAGTTTTTAGGGAATTATACAGAGTTTGAAAAACCAAATAAACGGATAGAGAAGGCAGTTAAATGGCTCTATGATCATCAGGAAAAGAATGGATCATGGTATGGAAGATGGGGGATCTGTTATATATACGGGACCTGGGCAGCTGTAACAGGACTAATTTCTGTGGGAGAATCTCACAAACATCCCGCCATCCAAAATGCGATAAAATGGCTAAAGCAAACGCAAAATCAGGATGGAGGCTGGGGAGAGTCCTGTAAGAGTGATATCTATAAAAAATATATACCTTTAAATGAGAGCACATTGACGCATACTGCATGGGCGGTGGATGCACTGATTGCAGCTTCTGACCGGCCAACCAGGCAGATTGAAAATGGAATTGCCTTTTTAATCAGAAATAGCGGAAACAATTCTTGGACAGAATGGTATCCGGCAGGGCAAGGGATGGCGGATTTCTTTTATATTCATTATCATAGCTATCGATATATATGGCCACTCGTCGCTTTATCGAATTACAAGAAAAAGTATGATCAAGTTTAAGAGATTATTAGTTCTGCAATAAAACTTGTTAGAAAATTAAAACTTGTGTTTAAATAGAAGGGATATGATACAGGGAAAGGAGAATAGATTTGGAAAGTTTGATTAAACCGGATGAAACATGGCTCCTGTGGGCTTTTTTAGCCGCCTGGGCTGCCATAAGTATCTATTTAGACCAAAAATATAAATGGGCCTCAAAGGTTTCGGGTGCCATTATCGCACTCGTTGGAGCTATGATTCTGGCAAATTTAAATATTATTCCGACTGCTTCTCCTGTCTACGATGCAGTTTGGGGATACGTAATTCCGTTAGCAATTCCTCTATTATTGTTTCAGGCCAATTTAAAAAAGATTTGGAATGAAAGCGGAAAGCTGCTCATTATTTTTCTGATTAGTTCAATCGGGACAGTTGCCGGAGTAACGGTCGCATTTATCACTTTAAAAGACTACATACCTGTCCTAGATAAAATTGGTGCGATGATGACAGGATCTTATATTGGTGGGGGCGTTAATTTTGCGGCACTGGCTGCGAAATTTGAAACACCAGGCGAAATGGTTTCCGCTGCTACAGTAGCTGATAATTTTATGATGGCAATCTATTTCTTTGTATTAATTGCAATTCCTTCGATTTCATTTTTCAGGAAAAACTTCAAAACTCCATATATTGACCAGGTTGAAAAAACAGGTGTAAGGGAAGGAGAAACTCAAAGCGCTGCTTACTGGAAGCGAAAGGATATCTCGTTAAAGGATATTGCCTTTGCGTTGGGAAGTGCTTTTGTGATTGTGGCGGTTTCTTTCAAACTGGCACAAGTTTTTAATAGTTTCATTCCTAGCGAAGATTCAGGTAATACATTTTTGGTCATTCTTGACGGTATACTAGGGGATAAATACTTAATGCTGACGACCATTACCGTATTGCTGGTAACGGTATTTCATCGTTTCTTTGAAAGAATCAATGGTGCGCAAGAGCTTGGGACGTATTTAATTTACTTATTCTTTGTTGTGATTGGTGTTCCAGCTTCCATCCCTCTATTGCTAGAAGCAGCTCCGTTACTATTAGTTTTTGTCGCCATTATTGTTTTAGGTAATATGGTCATCACCTTTTTCTTCGGAAGATTGTTTAAATTTACCCTAGAAGAAATGATATTAGCCAGTAATGCCAATGTAGGCGGACCAACAACGGCAGCAGCGATGGCTGTGTCGAGGGGCTGGACCGATTTAATTGCTCCCATCATGCTTGTTGGAACACTAGGCTATATCATCGGAAATTATGTTGGCAGCTTTATGGGGTATTGGTTCCAAAGCATGCTATAAAATGAAGACAAATGCGGCGGCCGAAAATGGCCGTCTTTTTTGATACATGTAAAATTGTATAAAATTTTAGCAAAGAAGTATATCCGAAGCAGTAATTTCAGGAATAAAGGATAAGTGAACTACGCCTCTGTCTTCAACCTAAGGCTCGACAGTCGGCAAGTTTTCTTTAAAGATATGTAAAGAATCTATGAAAAAAGAAGATTTGCTTAGAGGAAATCGTACAATGGAACAGGAGGTGCAGCGATGAAGAAACGGTATCAAAACTACGACAATGTGACAAGCACAAAAACGTTTTCGGATATGCTGCGTTGGCAAAGAGAAAGAAGGACTAATAAAAAGGATCTGACTATACAAATTCCACAGTCTGAGAAAAAAGAGATTTTAAAACTGCAACAGAACCGAACAGACCGTTCCATTACATGGGTAGGTCATTCTACCTTTCTGATTCAGCTCGAAGGATTAAATATTTTAACGGATCCGGTCTGGGCCAATCGGATGGGAATTCAAAAACGATTAACAGAACCGGGTATTCCGATAGAGCAGCTGCCTGAAATTGATATCGTCGTTATTTCTCACGGGCATTATGATCATCTTGATTTTGGATCAATAAAAAAACTAAAAGGAAGCCCTTCTTTCTACGTGCCGATTGGGCTTAAGACTCTTTTTACAAGAAGAGGTTATTCAAAAGTAGTAGAAGCGAATTGGTGGGACAGCTTTACATACAAGGGTCTTCAAATCTCATTTGTCCCTGCCCAGCATTGGACGAAACGATCGTTAACCGATACGAATAGGTCCCATTGGGGAGGCTGGATTTTCGAAGCTCATAACCCAAAGCAATCCGTCTACTTCGTTGGGGATACGGGTTACTTTAGAGGCTTTCATGATATCGCTCATCGTTTTGACCTGGATATTGTTTTAATGCCAATTGGTGCCTATGAACCAGAATGGTTTATGAAGGTGTCTCATATTAACCCGGAAGATGCAATCAAAGCTTTTTTAGAATTAAAGGGGCGCCTCTTTATCCCGATGCATTACGGAGCCTTTCGTCTTGCGGATGATACAGGTCCTGAAGCGTTAGAACGAATGTATAAAGAATGGGACCGGCTGCAGTTAAGTGATGAGATGCTAAAGGTACTTGCAATTGGTGAAACATTTTGGATATAGAAAAAGTTAAGGAAGGAAGCAGCTAGCATTAATCTGGCTGCTTCTTTTTTCATTCAAAACGGGGGCACTCCACAGAAAATGTTACAGGGTCTGACCCTGACTAAGCCTCAAGCCCTATACCAAAATATAGCTGAAGCTCATTATGAGAAGACGAGAATGCAGATAAGATAGTGACATAAAGGAAATGCAACAACCCGAAAGGAGGAAATTAAAGATGAAAAAATTCTTGTTATTGCTGATAGGTGGAACTGCCATCCTTGTTTTACTTGGGACATTAGGACCGATGGTTGGCCTTGCCATTAGTGCCGTCATCTTATACTACTCTGCTAAGGAATTTATAAAGGCAGAATCAACAGGTAAAAAGATTTTGTGGGCAATCATTGGTTTGATTGCATTATCTGCAACCTTATCCAATGTTCCGGCGCTTGCAGGAGTGGTGGCCATCGTCGTCTTATACCTAGTCTATAAGAAATGGAACAAGGAAAAAGAAGTCATCACCGAAAAGAACGATGATCCATTTGTCAATTTTGAAAGAGAATGGTCAGAACTTAAAAAACATTATTAATAAAGGAGAGAATCCATATGACAAATTTATGGGACCGTATTAAAAATTCAGTAGCTGCCGATTTTCATGAGATTTTAGATCAAAAAGAACAAAAGAATCCAATTGCTTCTTTAAACCAATATCTTCGCCAATGTGAGCAGGAGGTAGAAAAGGTCCGCAAGCTCTTAGAACGTCAGTATATGTTAAAAGATGAATTTACCCGCGAATATCACCATGCCTCAGAGCTATTGGAAAAACGACAACATCAGGCTGATATCGCTGCAAAAGCTGGCGATCAAGAACTTCATGAGTTTGCTGTAACAGAGCTCCGCATGTATGAAGAAAGAGTGGCCCGTTTAAAAGAAGCTCGCACCAAGGTGCTGCAGCAGCTAGTCGAGCTTGAACGGAAATACGAGGAAATGAAGCATAAGCTAAAAGATATGCATATTAAGCGGATGGAGCTAATGGGGCGTGAAAATATCACACGTGCACATATGAAAATTAATAAAATGCTTGAATCTGCAACCTATTCTACTAATCAGCCGTTTTCTAAATTCAGTGAGCTAGAAAATTATCTAGACCGGTTAGAGTATAGAATTAACTCGGATTATCACCGAAATACCATTGATGCTCGAATTGCTCAGCTAGAAAAAGAGCTAAAAAAAGAAGAAACTAATACTCTTCAATAAGAAAAACGTGGTATTCTAAAAATGGTAAGAGTACAGGCGTAGGTTACTACGCCTTTTCAGCCTTTTTTATCTTATACAACCTAGAAAGGAGGAGAGACCTGTGAATGTTGGAAAGAAATCGGACATCTTTAAATATGCTGTCATTGCACTCATTATTTTATTGATCCTAGAAATCTCTTTTTTCAATCCAGGTTTTATCTTCTCCATTGCGATATCCGTTTTTTTTATTTATTGGGGGAGAAAGTGGTCTCCTCGCATGTCAGGGAAAATACTTTTTTGGTTTGGAGTTATTAGTTTAATCATCGGATTTTTAAGCTCCTTTGCTTTTCGATTGCTTCTGTTTGCTGCGATTTTTTATATTTTGCTGCAGTACGGCCGGTCGAAGCAGCGACCGACACCGATTAAACCAATTATTCACGAGGGCGAAGCTTTTCATAATGGCTCTTCTCCTCTCTACATCAGAAATCCTTTATTCCAGAATATCTTGATTGGCAGACAGCGAACCCCTGAAACTGTGTATGAATGGCATGATATCAATATTCAGGCAGGGATTGGGGACACGATTATTGATTTAACGAATACGGTTTTGCCTAAAGGTGAATCCGTTATAATGATTCGCAATATTATTGGGAATGTTCAAATCTATGTTCCCTATGATTTAGAAGTACAGGCGAGCCATTCCGTTGTAGCCGGAACCTTTGATATTTTTGAACAAAAAGAGGAAAAAGTATTTTCAGCCAATGTGATGTATCAGACTCCTGAATATGGGAAAGCCACACAAAAAATAAAAATCGTCACCACCATGTTTCTAGGAAAACTAGAGGTGAAGCGATTATGAGTACGATTATGCGGCATGTGATGATGTGTATTGGCTTAACCTTAGGAGTAATGGCCTTATTAACAGTGGCCATTTTCTTCTATTTTCCATTAGAAGAATGGTCATTGCTATGGGAAACGAAAATTTTGGATATGCCTTTTATTACATTTGTCCCTGGGCTTTGCATTATTTTAGCGATTATTGTTGGGATTTTTTCCGGTCTTTTTTGGAGAAATCAGTTAAGCAATGTGGAAAAGGGTCTTTATCTGTTAGAACAAGGAAAGCAGGTAACCCTTGAAAAGCCTCATAAAGTCCCGGAGATTGCACCGATTTGGAGCCGGATGGAAGGAATCCAAAAACAGATAGCGGAACAGACAAAACTGTCACAAAAACTGGCTAATGAAAAAGCGGCCGATCAAGAAAAAGTAATTGAAGAAATGGTGTTTCAGGAAAGACAGCGTCTGGCAAGAGAACTGCATGATTCGGTAAGCCAACAGTTATTTGCTGCTTCGATGATGATGTCTGCCATTACGGAGACTAAGTCCAATCCAGAAGACCGAGAGACAAAGCAGCTGAAGCTGGTTGAGGGAATGATTCAGCAATCGCAAATGGAAATGAGAGCACTGCTTCTTCACCTTCGTCCGGTTGCACTTAAAGGCAAAGCGATTCATGAAGGAATGAAGGAACTGCTCCAGGAGCTTTCTTTAAAAGTTCCAATGGAGGTTACGTGGAAGCTTGAACCTTTGCAGCTTGATAAAGGGGTAGAGGATCATCTGTTTCGTATTTTCCAAGAATCGATTTCAAACACTCTCCGTCATTCTAAAGCTAAATCATTGGAAGTATTATTTATTGAAAGAGATGACCTGATTATTTTACGGGTTGCTGATGACGGCATTGGATTTAACGTGGAAGAAACAAAAACAGGTTCATACGGATTGCAAAATATGTATGAACGGGCTGTTGAACTTGGCGGATTATGTAAAATTGTGAGTATACCTGGGCATGGAACGAAGTTAGAAGTGAGAATTCCGAAGGTAAGCAAAGAAGGTGATGGGAATGATTAAGGTATTGTTTGTGGATGACCATGAAATGGTACGGATTGGAGTATCCTCGTATCTGTCTGCTCAGCCGGATATTGAAGTAATTGCGGAAGCGGATAATGGAAAAACGGCTGTGGAAATGGCACTTGAATTAAGACCGGACATTATCTTGATGGATTTAGTCATGAAGGAAATGGACGGCATTGAAGCCACCCGTGAAATTATGAAGCAATGGCCAGAAGCTAAAATTATCATTGTGACAAGCTTTCTTGATGACGATAAGGTATATCCGGCACTTGAAGCTGGCGCTACAAGCTATTTATTAAAAACCTCGAAAGCAAGCGAGATTGCAGAAGCAATTCGGTCGACATTTCACGGGCAAACTGTGTTAGAGCCAGAAGTAACTGGAAAAGTGATGTCAAAAATGCGAAAAGGCAATGAGCGTCTTCCTCATGAAGAGTTGACAGAGCGGGAAATGGAAATTCTGCTGCTGATGGCTCAAGGAAAGACGAACCAAGAAATTGCCGACGAGTTATTTATCGCCTTAAAAACAGCCAAGGTTCATGTAAGTAATATATTAAGCAAGCTAGATGTACAGGACCGGACACAGGCGGTCATCTATGCTTTCAAACATTCCCTTGTAAAATAAAAAAGCCCCCATATTTTGGTTGGAGGGCTTTTTTATTGTAATTCTATGCATCCTGTTCAAGAGAAAACCGCCGTTCTTCCATATTGGCCAGGAAGAGGGAACGGGTCGGGTAGGCCAGTTCAATGTTTGCTTCTTCCAGCATACGAAGAATTTCAAAGTTTAACTGCTCTTTAATTTGTAAATACTCTCCCCACACAGTAGTTTTAGTAAAGAGATAAAAAAATACTTCGTAATTTCCATTTTCTATCATATCAAATGTAACAAAAATCGTTTCTTGATGAATGTCCTCATTATTTTTAAGATACTCGCGGATATTTTCAATAAATTGGTTCAGCTTATCTGGAGGTGCTTGGCCAGAAACCGGCAGGGTAAAGGTAATTTGCCTTTTGCCCATCTTCGACCAGTTGGTAATGGCTTCATTAGCGAGCGTCGAATTTGGGACGGTAACAAGTGCCTGGGCGAACGTCCGGACGATGGTGCTCCGAAAGGAAATGTCTTCGACTGTCCCTTCTACACTTTTTGTTTTAATCCAATCCCCAATCGTAAATGGCTTTTCGGTAATAATAACAAACCCGCCAAAAACGTTCTTGACGGTATCCTGGGCAGCTAAGGCGAAGGCTAATCCGCCGAGGCCAAGACCCGCAATAAAACCATTTACATCGTAGTCAAACTCTTGTGCAATGACACTAAGGGCAAGAGCAATAATAATAAACCGGGCGATTCTTGATAAAAATGGAGCGACCATCTCATCCATTTCAAGGTTGAATCGTTTATTAATGTTTTGAAATATGAGTGAAGAAGCAGCTGTTAAATTATAGAACCCCCACGCTAAGAGTGCGATGATACTGGCTCTATAGATCCGAATCACAGCCCACATATATTCATTCATGAATGACAGCTGATCTAACGCTAAAAATACTCCAATTGATACAAACAGCCACCTCAATGGCCCTTCGAAGGCAAGGAGGATATGAAACACAAACTCCGTCGATTTTCTTTTAAAAAGTCCCGTTATAAAATTAAAAATATATGTAGTAAACAGTTTTCTAAGCAGTAAGAACGCCAGGATAATGGCTACACTAATTCCCAGTTCCTTTAGTAAGTCAATCGATACATCCAATTTAATCACCCCTGTTTACGTATAGTATGCCTAAAAATTCGAATAGAAATGGCGGTTGAATGAAAGAGTTATGCTAAAAGGAAAAAAGCAGTTCCGAGAAAGAACTGCTTTTTAAGAATGATAACCTTCAGTTATTAGATCAAGCTTCCCGGTTTCGGGATTAATAACCAGTCCATGCACAGGAACTGATTTGTCCATCAGAGGATGATTTCTGATCATGTCAACACTGTTTTTCACATTTTCTTCAACACTGTTAAAGCCTGCAAGCCATTTTTCTGTATCTATTCCAGAAAACCTGAGAGTATCAAGAGTTTGATCAGAGATTCCGCGCTGCTTCATTTTTTGAATGGTGTCATGGCTGTTTACCTTGCTCATGCCACAGTCATGGTGCCCGATTACTAGTACTTCTTCAGCCCCTAACTCATAGAGGGCAATTAAAATACTTCTCATTGCACTGCCAAATGGATGATTAACAGATGCCCCTGCATTTTTAACAATTTTTACATCGCCATTCTTGAGGTTCATTGCTTTTGGCAGCAATTCAACCAATCTTGTGTCCATACAGGTGAGAATGACCATCCGCTTATTTGGGAATTTAGTTGTTGTGTAAGCCTCATATTGTTTTTCTTCTACAAACTTTTCATTGTATGTAAGGATTTCATTTAGTAGTGTCATGATTACACCTCTTTTATTATTTTTAAATGGTGGCTAAATCTTGAAGCAGATACTCTTGATCCTTTGGTTTTTGAATGAGTTCAGCCGCTTCAAAAGCAAGTTCTTTGAAGTATTATACTTCAGCTGTATTCCCCAAAACTTTATTTTCTCTTGCCATAGCTTCATACGCAAAGGTGAGATCAAAATTCCCAATTCCGTGTTCCTGACAGATTTCAAGATTACGCTTTGTGTGATATAAAGCGGGTTCACCTCTCTCTAAAACTGAATATACACGAGAAATTTGCCATTCCCCGCTAGACCGATCTACGGGGCTCCAATTAGTTCCCAATGGTAGCGGGAATGCAATCATTCGGTCAGTTTCTGCTTTTTTAATAGACCCACACGGCGTTAAAGCAATCTGCGGCAATTCCACGGTGATTTACGCTGATTGATTGTCCATTTTCATTCCTCACAGTATCCTGTTTTTAAAAGAGTTCCCCTTTATTAATATTACCATGAGAAATTTCTAAAAACGATGGATGAAGACTTTGCCAGTTTTAAGACCATTTGAATTCATTATTAATCATATATTAAGTAAAATTGAAGCAGACATATATATATATCCCGGAAAGGAAAAATCAAAACTTCTGATTTATTTTTAAAAGGAGGAGAAGCATGGATTTTTATTTAGATCACCTTGTGCAGTTTGTTTATGAAGACTTAAATTCGAAAACCGAGGCGTTAAATAAAGAAGGAATCCCTGCAAAAAGAGGCGGCAGTCATATCGATTGGGGGACGTATAATAGTTTGTGGTATTCGCCGAATCTTGCCTATATCGAATGGCTGTCTATTGAAGATAGAGAAAAAGCGAAGAAGGCTGAAAATCCTCTTGTCCATCATTTATTGAAAAAAGAATCCGCCGGAAACCACCTTGGACAGATTGCTCTTCGTACCTATAACATGGATGAGGTTGCACGTGGTTTTAGCGAAAAGCATATTCCGCATCAGCTGTTTGACGGAAGAAGAACCCGAAGTGACGGGATTACGCTGACTTGGAAAATGCTGTTTTTGAAACAAAAAGCTGGAGAACTGGAGCTCCCCTTTTTGATTGAGTGGGGGCAGTCTGATATTGAGAGAAAAAACGATTTAGAAAAACAAGGACTAATCGATCATAATTTATCAATTTCAAAAGTCTACTACGCCGTGCATAATGTAGCTGATTCATTAAATAAATGGTACCGCTTTTTCCCGTTTGAAGAAAAGAAGGAAGTAACTAAAGAAGAGTGGTTTGGGAAAGGGTTTGAAATTCAATTGAAAAATGCTGCACTTGTTTTTCTCCAGCCTGTAAAAAAAGGCTATATCTCTGATATCTTAAACAGATATGGCGAAGGTCCTTTTTTATTTGAATAAAATGTATTGATAAACCCACTTGGTAAAGCGTCCAAGTGGTTTCTTTTTGTATATTCTCAGACAGGGGAAAAATTGTGTGAAATTATTCAAGCAGTCTATCGGTCAAAACTTGATTCTATGGGTCAAATTTGTGTTCTATCGGTCAAAAATGGTTTCTATGGGTCAAATCGGGGTGTCTATCGGTCAAAAACGGGATTCTATCGGTCAAACTGGAAGTTCTATCGGTCAAAACTTGATTCTATGGGTCAAATCTGTGTTCTATCGGTCAAAAATGGTGTCTATGGGTCAAATTTGAGTTCTATCGGTCAAAAACGGGATTCTATCGGTCAAACTGGAAGTTCTATCGGTCAAAACTTGATTCTATGGGTCAAATCTGTGTTCTATCGGTCAAAACTTGATTCTATGGGTCAAATCTGAGTTCTATCGGTCAAATTGGGGTGCCTATCGGTCAAAAACGGGATTCTATCGGTCAAACTGGAAGTTCTATCGGTCAAAACTTGATTCTATGGGTCAAATCTGTGTTCTATCGGTCAAAATTTTTTCTATCGGTCAAATTGGGGTGCCTATCGGTCAAAACTTGATTCTATGGGTCAAATCTGAGTTCTATCGGTCAAAAAAGGTTTCTATGGGTCAAATTTGTGTTCTATCGGTCAAAAACGGGATTCTATCAGTCAAACTGGAAGTTCTATCGGTCAAAACTGGTTTCTACGGGTCAAATCTGAGTTCTATCGGTCAAAACTTGTTTCTACGGGTCAAATTTGTGCTCTATCGGTCAAACTGAATTTCCATCAGTCAAAATTTTGGTCTATAAACCGAAATCACTAAAACGGTTCTTTTTGGAAGCGTCAACATTTTCGTTGACAACATGTATATACATGTTTAGAATTAACTAGTAACATGTATATACATGTTACTAAAACAACAGATATTCCTCATAAAAAACGAGGGATTCAGCAAAATAATGTATAAAATGAAAACGATTACGGGAGGGGCACCATGAGTGAATACAAAGATTCAGCCCGCCAGATAGTTGAGGCTGTAGGCGGTAAAGAGAATATTGCAGGCGCAACTCACTGTGTAACACGCTTGCGCTTTGCTTTAAAAGACGATGAAAAAGTCGATAAAGAGAAGCTGGAAACGATTGATGTTGTAAAAGGATCATTTTCTGCAAATGGTCAATTCCAAGTGGTTATTGGTCAAGGAACAGTTGACAAAGTATATAAAGAATTAGCAGCACAAACCGGGATAGAGCATGCCTCAAAAGAGGATATTAAAGAGCAGGCAGCAGAAAAATTAAATCCTTTACAAAGAGCGATTAAGACATTAGCAGATATTTTTATTCCGATTCTGCCAGCAATCGTAACAGCGGGTCTCTTGATGGGGATCAACAATCTTTTAACAGCGAATGATTTATTTTATGAAGGAACTTCTGTCATAGCGGTTCATCCGCAATGGGCAGATTTAGCTGGCATCATCAATTTAATAGCGAATACGGCCTTCACCTTCCTTCCTGCCCTCATCGGCTGGTCGGCAGTTAAAAAATTTGGTGGAAGCCCGATACTTGGGATTGTATTAGGATCCATGCTTGTGCACCCAGACCTTTTAAATGCTTGGGGATATGGAAGTGCACTTCAGGCTGGAGAGGTTCCGACTTGGAATATATTAGGCCTAACCGTTGAGAAAGTAGGTTATCAGGGTCAGGTTTTGCCAGTTCTGGTGGCCTCCTATTTACTTGCTAAGTTAGAAATCTTTTTGAAAAAGCGTGTCCATGACTCAATTCAATTGCTTGTTGTCGGACCTGTAGCATTATTAGTTACCGGATTTGCAGCTTTTATCGCAATTGGTCCGATTACTTTTGCGATTGGTAATGTAATAACTGATGCAATGGTCATGATTTTTGATAACTTCTCAATTATTGGCGGGTTGCTTTATGGCGGCTTATATGCAGTGCTTGTTATTACGGGAATGCACCACACCTTCTTGCCAATTGATTTGCAGTTAATCGGTACCGGAAATGGAACATTCTTATGGCCGATTTTGGTTATGTCTAACATTGCTCAAGGGTCAGCTGCGTTGGCTGTGATGGTGCTCGCAAGGAAAAATGAGAAGCTTCGCGGTTTAGCATTAACGGCTGGAATTTCAGCGTATATGGGAATCACGGAACCAGCGATGTTTGGTGTAAACTTACGCTATCGCTTTGCTTTTATCAGTGCGATTACTTCATCCGCCATTGCAGGTGCCTTTATTTCCTTCTTTGGCGTTAGAGCGAATTCGATTGGAGTAGGCGGGCTGCCAGGAATTTTATCTATTATGCAGGAATATTGGCTTGTTTTTGCAATTGGCATGCTAATCTCCATTGTTCTTCCATTTGTATTGACCTATCTATTTGCAAAAATTAAGAAGCAAGAATTTCCGGCATAAAAAAAAAGGGGAGAGCATGAATTCTCCCCTTTTTTCTATGTGCGCCCAGCATGGGTGCAATCTATAGGGTGAAAGTCCCGAACTGTGAAGGCAGAAGTAACAGTAGCTTAACGCAAGGGTGTCCGTGGTGACACGGAATCTGAAGGAAGCGAGCGGCAAACCTCCGGTCTGAGGAACACGAACTTCATATAAGGCTAGGTATCATTGGATGAGTTTGCATAACAAAACAAAGTCCTTTCTGCCAAAGATGATACAGAGTAAATGAAGCAGATATTTGGAGGGAAAGATTGCACTCTTACCTGGGGAGATCTGACTGGAAAGCCAAGTACTCTTGGTAACCTATCTAGCGATAGATAGCTGAACAGTTAGAAGTCAGC
>NZ_JAKZKT010000017.1 GCF_022808645.1 Bacillus litorisediminis
AGGCCGAACACCTTCGTCATAAACAAGAAGTAAAAGAAATATATGCACGTCGAAAAGAATCCATTGAACGAGTCTTTGCGGATGCAAAAGAAAAGCATGGTATGCGATGGACTACTTTAAGAGGCCTTAAAAAATTGTCCATGCAGGCGATGCTTACGTTTGCTGCCATAAATCTTAAGAAATTAGCCAACTGGACTTGGGTAAGCCCAAAAATGGCATAAAGAATAAGAATAATAGGCAAAATCACACTCATTTCTAAGATGGATTCTGTGAAAAATTCTTAAAATCATAAAGGCATTTGGGAATAAAAACATTCCCAAATGCCTTTTGTCTTCAATCTGATAGGAAGACCTTTCTTGAATAAAAAGGTCTTCCTATTTTTTTTATTCTTGATCTGGTCGCATCCACAGTAATATTAAAAAAGCTAGACCGATATAGCCAAAAATCGGATATAATATAGAAAGCAAGGTTCCATATTCAACAATGCTAATAAAGTAACTAACGATGAAGATTGCTAAAATAATAATTGAACTGTGAATCGGAATATATCGTCTGATCTGCCTTTCCAGACCAAAGGCATTTCCGATCACAGAAGTAAAGATTTCTCCATAAATAATTAAGATAAAAATCCAATACAGTCCTGCTGCTAATGACTTCATCATGACGGCCATTGGAATTTCATATAAAGTCACATGATCAAGCATGACAAGTGTAAAATGACTGGACAATAAAATAAGCGTTAAAAGGATTCCACCTATTCTTCCGCCCCACTTCACCACTTTTTCATCTTTTAACTCAAACGCAACCGGGACTAAAACAGCCTGGGCGAGAGAAAGATTAAACGCTGTATATGTAAAAGGAGCAAGCACAGCTTTCCACCCGTCACTTTGCGGCGGAATCCACATGACATGGTCGATGAATTGCGGCAGTTTCATTGATAAAATCATTAATAAAAAACTAAATCCAATCATCATTGGAACGACAAATGTATTAACAGCAAATAACCCTTTGGTTCCGACTGTTAAGACGAGGATTGAAAGAATGATCGTGCCAAACACCCCTGCTTCTTTTGGAATATGTAATTGTTCTTCAAAAACAGCTCCGGCTCCCGAAAGCATGACAGCATTTACACCGAGTAAAATAAAAAGCATTAAAACATTAATTCCCGCCCCAAAAAAACGGCCAAATAATACAATATTTAATTCCTGATAAGAACGGCTCTTCGTTTCGATTGCCACCAGCATTAATTTTGTTCCCATTGCTACAAATAGGTATCCGGCAAATATCATCCCCAAAAGTCCCATAAAACCGAATCGGGTGAAAAACTCTACTATTTCTCTCCCAGTTGCAAATCCTGCACCGACGATGGTTCCAACATAAACGGCGGCCAGTTGTAAAGCCTGACTCCATTTCCCAGTCATCAACTCACCTTCTTCCATTACATATATATGACAACTTGTCCTGCCCTACCACAATAAAAAGCAAAACACTTGAAAGTCAAAAAAGGTCAGAGTATAATAAAAACGTAATTAGTCAAAGATAGTCAAAGTCAAAAAACAAAAAAAAGGAGGATGTTATATGCTTTGTCAACAATGTAAGAAGCGTCAGGCAACGATTCATCTTCGCTACCAACTTAATAATCAAATAAACGAAACACATATATGTCAAGACTGTTATCAGGATGTTGTTAACTATGCTGGTCTAAACGGGAATAACACTCCTTTTGATCACACCCCGTTCGGATCTTGGAATAAATCAGCACAAAAAGAAAATAAGGCAAAGGATTCTTTCCTAGAGGATCATGCAAAAAACCTGTCTTCCCTAGCTAAGACAGGAAGAATTGATCCTGTAATCGGCAGAGACGACGAAATGGAACAGGTTATCGAAATTTTAAATAGAAGAAACAAAAACAACCCTGTTCTAATCGGGGAACCTGGTGTTGGTAAAACTGCAATTGCTGAAGGACTAGCTCTAAAAATTGCAGAGGGCAGTGTGCCTGAAAAATTGTTAAATAAAACAGTTTACGTGTTAGATGTTGCTTCACTTGTTGCCAACACAGGAATTCGCGGTCAATTTGAAGAAAAAATGAAAAAGCTGATTGAAGAAGTTCAAAACGATTCAAGCATAATTTTATTTATTGACGAAATTCATTTGCTGGTTGGTGCAGGGTCAGCGGAAGGCTCTATGGATGCAGGCAACATTCTTAAACCAGCATTAGCCCGAGGAGAGCTGCAATTAATCGGTGCGACAACCTTAAAAGAATACAGAAAGATTGAGAAGGATCCGGCTCTGGAACGAAGATTCCAGCCTGTCATGGTGAAAGAACCGACACTTGAAGCTGCTGCCAAAATTTTATTAGGGCTAAAAGAACGCTATGAGGATTTCCATCAGGTGACTTACACAGATGAGGCAATCAAAGCCTGCGTACAGCTTTCACATCGATATATTCAGGATCGGTTCCTGCCTGATAAAGCGATTGATTTATTAGATCAGGCTGGTTCAAAGGTGCAGCTCGATGCCAATAAAGGCTCTGCAGCTGAAATTAAAAAACAATTAGCTGCATTAAAGGAGCAAAAAGAAGAAGCTCTGAAACTTGAGAATTATGAGGAAGCAGCCAAGTTAAGAGATCAAGAAAATAACTTGCTTGAGCAGCTAAATCAGGTAAGTGAAACCAATGAAAAACCAGTCGTTACAGTGGATGTTATTCATCAAATAATTGAAAAGAAAACTGGCATTCCTGTCGGCAAATTAGAGAATGAAGAAAATATGAAGCTCAAAAACCTAGAGAGTGCCATGAAGCTCAAGGTTATTGGCCAAAATCAAGCGATTGAGAAAGTTGCTAAAGCCGTTAAGCGAAGCCGGGCAGGTCTTAAGCCCAAGACAAGACCAATTGGATCCTTCCTCTTCGTTGGGCCAACTGGTGTTGGAAAAACCGAGCTGGCCAAGACACTTGCATATGAATTGTTTGGAACAAAAGATGCATTGATACGCCTTGATATGAGCGAATTTATGGAAAAACACAGCATTTCTAAAATTATTGGTTCTCCACCTGGTTATGTAGGTCATGAAGAAGCTGGCCAGTTAACTGAAAAAATTCGCCGGAACCCGTACAGCATTATACTTTTAGACGAAATTGAAAAAGCTCATCCTGATGTGCAGCATCTCTTCCTGCAAATTCTGGAGGATGGCCGTCTCACTGATAGTCATGGCACAACTGTAAGCTTTAAAGATACGGTCATTATTATGACATCAAACGCTGGTGTTTCAGAAGTAAAGAAACCTGCAGTAGGATTTAACCAGACCAATGTTGAAGAAGAAACAAGTATATTGGAAAAACTTGGGGGATTCTTCAAACCTGAATTCCTTAACCGATTTGATAGTATTATTGAGTTCAACCGCCTTGAGGAGCCAGAGTTAATCCAAATAGTAGATTTACTTCTGGACGAATTAGCAGAGACTTTACAATCTGAACAAAAAATAAAGCTTGAAGTATCTGATGAGGCGAAAAGATATATTGCTAAACGTGGCTATCACCCTCAATTCGGTGCAAGACCATTGAGACGAGTGATTCAGGAAAAAGTAGAAGATCCAATCGCTGATCTTTTATTAGAAGGTTCACCTGTCAAAACCATTTCTGTAGAGTCAGCCGACAATGAGCTTTCCATTCAAGCTCATTAATATGAAACAAAAGAGACCTAAGCAACGGCTTTGGTCTCTTTTGTTGTATTTTTTAAAGTTTTGTATCGTCCACTGAGGAAAGCCAACCATTAATCTCATTAATAACTGATTCGATACAGCCTTCTTCAAAAGGAGATAGTAAGCCTGCAGATTTAACTAGCTCTGTAAAAGATAAACTGCCGCCTCGTTTACATAAATTAACATAGCTTTGCCATGCTTCCTTTTGGTTCTTCTGTGCTTTTACCCAATATTGAAATGCACAAATTTGAGCAAGAGTATAATCGATATAATAGAAAGGAGAACTATATATATGACTTTGTCTTTGCCAATAGCCTCCGTTCTCTAAATACTCATTTCCATCATAGTCACGATGCGGCAGATATTTCTTTTCAATTTCTCTCCAGGCACGATTTCTTTCGTCTGGCGTTGCCTGATAGTTCTGATAAACCCAATGCTGAAATTCATCAACTGCTACCCCATAAGGCAGGAAAAGAAGAGCTTCACTTAGATGGGAATATTTATATTTTTCGGTATCTTCTTTAAAAAACAGCTCCATCCATGGCCATGTAAAGAATTCCATAGACATAGAATGAATCTCACAAGCTTCGTGTGTAGGGAATTGATACTCAGGAACCTCGTAATGTCTGCTAGAGTATACTTGGAATGCATGTCCTGCTTCGTGAGTCAATACATCAATATCCCCTGAAGTTCCATTAAAGTTAGAGAAAATAAACGGAGATTGGTAATCAGCAATATACGTACAATAGCCGCCTCCCGCTTTCCCTTTTTTTGCCACTAAATCCATTAGTTCGCGGTCAAGCATAAACTGGAAAAATTCATGAGTTTCATCTGATAATTCAGCATACATTTTCTTGCCGTTTTCAATAATCCATTCTGGAGAGCCCTTTGGAGCAGCGTTACCAGTTGTGAATTTTAAAGTCTCATCATAGTATTTTAGCGATTTGATCCCAATCCGCTTACTCTGTCTTTCTCTTAATTGAGAGGCTAATGGAACTATATAAGTTTCAACCTGTTTTCTAAAATTTGCGACCATTTGCGCGTCGTATCCGACTCTTTGCATTCTCGCATATCCAAGTTCTACAAAATTATCAAATCCTAATTTTTGCGCAATTTCTGTTCTTACTTTGACTAAGTCATCATATATCTGATCTAATTTTTCTTTATTTTCCGCCATAAATCCAAAACGGGCATTATTAGCTTTAATCCGCATATCCCGATCTTTGGATTCCATAAATGGCCCTAATTGGGCAAGCGTTCTTTCCTCACCCTCAAACGGAATTTTGGCAGAAGCCGTCAGCTTTGTATATTCACTTGAAAGTTTATTCTCTTTTTGGAGTAAAGGAATAATCTCAGGTTTAAATGTTTTCAGTTTAAGGTCGGCCAAAGCAAATAACTGTTTGCCCCATTTTTCTTCAAGCTCCTTGCGAAATGGAGACTTAACTAATATCTCGTAGAAGGAAACCACTAAACCATCTATTTCAGGATAAGATTCATCCATGAAATCCTGTTCTGCCTTGTAAAATTCATCCTCCGTATCAATCGAATGCCGGATGTAAACAAGGTTTGCCAAGGTATCAAATTGATTTCTAAGGCGATTTATTTCCTTCATGGATTCATTAACTTGCTCAAAGGATGCTGCATTCTTAAACTGTTCCAAAGTACGATTAAACTCTTGCTTAAAAACTTCTAAATTGGGTCTTTTGTAATGATATTCTTTAAATGTCTTCATTTTTCTTCTCCTTAAATTAAGTTAGCCAACCTTTATTTTCGATATCGGAATCATTTTTTCCTGCCCGTAAAGAAAAAAAGAGAGTACTTATCAAACGTACTCTCCAAATTACAATTCTTTCCCCGCTGAGGTTTTGCCGATTTGCTTCATAACATCGATTGCAATTGCTTTCTCTTCCTCAGAAACAGCAGACATTAATTCGTGAAGTCTTTTGGCATGCTCAGGAAAAAATTGATCCATAAAAGCTGTTCCTTTTTCTGAAATTTGCCCGAATGTAACCCTGCGATCACTTGGACATGCAATTCGCCTCATTAAGCCTTTCTTCTCAAGTTTATCCACTACATATGTAATGCTTCCGCTTGCAATTAAGATTTTTTCACCAATTTGCTGCAGAGGCTGGTCACCTTTATGATATAAAAGCTCTAAGACTGCAAACTCGGTTGGATTCAGTCCTTCTTTTTGGATATAACGGTTTACCCTTTCATTTAAGTTTTTATATGCTTTTGATAGAACCACAAAAAGCTTGAGTGACTGTTGGAGATCTTTATTTTCTATCATTTCTCCTCATTCCCTAACCTTTCTTTTTCATTAAGTATAATAATAATCATCAACAATTGTCAAATAAAGGAATATTCGATAAAAATTACACATTAATGAGGGTAATTTCCGCCAACAACCTTCCAATTATGATTCACTTCTGCTCGAACCGTCTTATGTTTAAGAAAATAATTTGCTAGTAACTCTGTCATATCGGTTTGCACCTCTTTTATGACAGGCTTATTTTTAAACATCGTATATTCACCGCCGCCACCAGCACGGTAGTTATTCATCACAACCTCGTATAGTCCGGCTGGATCTATTGGTTCCCCGTTGCAGGTCAGCTCTTTTATTCTATTGCCTTCTGGCTCTGATACATCAATAATATAATGAATACCTTCCCACATATCGTAATTGTAGTGCTGCGGCTTCGGTTCACTAAAATTTGGATTGACCGTAATCCTTCCGTCTGAAGAAAGCTGGAAATAAGTAGCCGACTGTTCCAAAGCAGCCTTTATGTCATCACCTGATATTTGCAGAACAATAAGCGTATTTGGATAAATGTAGTTGGAAACGATATCTCTCATTGTAACTTTCGAAGAAAAACCTCTTGAGCTATTGTTAAAGAGGGCTGTATTTGATATGTTCGCATCGGCAGCATCCATTTGTACCTTATTAATAAACTCAATAAGAGGATGTTCTTCTATTCTTACCTTCATTGGATCCTGGATTGACATGTCCCCTTCAATGATACCAATTGGCTGGTCAAGCCACTTTTGTGTATTTTCTTCATATTCTTGCGCAAGTCCAATAATCTCTTGATCAGTTTCAATGTCATCCATCATAATTACATCTGCTTGTTTGTCACGGACTACCCATGACTCTCCGTGTTTTTCTAATGAAATGGTAATCTTCCCCAGCCCTTTTCCGTTAAAGGACGGCTGAACTACGGTTACGCCATTCAATGAGTCAACAGCTATGGTGCGATGCTGATGTCCGGTCAGGAGTATATCTATTCCCTGTATGGTTTGGCATATTTCATAGGCCTGGTTTTCTCCTGTTAACGGTTCCGTTGTTTTTCCCGTTTCTATCTCTTTTTCAAATCCTCCGTGATAGGAAACAACTAGTACATCAAACTGTTCATGATCCCTTAAATAGGCTACCCATTTTTTAGTTGACTGAAGTGCATCCTCGAAAGCGAGTTCCGATATGTGATTCGGATTTTCCCAATTTGGGATATAATGAGTAGTCACTCCTAGAACCGCCACTTTTAATCCATTAGGAAAGGATTTTATAATGTACGGTTTTCCAAAATAAGGCTCTTTTGTTGCTTTATGAACAATATTACAAGATAGCCAAGGAAAGGATGATTCGTGAACAGCCTGATTTAACACCTTCATTCCATAATTAAATTCATGATTGCCAATAACCCCAGCATCATATTGAAGGGTATTTAAGATTTTAATCATAGGATTCGGCAGCTGATTCGCAAATCTTATGTAATGATAGGTTAACGGAGTCCCTTGAATTAAATCACCATTATCAATTACTAGTGTGTAAGGATTTGGATCCTTCTCTTTTTTAATGACTGTTGCTATTTTGGCCAAACCTAATGCTGTTTCTTCATTTGTTCCATAATTAATTGGCAAAATGTTTCCATGCACATCACTTGTCTCTAAAATCGTTAAATTTATTTGCTCCCTGACAGTCATTTTCGACCCTCCAATCTCAAAATTTATTTATAAAACAAATGCCAAAGCATCGTTGCTTTGGCTAGTTTGTTATACAATACGCTTTCTTATAGCTGCAGACAAGAAATCAATAACGGTAACAACGACGATTATTACAAGAATAATCATTCCCATTTCATTCCAATCACGATTTGATTTTGCAATGACAATCGCTGTTCCAATCCCGCCGGCCCCGACAATGCCGAGAATGGTTGATGCACGGACATCGACTTCAAATCTGTAAATTGCATAGGATAAAAATTCAGGAATAATTTGTGGAATGATCCCGTGGAACATAATTTGAATCTTATTCGCTCCTGCAGCCTCCATCGCTTCTACCACTTGCATATCGATGGACTCTAATACCTCAGAGTACATCTTTCCTAGCATTCCTGTAGAACCGATCGCAATCGCCAAAACTCCGGCAAATGGGGTTGGACCAACGGCTGCTACGAAAATAATGGCTAAGATAACGTCAGGAAATGCACGAATTGCACTTAAAATCCACTTACCGATTGTGGCAACAATAACATTTTTAACCATATTTTGCGCTGCAAAAAATCCTAATGGAACAGCAAGCACGGCCGCCATTAATGAGCCAACAAACGCAATATAAAGGGTTTGAATCATCGCATCTCTGACTGCGTAGAAATCTTCTTTAAAATTCAGGTCAAATAATTTTGGAATCACACGATCGAAGTTATTAAGCATTCGTTCGTATGATCTCGCCCATTCAATATTTATCCCCATAAATGTCCAAACATATAAAACAACAACAGCTATTATTCCTATAATTATTTTTGCTTTTTGTGTTGCAGATTTTTTCTTTTTAGGAGGTAATGTGAATTCCATTAAATTAAAGCCTCCCTTAACTTCTTACTAATGTACTCAATTACAATAACTAACACAAAAATGACAATAATAACCCCCATTGCAGCTTCAAATTGTCTAAAGTTCAGTAAGCTATTTAAGATTGTACCGATTCCGCCTGCACCTACTAAACCTAAAACTACAGAAGCACGGATGTTAATTTCAAATACATAAAGGGTAAATGAAATAAACTGAGGTAAAACTTGAGGGACTACGGCGAATCCAATCGTTTGAATTGAGCCGGCCCCTGAAGCCTTCATCGCCTCAAGAGGGTTCATATCGATAGCCTCGATCGTTTCACTTATTAATTTTGCCAAAATACCTAAAGAGAAAATAATAAGAGCTAATATCCCTGGCAGTACACCAATTCCAAATAAGCCTACAAATAAAACTGCAAGAACAATATCAGGGATTGTACGAAGAATATTTAAAACTACTCTTACAAATGTATAGAGATATTTATTGGTTGTAATATTACTTGCAGCTAATAGACATAAAGGAATCGTTAGAATCGCTGCGATAGTTGTGGCAATGACAGCCATTTGAATCGTTTCCGCTAATGATTCCCAAATTTGTGTAACAACTCCCCAATCAGGCGGGAAAAAGAAACCAAACACACGCTGCATATCTGGAATCCCTTCAATAAGCTCGGGGACCGTAGATTCCGTCTTGTATGCACTCCAAAAGTAAAAGCCTAATACAACCGCGAAAATCGCCGTAACTTGGGCTTTTTTCTTTGCTGGAACAAGACTAGGCGATTTTGCTTTTGAAGGTTTCTTTTTGTCTGAATTCACTCTAGGACACCCCCAAGCTTATCCTCCTCTTGAATTGGACGTCCATAAATTTGTTCAAATGTTTTTTCTGTAACTTCCGAAGCAGGACCATCAAATACAATCTCGCCGGCTCTCATTCCGATAATACGATCCGCATATTGCAGGGCCATATCAACATGGTGAAGGTTGACGATGGTTGTAATATTGTCCTCTTTATTAATCTTTCTTAAGTAAGTCATCACTTGATGGGAAGTGGGAGGATCTAGTGAAGCAACTGGCTCGTCTGCTAAAATATAATTAGGCTTTTGAGTTAAAACACGTGCAATACTAACACGCTGCTGTTGACCTCCACTTAACTCATCTGCCCGATTGTACAATTTATCTTCTATATTAACGCGCTTAAGATTTGCATAAGCTAACGCGACGTCTTCTTTTTTAAATAAGTTTAAAATACTTCTGAGAGTACCTGTGTAGCCTAATCTGCCGGCTAATACATTTTTAATCACACTAGAACGTTTCACTAAGTTATAGTTTTGAAAAATCATCCCAATTTTCGTACGCAATTTGCGCAAGTCATTTCCTTTTACCTTTAAAATATCTTGTCCATCTATCAATAATTCTCCGCTAGTTGGTGTAACTAATCGATTAATGCTTCGAATGAACGTTGATTTCCCAGCTCCGGATAAACCGACGATCACAACAAATTCACCATCTTTAATTTCCACATTAATGTTTTTTAAACCCTCAGTTCCGTTTGGATACACAAGGGAAACGTTTTTAAATTCAATCACGGTTTGAACCCCTCCAAAGCTTACAATAGTAACTCCCATAAAAGAGGGGAGACTAGGCATCTCCCCTCTTAATCATATAACATGAGATGTAATTTCAAATATTAGAAAGAAATGGAATCTTTAAATTGGTTGTAAGTTTCTTCAACTACTTTATATTCTTCGTGAGTAGCTTCAGTGATTCCAGTCCAGTTATATACTTCATCCATAATTTTTAGCATTTCTTTATCTTCATTAAATGATAAGAAGATTTCTTTGATTTGAGCTTGAAGCTCATCATCAAGATCTTTTGTTACAGAAATCGTATCGTTAGGAATATCAGCTGTATAGCCAATTACCTTTAGTTTTTCCATAACATCTGGGTAATCTTCTTCAAGCTCAGTACGAACATCTTCAAAAGTAGTTGCTACGTCTGCATCTCCATCATAAACTGCAATCGCGGCAGTATCATGACCACCTGCTGCAACAGTACCGCCAAAGAAGTTTTGCTCTAAGTCAGCAGGACCATCAAGTTCAAATTCATTAATTAACTGCGCTGCAGGGAAAAGGTAACCGGATGTAGATGTTGGATCTGCATATGCCCAAATTTTTCCTTCAAGATCCTTTAAAGATTCGATTCCAGAATCTGCACGAACTACATATTGTGCTTTGTATGTACCGCTGCCATAACGAACAGACTTAAGAATTACTTCAACACCATATTCTTGATTTGCCAATACATAACCAAATGCAGGGATAAATCCAATTTGAACTTCATTTGATCCCATAGCTTCGATCAATGCATTGTAATTTGTCATAACTTTTCCTTCTACTTCGATACCAAGCTCCTCAGATAATCTGTTTGCAAGAGGTTCAACCTTAGCAGAAATTTCACCTGAATCTTGTGAAGGTACAAATCCCATAACTAATTTTTCAGGCTTTTCTGAACCGTCTTCAGCATTTCCGTTTCCGCCAGCATCCTCATCTGCAGTACCGCATGCTGCAAGTACAAGTGAAAGTACAAGAACAAGTATAAGTCCGAAGATTTTCTTCATTCCTAGATCCTCCCAGTATCCTAATGTTTTTTTACAACCTCTCCTATTATGAATCAAAATATGACAAATTTCCACATGAATTATCAATTTTCGCAAAGTTGTTGTAATTATTTTGTAAGATTATACATAATTTTGTTAAGAGAGTTATAGATTAGAAAAATACTGGGGGGATTATACGCATTTGTGATTTCTAAAAGAAGACTATTTTCTAAATCAATGTTCCCTTCATGAAATTTCACAAACACTTTTTCCCTCGATAGTCTGTTATAATGGTTGTTGAACTTTACTAATACATAAGCAGGGTAAATAAGACAGAGTTAAGAATCTTATCTGTAAATCCTCAATCTATACAAACTGTCATACATATAATGAAGAAGGTGCACGAATGTCTAGCTTTGCATTACAAAAAAAAAGAGCTGAAACCCTATCCAAATCAACAAATGAACCTGTTTACCGCATATTATTTTTAATTTCACTTTGTCATCTTTTAAATGATTCTCTGCAATCCGTTGTCACAGCAATGTTTCCGATTCTAGAAAAAGAAATGAATTTATCCTATACACAGATGGGTTTTATCGTATTTTCACTTAATATTGTTTCATCCTTAATGCAGCCTGTGATTGGGATTGTTTCGGATAAAAAACCGATGCCCTATGCGTTACCTGCTGGTCTTACTTTTTCTTTCATAGGAATGATCGGCTTATCGGTTACTGATTCTTATCTTGGGATAATTGGTTCTGTCCTTCTTTTAGGTATTGGCTCCGCGACCTTTCATCCCGAAGGATCTCGGGTCGTTTATATGGCTGCAGGAAATAAAAGAGGAACAGCTCAATCTATTTTTCAGGTTGGCGGAAATACAGGGCAAGCCCTGGCTCCTTTAATGGCTGCTTTTATCCTTCTGCCGCTGGGTCTTGAAAAAGGAACATTCATCTTTGCATTTGTTGCTTTAACAGCTGTCATTTTCTTAGTTTTTGTTTCAAGATGGTATGCATCACAACTCAGTTCGAACAACTTAAATCTAAAGAAAAATGCTGCTTCCAGACACAATTCTGCTATTGATAAACGTGTTGGCTGGGTCCTTGTGATATTATTATTATTTATATTTACCAGAACCTGGTATCTTCAGGCGATCAGCAATTTTTATACGCTTTATTCGATTGAAGTATATGATTTTCAAATAAAGACCTCTCAAATTTATTTATTTGCTTTTCTTGGTGCAGGTGCACTTGGTACATTTTTTGGAGGGCCCCTCGCAGACCGATTTGGCAAAAAAAATATCATTTCTGCATCGATTATAATGACAATTCCGCTTGCTTTATTATTGCCGCACGTTGATCCGGTCTTTGCTTTTATATTGCTAGTTTTCATTGGATTCATTTTAATGACGAGTTTTTCAGTCACCGTCGTATATGCTCAGGAATTAGTGCCCGGACGAATTGGTTTGATGTCTGGTCTTACTGTAGGATTAGCATTTGGACTGGGTGCAATAGGTTCAGTAGCGTTAGGTAATATTGCAGACATGATCGGTCTTGAAATGATGATGATATCGATTTCCTTTTTGCCCATTTTGGGGTTAATCACTTTCTTATTACCGAAAAATGAATAAGTACCCATTTAATTGCTCACAACTAGGTTTTTGCTGGATACTATAGATATTACCTGTACTGTTTATATCATCAAATGTTGGGAGACCTGCGTATGAGTGAAGTTTTAATAGGGAGTGTACTTTCTGCACTTTCAACTGGCCTTGGTGCTTTGCTTATTTTGTTCTTACAAGATTCGCTTACCCATAAAGTTCGTGACAATTTATTAGCTTTTACAGCCGGTGTCATGATGGCGGCCTCCATGTTGGGTTTAATCCCTGATTCACTCGATAGCGGGGGATTCTTCCCTTTGGCTATCGGAATCTGTCTGGGAGTTATATCATTAACTCTTCTTGAAAAAAACATTCCGCACATTGACCTGGACCATACGAAAACTGGGATACGTTTTGACGAAAAAGCGATGTTAATCATTGCCGCAATAACCCTGCATAATATTCCGGAAGGCTTATCGGTTGGCGTCAGCTACGCTTCAGAATCTGGGGGAACCGGAAATCTAATCGCTTTTGCCATAGGTTTCCAAAATGCTCCTGAAGGGTTGCTCGTCGCCCTCTTCCTCATGACGCAAAAAATAAATAAATGGAAATCGTTTATAATCGCTACTTTAACGGGAGCCATTGAGATTGTAACTTCACTATTAGGATATTACTTAACTTCGTTTGTTGATTTTCTGGTGCCTTATGGGCTAGCCTTCGCCGCAGGAGCCATGCTCTTTATTATCTATAAGGAACTGATTCCAGAAAGCCATGGTGACGGAAATGAACGAACATCTACCTATTCCTTTATACTGGGAATATTATTTATGATTTTTCTTATTGAATTATTTCAATGATCATCTTGCTCTCTACTACCCTACTTGTTTTTCACAAATAAGTGCCTCCCTCCTGTAAAGTTAAAAAGTGGTCCTGAATGGATCTGTTCTCTAATGGTCGTAATCTAGATTAGTCTAGATCATACCTTAGGAGGACAGATCCTTTTTCAGTGGAAAACAATGGCTAGTATGAAACAAATTTCGGCAAGTAATTTGATATTATTACCAATTTTTTAAAAAAATAGGAATAAATTGTTGAAATTTATATTCACTATCATTTACAATAAAAAAAAAGCAGATAATTAATAGATTCCGGGATGAGGTGTTTTTTGTTGAAGGTACTTGTTGCAGCTCACGAGGTTGCAAATGCCCTAACTCGTTGGCATGATTTTATTAAAATGGGGAATATTGCAAAAAGTGAGCAGCTAAAAGAGGAAGTTGAGCATCTGCTGATGGACATGGAAAAAAATCAAGACGTCCTGCTTTACTACTCACTGATTGACTACAGGCATAGTCTTCTTTACAATAACGCAAACGAATCAGAGGAAAAGCTTCAAAATATTGATCCTCAGCATGAAATGAACGACTTACTCCTATATTATTACTACTACTTTAAGGGTATGCACCAGTATAAACTTCAAAACTATCAGGAAGCTCTTTCTTTCTATAATCAAGCAGAAATGTCACTAGAGAATCTATCGGATGAAATCGAGAAATCCGAATTTTTTTATAAAGTTGCCAGCGCTTATTATCATATGCGCCAATTTCTTTTAGCGATTGATTATACATTTAAAGCCATTTCTATTTATCAACACTATCCCCTTTATAAAAGCCGGATAGCAGATTGCCATAATGTGCTGGGACTCTGTTATTTAGGACGTAAAGAATATGAAAAAGCGGAGAAGCACTTTAAAGAAAGCTATGATGTAGCTAAAGAGATTGGAGATAAAGACCTCCAGGTATATTTAATGTACAACCTTGGCTATTTATATTCAGAACAAGATCAGTCTGAACTCGCTATTCAATTCTTATCCGAGGTAGCCTCTAAAAAATTTAGGCTTCACAAGGTATGTTATTTACTCGCCAAGGAATTTTTAAAAATTGGCGACCGAAAGCTTGCTTACCTGCATATCAGCAAAGGCAAGGAAATATGCCAGGAAATCAATAATGAAGAATATTTCCATCACCTAAAGGTTTTAGAATTGTTAGATTCTCCTCCACAGCATTTATTAAAGCGTACCACTATTCAAATGAATAAAGTGTTAGATTATTTCCAAGAACAAGGCTTACATGGGTTTGTCCATGATTATGCTATTGAATTTGGAAATCTGCTTTATAAAAATCGGTATTATGAAAATGCCAGTCATTTTTATAATAGAGGAGTTAATTGTCAAACTCCTAAATCTTAATGGGAGGATGGAAAATGAAAAAAGGGAGAAATTTTCTGTTCAAAACGATTGTATTAGGGGTATTGCTTGGCATAGCATTTGGATTTGCTTCAAGTGCTGTCTTCGCGGAACATGGGGAAATTCGCGACGATGAGCACGGCGAAATCCGTGATTAAAGACAATGAAATGAACTCCAGAAAAAGCCCTCATTCCATCAATATGGAATGAGGGCTTTTTCTATGTAATGGGAAACATTTTTTGGAAGATCATAATCATTTGTTTATGGACAATTCTCACTTCTGTAGACTTGGAGGCAGGTTTATGATCGTTATATTCATTTATGAGCTTGTCCAATTCCTGGCTATAGCGAACCGTTTGTTCGTCTGTATAACCAAATTGATTGGCCGATTGAATCATCTGTTCTCGCTTTTGTTTTATTTTTAATATCATTTTATCTTCAAAACTAATCTTATGATCTGGTATAGCGTTCACTATATAGACCCTCCTTTCACTTCCAAACATCTATTCAAAGGCAGTATTTTCGGAAATGTTTAGAAAACAAACGGGCCAGCACTTTTAGGAATTAAGTATACATCCAATTACTAAGTCTACTATGCCTTAAGGCTTGGCCTGTCTATAATTCTTCAAACAAACTATCCTTTTGAATTATTACAAATTATTCTATTTTTGTAAATAGATTCGCAAAACTAGACAATCCTTCTAAGGATTCGTCAAAATTTCCTATAAAGATAAACGAATTAAGGGATAATTCGACAAAAAATGCTTATATTCATACAGTAATCTAGTTAAAAAGCACTAAAATGAGAAGGTTTTAAATCAAATAAAAAAATATAGCCATTTAGACCTGTTTCATAAAATGATTAAATAGACCTGTTATTCTTATACATCTAGAAAAAGTCCCAAAAAAAAGAGACTACCCTAATAGGTATTCCCGAAGTCATTAAGGATGATTCGATTCTCTTTCTCTAATTGGTAAAATGATATGGAAGACAGTTCCATCTCCTACTTCACTTTCAACCTCAATTAATCCCGAGTGCTCTTCAATAATTTTATAACTAACCATTAACCCCAGGCCGGTACCTCTTTCCTTTGTGGTGTAAAAAGGCTCTCCCAGTTTTTTAAGTCTTTCTTTCGAAATACCGCTGCCTTCATCCCTAATAGATATGCGAATTGTATGATTGATATATTTTTGAATAGTTACAGTGATCACGCCACCCTTAGGCATGGCTTCAATTGCGTTTTTTATTATATTTATAAACACCTGTTTTAATTGATTTGGTTCACAATAAATTTTAGGAATGTCCCGATAGAAAATAGTTTGAAATTGCACATTGTGCATCATGGCTTGAGCATGTAAAAGCTCTAATGTTTCTTTCATAATCTGGACAATATCTTTTTTTAAATAATGAACAGCTTGAGGTTTAGCCAGAACAAGAAATTCAGTAATAATGGATTCAATCCTTTGAAGCTCAGAAGTAATGACATTAAAATACATCGAATGGTCTTCCTTGACACTGCTTTGAAGCAGCTGGATAAATCCTTTCAAGGCAGTCATCGGATTCCTGATCTCATGGGCAATGCCTGCCGCCAGTTCACCTACTACATTTAAGGTATCTGATTTACGCAATTGCTCTTGCATTTCCAGCCTTTCTGTAACATCCCGGAAGATGGTTAAATTTAACCCCTTTAAGATATTAAGCTTGGTCGAAAATTCAATATGTTTTTTCCTTTTATTAATTAGGGTAATCGATAAATTGCCATGATCATGTCCCTTTTGTCTTAAGGCTCCCAAATGTCGTTTAATCTCCCGAAAACCTTCAATTTTATTTCCTAATAATTGATTGAATTTTTTTCCTAGACAATCCTTTTTCTCAAGTTCTAATATTTTTGTCCCATTATGATTAATATCAACAATTTGATAATTATCTGTCCAAAGTATAAAACCATCTAGAGACCCTTCAAAGATTCTCCGGAACTTTTGCTCACTTTCTCGGAGTTCTTTTTCCATTTGACGCTGTTCGCTTACATTGCGCAAAATCGTCATGTTATACCCATCAATGGAATGGGATCTGGAGGTAAATTCAATCAGCTTCATTTGGCCATTTGGCATTAAAAATAATGTTTCGGCCCGGATCCCGTCAGATTGATTCAATCTATTGAAGATGCTCTTATAGTGCTCATCTTTTTTGTAGACAAAGTCATCTAATTTTTTCGTCAGCAGTTCTTCATATGTACACTCAAATAAACGGCAGGCCGCTTCATTGGCTTTGACAATTCTAAAAGAATGGTCCCAAAGAACAATTGCATCAAGCGCGCCTTCAAATAAATCTGCAAATAGCTGCTCATTTTTCTTAATTTTAACTTCCATTTCTTTTTTCTCGGTGATATCTCTCATTATTGACATATAAAGACCATTATGGATATTAGAACTTGTGCTAAATTCAAATATACATTGAGTATCACCCATTTTAAACGGGAGCTCACCCTTAGCAATCCCCATTTCCATTAAATGCTTCCATTGTTTGCAAAGCTTATAATGAAAATCGCTTGGAACCATTTCTTCTAGCTTTCGGCCAATAATTTTTTCCTTTGTCGTATTCAAGCTTTTTGTAAAAGAAGGATTCACATCCACAATAATGCCATCCTTGTTAAAAAAGACAATCCCATCCACTGCTCTTTTGAAAACGTCACTGAACATATGACTAGTAATCGCTTGTTCTCTTTCCATTTCTCTGCTAAAGGAGATATCTCTTATAATCATTAAATCATGTTTGGGTTTAACCACATTTATCCCTATATATTGGACATGCTTAACTTTACTGTTCCCTAATGTTAATAAAAGTTCATCAACATGCTGCCCATTGGCTTTCAGTTGACTTCTTTGGTGGTTATAGATCTCCTTTGGCACCAGTGATAAAAAATCTAAAATACTTTTCCGAAGTAATGTTTCTTCATTTTCTTCAAATAATTGAACAGCAGCCTGATTTACTTCTACTATTTTTAAATCCTCCTGAAGCAGGATCGCGGCGTCTAAGGAATTTTGATAAAAGGTATTTGTAATGGAAACCCTCTCTTCTAATTCTTTTACTCGCTTTTTTAGCCTTGCATACTCCTCTTTTCCTATAATGGGAAACTGTTCGTTCAAGCCTGTACACCCCTTACCAAAAAACGTTCCTTTTTTTACTTAGTTCGACAATTTTTCAAAAAATCCTTTATTCCTATAATGATTTGAAAGGATAAAATTGGATGCTTGTTTGATGTTAAAAAAGGGAATACAATGATACAGTTAATTTTATAAATGAGGGATGTTTATGACACGCCATGCATTTTTTGACAACGCCAAGTTCATTTTAATTTTCCTCGTTGTTTTTGGTCACTTGATTCAAAGCTATATAGAGGATTTTTATATGGTATCGATCCTTTATAAGGTCATCTATACCTTTCATATGCCAGCTTTTATTCTTATTTCCGGTTTTTTCGCCAAAGGATTTAAGGAACCGGGGTATATTAAAAAGTTAAGCATGAAATTGCTTTTGCCTTATTTCATTTTTCAGCTATTATATTCCGTCTATTATTACTTTTTACTCGATAGAAGCACCCTTGTCACAGATCCTTTTAATCCGCAATGGTCACTTTGGTTTCTGATCAGTCTATTCTTCTGGAATCTGATGTTATTTCTATATACAAAATGGAAACCTCTTGTTGCCTTAACAATTGCCTGTGGAGTGGCACTTCTTGTCGGCTATGTCGACTGGATCGGAAATTATTTAAGTCTATCCAGAACCTTTGTCTTCTTTCCATTCTTTTTGCTTGGGTATTATATGGATAAAAGGCATTTTGAAAAATGCTGGTCATGGAAGCCAAGAATTGCAGCTTTAATGATTATGATTACTGTCACTGCCTTTTTTATCATTTTTCCTGACTTAAATGAAAAATGGCTACTTGGTTCAAAAGCATATGTTGAGTTAGGCGCATTCGGACTAGAAGGTATGTTGAATCGGTTATTTTTATTCGGAATCAGCTTAATCATGTGCTATAGCTTTTTCTCATTTGTTCCAACCGGAAAAACATTTTTTACAAATCTAGGGAGAAACACCTTATATGTATATCTTCTTCATGGCTTTTTTGTCCGAACCTTTAGAGTTAGTGAAATAAAAGATGAGGTTCAAACCGTTGAAAATCTCGTATGGATTATCCTAATCTCGATTTTTCTGACATGGTTTTTATCAACAAAAATAGTTACCGCCATATTCCAGCCTTTTATTGAACTAAAAATAAGGCGATTCAAAGAATTTATGGTAACAGGTAAAGAAAAAATAATATTTTTCATTACTCCAAAACATCCTCACAGTAAAAATAAGGATTTATAGAACAAGCTTGTTCTGGCTCCTGAACCTTGTATATCAGGAGCCTTTTCGTTTACAATAAATGAGGTTTATACCTTTTAAAAGGAGTCGTAAAGTCTTGAAAACCGTACTAGCCTCACTTAATGCAAAATATATTCATACGAATTTAGCCATTCGTTATTTAAAAGCATATGCTGCTCCAGAATTTGATATTGAATTAGCAGAATATACAATCAAAGATCCTGAAATGAATATTGTAACCGATCTTTACAATCGGAAACCTGACATAATCGGCTTTAGCTGTTATATATGGAATATCGAAGAAACAATTCGGGTCGTAAAAATGCTAAAAAAAATAAATCCACATTTATTTATCGTATTGGGCGGACCGGAAGTAACTTACGATGTGCCTGAATGGCTAGAACGGCTTCCTGAGGTTGATGTAATTGCCCTCGGGGAAGGAGAAGAAACATTTAAGCAGCTTCTTGAAGCTTTAAATAGAGGCGATTCCTTAGATACTGTCTTTGGAATTGCTTATATCAATGAGGAAGGCAAGCTTAAAGTAAACCCGCAGCGCAATAAATTAGATCTGCGCAGTTTGCCTTCTCCGTTTCGTTTCAAGGAGGATATTCCGCATTTATCAAAAAGAGTAACTTATATCGAAACTAGCCGCGGTTGTCCGTTTAGCTGCCAATTTTGTCTCTCTTCAATCGAAGTAGGGGTCCGTTATTTTGACCGTGAAAAAATTAAAGCTGACATTCGATATTTAATGGAAAACGGGGCAAAGACGATTAAATTTGTAGACCGAACCTTTAATATTAGCCGAAGTTATGCGATGGAAATGTTTCAATTTCTTATTGATGAACACCGCCCTGGAACCGTATTTCAATTTGAAATAACTGGGGATATTATGCGACCTGAAGTCATTGATTTTCTAAATAAGGAAGCACCCCCAGGATTATTCCGATTTGAAATTGGCGTTCAGTCAACCAATGATCACACCAATGAATTAGTGAAGAGGCGGCAGAATTTCGAAAAATTAACAAGAACCGTTACCATGGTTAAACAAGGCGGCAAAATTGATCAGCACCTTGACTTAATCGCTGGACTGCCTGAAGAAAATTATGATTCGTTCCGCAATACCTTTAACGATGTGTTTGCACTTCGGCCGGAGGAGCTTCAATTAGGTTTTCTGAAATTGCTAAGAGGAACAGGTTTGCGCCAAGATGCAAAAAAGTATGGATATGTGTATATGGAACATGCCCCATATGAAATGCTTAGCAACAAAGTTCTTTCATTCGCTGAAATCATTAAAATTAAACAAGTTGAAGATGTCCTCGAAAAATATTGGAATGATCACCGCATGGACCTTACCATCGAGTATCTTGTCCAGCATGTGTATGAAACGCCTTTTGATTTCTTTCAAGAGTTTGGTGCTTTTTGGGAGAAACAAGGCTGGTCAAGAATAGGTCATCAATTAGAAGATTTATTTAAAAGACTGAATCAATTTTTAATCCATCAACAAATAGAACAGCTATCTATTGTACAAGGCATGATGAAATGGGATTACTTAACAAACCAGCGCTACAAACCGCGGCATTCATGGTGGAAGGATGGAATCAGTAAAGAAGAAAAGCAGCAGGTTATTCATAGCATGGCTGCAAACCCATCATTAGTATCAAGAGAATTTGCCATCTTAAGCCTATCAGAGAAAGATTTATTCAAACATGCAGCCGTTGAACGATTCCCTTTTAGTATGGAAAAGTATTTAGAAAGCGGAGAAATTTTATTTAACCCAGAATACGGTGTCATCATTTACAATGGAGATAAAATGGAGAAAAAAACGTTCTTCCTATCTCAAAAAAAGCTAGTACATGCTTTAACCGCATCCATATAAAAATAATGAGCTGACCCATTTGAGAATGAGTCAGCTCATTTTTATAATCCTCCGCAACCTCTTGTTTTTTCTTTTTTGTCGGGGGACTGCTTTGTCATATGTCTGATTTCATAAGCTTTTGCTGCATTAAAATCGCCAAATTCATTTCCAAATTCAACCCGTTGTTTGGCTCCCTTGTCTTTTTCCCTCTGCATTATACTCTCCCTTTTCTACCCTGTTTAGAATTTCGGTTTGCACCTTTTATTGGTTCCTCTCCTTGAGCAAATTCTGCGCTAAATTCCATTTCCTCTTTATTCTTATATGGAGTTTTACTGCTTTTTATGGCTGCGTCGTACTCAGCTTTTCTTTTTGCCATGTAAACTCTCCCTCCTTGTACCCCTATCTATAAGATGTGTAAAAGAATAAGTTTTCATGGCAGTAATTCTTTCCAATTAACCGATAATGACCCGTTCTTTTGGATAATGGTAATTCACATTATTATTTCTCCCGCCTAACATAAACAGAAAGGCTAATATCCCAATTCTTCCGACAAACATGAGAAACATAATGACAATCTTTCCAAAGGTTGATAAATCACTCGTGATCCCCATGGAAAGACCTGTCGTACCGAATGCAGAGGCAACTTCAAATATGATAGGCATTAAGCCCATCTCTTTTTCTGAAATAGAAAGGGCCACCACACTCATGAAACAAATCAGACCAGCCATCATCGTAACTGCAAGTGATTTATAGAGATCTTCCTCGTGTATTTCTCTGCGGAAAACTTTAATCGATTTTCGGCCCTTTGCAAATGAGTAAAGAAATAACAGGTTCAATGCGAATGTAGTGGTTCGAATCCCACCCCCTACAGAACTAGGGGAAGCCCCGATAAACATAAGAGCTGACATAACTAAAAGGGTAGGTGTGGTAAATTCGCTGACGTCCATCGTAGCTAAACCGCTGCTTTTCGTTGTTGATGATTGAAAAAGAGCATAAAAAAAACTTTGGTGCCAACTTTTATTGCTTAAGAATGCATTTTGTTCCAACAACAGAATCATAATGGTACCAAATACTAATAGTCCAAAAAAGGTAATGGTAGTTAGCTTTGTATAAAGGGAAAATCTAAATTTAACAGTGGTGCTTTTATGAAACAAAAAATTCTTTACTTCAATTAATACCGGAAAACCTATTGCCCCTAGGGTAAGCAAAATGATATTAATAAACTGAACAAAATAATCGTTCGCAAACGGTATTAATGAGGCCCCGGTTATATCGAATCCGGCATTAGTCGTTGCACTTACAGAAGCAAAAAGACCTTGCAAAAAGGCTATCTTCCAATTAGGGAAATAATCCAGAAAGTAAATCCCCAATATAAGAGCACCCGCTAATTCAATCAAGATAATCAAAATTAATATTTGTTTTAAAAGGTTTACCATTCCAGCCAGGTTTGTTTGGTTTTGATCAGTCATCATGAGGCGTCGCTCTTTAAGGCCAATCTTTTTCCCCAGTATCATCCAAAAAAACGTTCCTAATGTCATGACTCCAACTCCGCCAAACTGGAGGACAAACATCAGAATAAAAATTCCTTCAGTTGAAAAGGTTTCAGACACATTAATGGTTGTAAGACCTGTTACACTGACGGCGCTAACTGCTGTAAAAATAGCATCGATAAAGGTCCACTCCGAATCTGGCTGATGAGCGCCAGGTAAGCTTAAAAGAATAGTGGAGACAGTTACAGCAACCAAGTAATAGGAAACGATCACTTGAAAAGGGGTTAATTTATTGAGTAACAGGAATAAACTTTTTTTCATTTCATTTAATCCTTTCAAGTGTATATAAGAGGCCAATCGTCTGATTGATACCTTTATATATACTATAAGAAAAATCGTATATTTTAAAGTCCTTTTCGTAAAATTGGCTTGCTTGCCATTTTCTTATTGTGTCCAGATAAGGGAATACATTTCTAGTCATAAAAAACATAGGGACTAACAAATACTATACATACACCTAGACCATTGGAGGTGAAAATCATGCCAAAAAGAAATGCTTTATTAGTTCCGGGTGTTGAACAATATTTAGAAAGTATTAAGTATGAAATTGCACAAGAGTTTGGAGTACAGCTTGGATCAGACTCAGTTGCCCGTGCAAATGGATCTGTTGGTGGCGAAATTACAAAACGGCTTGTAAAACAGGCACAAGCACAATTAAATAATAACCCAAATCAATAAATTCTATAAACACTGTTCAAAAAACATCTAATACTATTTAAAAGGAACTAGGCAGCTGCTGATGGAGGAGTTTGCCTAGTTCTGCTTATACTTTGAACTGGATTTCGCTTTCTGAATTACTTTGGTATTAAAAAGAAAAAAGCCAACCATGAATGGCGGCTTTTTACAAATATTTATATTATTTTCCATGATTAGCTTTGTTATTTTTTTTGTTATTTTCTCCACTTTCATTGTTATTGCTACTATTTATCTTATTTCCTTCATTCCCCTTATTTCCATTTTCCCCATTATTATCATTCTGATTTCCGCTGTCTTTTTCATTCTTGTTTGCAGCGGCATTAGAGTCTATTTCTAGGTCCTCTTCTTCTTTATTATCTGTATCTTCACTTTTATTTTTTTTGTCCTGTCCTTTTTCTTTTTCATTATGTTTTGAGTTAGTTGGACTCGTTTGTTCATTTGATTGGTTTGGCTGAGAACCTTTCCTATTCATAGAAGAGTTACCCCTCTTAACGTCTTCTATGTGTTCTTGATTTACAGTTTCTTTGTTTCCTTTATCTTTCTGATGATCTTTATTATTTGATTCTTTTGCTTTATTTTCGATCCTGGTTTCAATCAATTTACCTGTCGAAATTCCTGCATTGATGGCCTTTTCCCGGTCTTCTTCTGTTCCTTCAAACCATTTTACTTGGATATTTTCTTTTTCGATTTCTTCTTGAACCTCTTCTATTTCCACTTCAAATTCTTTTTCTTCCTTCTCTTCGACAAGTACGGTAGAAAGAATAACGGTTTGTTCAGATGTTAAAAACCCCTCTGATTGACTTTCTTTTATAAGAGAACTAGTCACAATTTTAAGCGGCTGGTCTTCCCAATTTTTATAATGTGCGAGAACTTTTTCTGCCTCTTCATTTAGTGGTGCGATCTCGATAATGTTTAATTCATCATCGAGTTTCAGCTCAAAACTAGGATTAATATCTACCGTCACATAAGCGTATACCTTTTGTTCAGACACTCCAAAATTAAACAAAAATGAAGCAAGCAGTAAAACTATTGCTGCAGCGGAAGCCATCCAGACTTTTGAAGGAGGAGAAAATAATCTCTTAGACTTAGCTTTTGTCTCTACAGAATCAATCAGTATTTCATCGCCTAACTGATAATGGACATAATCCTTTTTATGAGTGGTCAAAAATTGACCATCATTGGTTAAAACAATGACCGTTTTGTCATGAATATCCATTATGATTCCTTTACTCATTGCTCACCGCCTCCTTCATATAATCTTTAAGAAATGGAAAATCACCGGTCAGAATTAAGGTCATTCCTATTATATATTTCCGGTTTCTTTCAATGGTTTTGCGGCTTACGCTTACGATTTTCGTTAGTTCTTTTACTGGGATCTTCTTGCTTTCAAAGAATTCTTCAAGCAGCCGTTTATTTTGAGATAATACCTTTGCCACCATAATGGCATTTGTTCTGGCATCTTGGTGCTTTGGCGTTTGGTCAACTAAATCTTGAAAGGAGATATCATAGTCTTTTAATAGATTAGTAAACGATAAAATTTCAAATCTTCTTTGATTCGATTCGTTCTGTCTTTCGTATTCTTTGATAGAAACAGATGAAAGAATGGAAGATTGTGATGGTTCATCTTCTGTTTCTTCTTCATCCATACTAATAACAGGAATCTTATTTTGTGTTCGTATATAATCGATTACTCTTCGCTGAATGATGACATTAGCAAAGGGCAAAAAGGAAGAGCCTTTGTCAACTGAAAATTGATCAATTGCATGATTAAATGCGATGAGACCAATGCTGAATTCGTCATCAGATTCCGTTACATAACGTTTACAAACCTTTGAAACCGCTTTCTTTATAAATGGCTGGTATGTTTCTAACAGCTGGTCTCTTAAATGTTCTTCGCCGTTTTGTATGGAGTCTACGATTTCTTCTATTTTTAAACTTTTTCGATTCGTAAACAATTTCAGCATTCGTCTCACCTCAAGTAAAAATCATTATATCATATTTTAAATTATTGATATGATACTTGGGTGAGCAATAATAGACCCAACATTTCATCACCTAATTGAGTTGGTTGTACTCATTAGGGCCAGACCTTCTATTGGACTGGCCCCAAGAGACAAACTTATGATTTTAAGCTTTAGTTATTAGGACCTTTTCCATTTCCTTGTCCATTACCATTTGCTTTATCGTTTTCTTTGCCTTGTTTAGCTTCTTCTTTCTTTTCTTGTTTAACTTCTTCTTTTGCTGCTTTCTTTTCTTCTTTTGCTTCTTGTTTTACTTCTTTAGCTTCTTCTTTAGCCGCTTTCTTTTCTTCTTTTGCTTTATTTACAGCAGGAGATTCAACTTTTTCTTCAGTAACTGATTCATCTGTCTCTGTTGGTTCTTCTTCAACAGCAGTTTCTGTAGCTTCTGTTGTTTCTTCTGCAGCTTCTTCCGTTACATTTGTTTCTTCTGTTGTTTCATCAGTAGTAGCAGTTTCATCTGTATTAGCTGTTTCTTCAGTTTCTTCCTCAACTAGTTCTACTTCAAAGCCTAGCTTTTCCAGTTTCTTAATAATTTTTGCATACGTTTTTTCAATATTTCTTTCAAGTGCGGCACGTGCTGTTGGATTTTTAACATTTTCTAGCGCATGTGTAAGAGCTATTATGTTCTGTGTTTGAAGATCTTCAAGAGTAACTTGCAATACTTGATCTTCGGATGCTTCTTCTGTAGCTTCGTCAGTTTCTTCTTCTGTCACATCTTCTTCAGTTGCTTCGTCCTCAGTTACATCAGATGCATCATCTTCTGTACCTTCAGTTTCATCAGTACCTTCTTCTGTATTTTCTTGATCTTCAGTGGACTCATCTGTCTCTTCTTCATTTGCCGCATCTTCTTCAGCCTGAGACATATATTCTAGAGCATTATTTAATGTTTCTATAGCTAATTCTTCATCACCGGCATTAAATAGCTCTTCAGCTTCTGCAATTTTTTCTGAAGCGTATTCAGCGTATTTTTGAACCTTTTCTGTATCATCAAATGTTAGCAGTAGTGATACATTCTCAAAGAATTTATCTAAGAAATAAAAGAAATTATCTGGAGTTAACCCCGGATCAGCTGTTGTTACTTCTTCCTGCTCATTTACCTGATTAAGTGATACGCTCTCCTCGTTTGCCAAAGCAGCAGAGCTTGAAAAAATCATGGTTCCTGCAACCATTGCAGCAGATGTTTGCTTGAAATATTTCTTCCAATCCATCTTTGTCACCTCGTAAGTTTTTTATGTAGCGATCGCCTTCACTAACAGATTTCGAATCCATTCTAGCTTTTATGACGTTGCCCATTATAAAAGGTCAAAATTGTACCAAAAGACCTACCATAAATACGTTTATTCGTAAAAAAGAAAGACAAGCCTTCAATAAGAAGCTTGTCTTTATATCTATATCTGTTCTTTCTGCTTTGAGAACTGTCCTCCAAACCGAAGACCTGATCAAAACCTTTTAGAACTATGAGTGAGCATTTTCTTTCCGTCTTAATAAAATCGCACGTATCAAAAAGCCTACAGCCAAACCGGGAATCACCGAAAGCATCGGAAAAAAAATCGGACCAATAAATACGCCAAACCATTCAACCCGAACTGAATACATTAGGCCAACTGTTACAAAATACGCACTGAACGCAAAAGGTAAGTACGAATATTTTTCTTCTCTAGGCATTGCACGTCGGTACGCATCCCACATTGCAAAGAAGTAGAGACATGGATAAAACATCAGCCAGCCATAATCAATAACTTGCGCCGCTTCCCTTGTTTGGCCAAGGAAACTTAGCCTTATCGCTTCATTAAAATTACTTTGAACGTTCGTTACAAACTCTAATAGTACAAATAGCGCTCCTTTTAAAAATTGACCCCCTAATAGCTGGGCAAATCCAGGGAGAGCGACACTCCAAAGGATTGCTTCAAGCTTATCCAGTTGTTTCATTTTTTATATTCAAGTAAAGCCATATTTTTTGTAAACTCGTAAATATAACAGATAAGTCCATCGTGTCTTCTCCTTATCCAAGAGGGTCTATTGTCTGTCTATATTGTTTACGTTCTTGATTGGAAATATGTTAACAAAAAGAAGTTCGTTTAAAGAAAAAGTATTTTCTATTCATTCATTGAAAAAGATGGATTTGTGCTTCTGCCGTTTTTTGCGGACACTGGTTCCGCTATTTGTGCAGAAAAACAGTGATTTTTTGAAGATATTCACTTGAAGCCACTCTTTAATCATTTCCTCAAATTTCATTAGTAACACTCCTTTATTATTGAAAGTTAGCCAAATAAAAAACCGCTTCCATACAAACACATTAACAAAGTGTAAAAAGTATAGAAGCGGCAAATTATATGACTTACTTTTATCATTAGTTTAGCTTGGATTTAAACCTGCCTGCAATTAGCAAAATGCATATCAAGCATCTTTCAATTTCTCCGTATATCCAATCAATCATCCTGCTGTGTCGTTCTCTTTAATTTTTCGAGGCTTTCCTCCAGCAGCTTGATCACTTTTTCCGTTTCATTTTCTTCTATTGTTTCTTCTCCGTCATCTACCGTATAGTGAAGGAATTGTTTTTCTCTATTCTTTTTCTTATGATACCGCTTCATTGAACGTGTAGTCCGATCAAATAAGCTATAAACGACAGGAATAATAATAAGCGTTAAAAAAGTACTGGAAATCAGTCCGCCAATGACGGTTATTCCCATCGGCTGATTTAATTCAGTCCCTTCTCCAATTCCCATCGCAAGCGGAACAAGTCCTAAAATGGTTGTAATCGCCGTCATGAGGATTGGCCGAATTCGCACCTTTACAGATTCGACGATAGCCTCATAGGTATCAAAACCTGATTGTTTCCTCTGATTAATGTAATCTACAATAACAATCGCGTTATTAACAACAATTCCTGCTAAAACAATAACCCCAATTACAGCTGTAACACTGATTGGAGTATTGGTAATAAACAGCCCAATGCTAACTCCAATCACCATTAATGGTACAGTAAACATGATAACAAACGGTGTTTTCAATGATTCAAATTGGGCAGCCATCACTAAATAAACGAAAATAACAGCTAATACAAGAGCTAGAGCCATGTCATACATAGCATCTTCTTGCAGCTCGCGATCGCCGGAATATTCAATCGTCGTTTCGTTCGAAAGGTTTAAGTCATGTATGGCTTGATCTACCTCATTTGAGAAATCTCCTAAGTTTGTTTCAGTGGAATATTTCACTGTAAATTGAACCGCCAGTTCTTGTTCCGCCCGCTGAATAGCTGATGGACCTTCACCAGTCGTGATATTTGCAATTTGGCCAAGTGTAACATAGGTACCGGCTGGTGTTCGAATTAATAAATCATTTAAAGCATCCAGACTATTTCTTTCTGCCTCATCATATTCAACGAAAACACCGCTTACTTCCCCATCTTCCTCAACAATCTGAGTGGCTTGAACCCCTCGTGTCACATTACTTACTACTGTTGCAACCTGAGCAGGCAGCAATCCATGAGCCAAAGCTTGTTCCCGATTGATGGTAATCTGGATTTCTTCTGAAGTTTGCTCTAAATCGGTTGTTATATCCGTTACATATTCGAGATTTCCAAGGGTATCTTCAATTTTTTGAACAGCTTCATTGAGTCTCTCTTCATTTGAATCTCTCACTACAAAACTTAGTGTCTGTGGATTAGTCCCTGCTGCTGACTGAGTATAGAATCTTACTTCAGCAGTTTCATTTTCCGTTCTAGCTGTTTCTTCTATTTCTGTTCGAATATCATCGATGAATTCTAGTGTAGTGACATCTCTATCTGCAGCTTCTTTCATTTTCACATAAATTTCAGCGCGATTCGTCTCGACCGCTCCGCTAAAGGAAGATTCCTGTGTTGCGCCTATCATACTTACATACACATCTACTGCTTCCTCTTGTTTCAGCTGCTCCTCCAATGCACCAACTACATTTATTGTTTCTGCAAGAGATACACCATTTTCAAGCTCTACATTCATGGTAAAAAAGCCTTCATCGGTGCTTGGTAAAAATTGGGTGCCTACTTTAGTAAGGACAAATACACTCCCTGCTAAAATGGTCAATGTTAAAAATAGAGTGAGGAAACGGTGATGTAAGGACCAAATCACAGTTTTTTCTATACTTTTTATTAATAAAGTCTGCTGCCGTTTCTCTTCATTAACAGCATTAGGAGTCTTTAGCCATTTACTTGCTATCATTGGGACAACCGTAAGGGCAACGAGAAGAGATCCGAGCAGGCTAAAAGAAATCGTTAGCGCAAATTCTGTAAAAATATCGCCGATAATCCCTGTAATAAAGACAACCGGTATAAATACCACAACCGTGGTCAAAGTAGAAGCCGTAATAGCCGATGCAATTTCTTTAGCTCCGTCTAGAGCTGCATCCTTAGGAGACTTACCCATTCCAAGATGACGGTTAATATTTTCAATCACCACTATTGCATTGTCTACTAGCATCCCGATCCCTAATGCAAGTGCCCCCATCGTCATGATATTTAAAGTAAAATCGGAAAAATACATCAGAACAAATGTCAAAATCACCGAATAAGGAATTGCAATTCCAATAATAATCGGGCTTTTTACATTACGTAAAAATAGGAACAAAACAAGCATTGCCAGCGCTCCACCGACTAATAAGGAGTTCGTAATATTTCCAATCGCGATTTGGATGTATTCGCCTTGGTCGAATAAAATATCAGCTTCTAATTCCTTATACTGATCATGTTTCAATATTTCTTGGAGCGAATCTTGAAATTCAGCAGAAACATTAGCTGTATTCGCATCTGATTCCTGCAAGACACTAATTAATACAGCAGGCTGGCCATCCGCTCGAGTAATGGCACTTTGATTTCTCACCTGTTTTTCAACAGTTGCCACATCGCTTAACAGAACATTCTCTCCTGTTACAGGGTTCGTTCTAACAACCAGATTAGAGATATCTTCAATCGACTGTAACTGACTGATGATCCGGGTTGTTAGCTGCTGGCGATCGGTAACTACTGGGTCTCCAGGCAACGAAATATCATTGGCCCTTAACACAGAGACAATCTCATCTTGTGATAAATGATGGGCTCGAAGCCGGTCCTGATTTAACGTGACAATGATATCATCAGTTGTAATTCCTGAAATGCTTACATTTGCAACACCATCGACTCTCTCCAAATCTATTTTCAATTCGTTGGCCAAATGATTTAGATCGCTTTGCTGTCCCTCTTTCCCTTTAAGCGAAAATTGAATAATCGGAAACTGTGAAGGATCAAATTTCATAAATCTCGGCTCCACTTCATCAGGTAAAGAGGTTTGATTCATTCTCATAATGACATCGTTTTGAATTTCATCAATCGAAGTCGACCATGAAAACTCTAAAAGAATCAGATTGGAACCTTCTTGCGAAGTGGATTGAATCGACTGAATTCCCGGAAGTGTTGTCAGGCTAGCTTCTAATGGTTTGGTTACCTGCTCCAATACCTCCTGCGGACCAGCACCGGGGTAATTTGCGACCACTACCGCAATGGGAGGATTTAAATCTGGGATAAGCTTAAGAGGGATTCTTAGTACGGATACTCCTCCCAAAATCAATATCAAAAGCATCGTCACAAGGGTAAAGATCGGTCTCTTAATAGAAAACTTGCTAATATTCAAGAAAATCCTCTCCTAGCAGGTTATTAATAAGAATGGAGAATATTTATGTATAAGCTTATGCGGTCATGAATTTTTCTAGTGTTAAACTTGCTATTACTATACCTTTGTGTAAAAAACCGACCCTTTGCTTTTTCAAAAATCAGGGTCGGCATGATGTACAGCTAGCTTCGGTCTTCCATTGGCTGGAATAACGAAATCGTCGGATTTTTTTCTTGGAACCAGCGCAGTGCAAAGTCATTCTCAAACAAAAACACAAATCGGTCGTATCGATCTTTTACTAACATACTCCTTTGGCTCGATAGCTTATCATCAACCTTCTCAGAGTCTACCCATCTTGCTATTTTATGTCCCATCGGTTCCATTAAAATATCAACATTATACTCATTCTTTAATCGATGTTCAAAAACTTCGAATTGAAGCTGACCAACAGCTCCTAAAATATACTCATCAGTTCTCGCTGTTTTAAATAACTGAATCGCTCCCTCTTGTACAAGCTGCTGCATTCCTTTATGGAAATGCTTTTGCTTCAGCGCATTTTTTGCCGTTACCTTCACAAAAAGCTCTGGCGTAAATTGCGGAAGCCGTTCAAAATCGAATGTTTGTTTTCCGGCAACTAACGTATCCCCAATCTGATAGGTCCCTGTATCATATAAACCAATAATATCTCCCGCAACCGCTTCATTTACAGTCATTCGGTCATCAGCCAAAAATTGAGTTGACTGAGAAAGTTTAATATTCTTCCCAGTCCTGGCAAGAGTAACAGACATTCCGCGTTCAAATTTACCTGAACAAATTCGAATAAATGCAATACGGTCACGGTGTGCTGGATTCATATTCGCTTGTATTTTAAAAATGAAACCTGAAAAATCATCAGATAATGGGTCGACCACACCGGCTGTAGAATTTCTGCCCTTTGGAGGAGGCGCAAATTGCAGATACGTTTCTAAGAAGGTTTGCACCCCAAATAAATTAAGAGCACTTCCAAAAAAGACAGGTGTTAATTGGCCTTGATCAATGGCTTCTTTAGAAAAAGGGTTGCCAGCTTCATTCAAAAGCTCTATTTCTTCTAATGCTTGCTGGTAGACAGGGGACTCTTCGATTTCATGAGATTCCCGCAGCTTTCCGTCATCAGTTAACGGCAATTTTGTATGTTCTTTTGTTTTAAATAATTCGACCCTATTATGGTACCGATCATAAATTCCCATAAAATCCTGACCCATTCCGATTGGCCAGTTCATTGGATATGACTGAATGCCTAATACCTCTTCCAATTCTGATAAAAGTTCAAGCGGCGGTCTCCCCTGCCGATCTAATTTATTGATAAATGTAAAAATTGGAATTCCCCGCATCGAACATACTTTAAACAGTTTTAAGGTTTGTTCCTCAATACCTTTAGCGGAGTCAATGATCATGACAGCACTGTCCACAGCCATCAATGTTCGGTACGTATCTTCACTAAAGTCTTGGTGTCCAGGGGTATCCAAAATATTTACTTTAAAATCATTGTACTCAAATTGCAGAACACTCGACGTAACGGAGATTCCTCTTTGTTTTTCGATTTCCATCCAGTCACTCGTAGCATATTTTCCCGTTTTCTTTGCCTTAACTGTTCCCGCTTCTCTTATGGCACCGCCAAATAAGAGAAGTTTTTCAGTTAATGTGGTTTTCCCGGCATCCGGGTGGGATATAATCGCAAAGGTTCTTCTCGATAGAACCTCTTCCTGTAAACTTTTCATGTGTCTCTTCCCTTCTAAACATCAAAAAACTTAGCAAGTGCTAAGCCGTAAGTGCGGCTATTGCCTATGTTAACTTCCTAGACTGAATTCGATCATTTCATTATTAGAAACCATATCTATACTACCATCTTATGAGCAACTTTGCTTCAGTTAATTTTTAAAAAAATTGATATGAATGCAACAAGTTACATTTCCCTCGTCCATTGATAAATTCGCACGGCCAACAATTCTGTGTTTTCTTCAGACAAATCAGCTTTGATTGTCTCTAACACGCTTTGTTTCACATCTTCTATTGAATCTTCATACTGAACAATCCCTGACCAAGCTAGATCGGGCACAGCAGCCAGAAAAAAATACTCCTTCTTATTTTCATATAAAAAAATTTTATATTCCTTTTCATCTAGCATTGTTTTTCTTATTTTCATCTGAAAAATCCTTTCTACCTGTAAATTTCCTCAACTTCGCCTTATATAATTTTTTCACTTGGACACCATAAGATTACCAAGAAATCAATGAAATTGCACAAAAATTGGTCATTTTAGGAGGGAGTTTGTTATGCAATACGTATGGGGAATCTTTGGTATTGTTGTTCTGCTTTTAATAGCTTTTTTATTTTCTATTGCGAAAACAAAAATTAAGCTTCGAACCATTTTAGGCGGTTTATTGTTACAAATTTTAATTGCCTACTCCGTATTAAAATGGGAGTGGGGCAGAATGGTCTTTAATTGGCTGACTAATCGAGTCAATGAAATTGTCGATGCGGCAGCAGATGGAATCGCATTCTTATTTGGTCCGATCTTACCCGAGAACGGAGTGATTTTTGCCTTTCAGGTGTTGCCGGTCGTTATCTTTTTTTCCGCTTTAATATCCGTTTTATATTACATAAAGGTGATGCAATTATTTATTAAATTCATCGGAGGAGGTCTCGCCAAGTTATTAGGGACGAGAAAAGCGGAGTCGATGTCGGCTGCAGCCAATATTTTTGTGGGACAAACCGAAGCTCCACTTGTAGTTAGGCCATTTTTAAGTCATATGACAGCTTCTGAATTATTTGCGGTTATGACGGGAGGACTTGCCTCGGTTGCCGGTTCCACTTTAATTGGATATTCTTTATTGGGCGTTCCATTAGAATATTTACTGGCAGCGAGCTTCATGGCAGCTCCGGCAGGATTAATCATGGCCAAAATATTTGTACCTGAAACAGAATCTAGAGACGAACCCAATGAATATGAAATGGAAGTAGATAAAGAATCGGTCAATGTTATTGATGCAGCTGCAAGAGGTGCCAGTGTCGGCTTACAGCTTGCCCTTAATATCGGGGCGATGCTGCTTGCATTTATTGGCTTGATTGCTGTAATTAATTATTTCTTAGGGAATATTGGAGAACTCTTTGGTTTTGAAGGTTTAACATTAGAATTGATATTAGGCTATATTTTTTCACCGATTGCATTTGTCATTGGTGTTCCTTGGAATGAAGCGGTTGAAGCTGGAAATTATATAGGTCAAAAACTCATTTTAAACGAATTTGTGGCCTACTCTAATTTCGCTCCTGAAATCCCTAACCTTTCTTCAAAGGCGGTTGCCATTATCAGCTTTGCCCTGTGCGGATTTGCCAATATTTCGTCTCTTGCGATTATTTTAGGCGGATTAGGAAGTTTAGCACCGGGACGGCGAGATGATCTTGCAAGAATGGGTGTCAGGGCCATTATTGCAGGGAGTTTAGCTTCATTGCTTAGCGGAGCGATTGCCGGTATGTTTGTTCCATAAACTGTTTCTTGCAGGATGAGAGATTAAAGGCTGTATGTCTTTGCCTTTTTTCGTTATGCAGATTCATATCTTGGATATCCACCAAATTCTATACATTTTTGACAAGAATTAGCTATATATTTTTTACATATCGTAATTGCGATTATTGTGGAATCCTCTAAAATAGAGTACAAGGAGGTTTCATAATGTCCGTACGAATTAAAGTCACCTTAGATGAAGCACTAAAAATGCGAGGAAATATGAAGCAAAAGGAGCTTATCGAGCTAATTAAGCAAAAAACCGGAGAAAATGTCCGGGCTGCAAGTGTCAGTGAGCTTAAAAATAATCAAAGAACCTCTCTAAATACAAGATTATTAGCATTAATAGCTCAAGCTCTTGAAATACAGGACATTCGTGAACTACTCACAATCGAATGGGACTAAATAAAGCTTCATTAAAAGCTCGGCCTTTCAAAAGGCGGGCTTTTTAATATAATATTAAAAGACCTTCCACCCAAGGAAGGTCTTTTTCATTTATTCCTTGCCGACTGCCTGGATTGCCTCACTGACAGCCTCATAGACACATTTTCCTATTCCTTTTCCCAAATCAGTAATAGGGCCTGCGTACTGAATATATGTTCCCTTTTGCGTGGCAGCTAGCAAGATACTGTCAGTGGCAGTTCCTGTTGCAGTGGTATCGGAAAGAGCATCCTTGACCCTTAAATCTGATAAAGCCTTTGCCTTTGCTTCAGTAGCTGTAACAACTCCTTGAAGAAAAGCTTCCTCTGAGAGATGCCCATTAACAAAAATCATTATATTAATTGTCCCGGGCTGAAAGGCACGAGGAAAGAGATAGGACTTCGAAACATCAACAGCGCCGCCAATTCCTGCTGTCACCACTGAAAAAAGTGAAACAGTGCCGTCACTATATTCCTTAATCACACAGTGTTTTAACGGAATAGCCGTCATCATCCCGACAGTATCTGAAACTCGGAATCCTTCTTCATGCAAATACTGTTTCATTTCCAAAGTGCTATTCTCACAATGATAATCGATGCTTACATGGCGATTTACAAAAGTTGAAAACCAGCCAATTCCTGAATTAACAACAGAAGAGGAAATGGTTTTTAAAGGAAACGGGGACTGAAATACAATATGCTTAGGCTTAATTGAAAGAGTCTGGGATGTAATCATTTCTGTTTCATCCTCCTGCTCGTTATTCGGCATGATTGCAAGCTGCGGCCGCGGCATATTAGGATGAGGCTGTCTCCTTACATCTGTATGGTACACTTCCTGTACTCTGTCCTCTGTTAATACCTCCCATGGCGAGCCAATCGAAACGATTTTTCCGTTATCCATTAAAATTAGCCTGTCACAATATAGACTTGCCAGGTTTAAATCATGAAAAATAGAAACAACAGTAAGCTGCTTCTGTTTGGTCCGCTGTTTTAATAGATCCATTAGTACTTTTTGGTGAGACAAATCTAAATGATTCGTAGGTTCGTCTAGAAGAAAAATCTCTGGCTTCTGAGCTAAAGCCTGTGCGAGAAATACCCGCTGTCTTTCGCCGCCACTTAAACTTAGCACATCCTTATCTTGATACTGCATTAAATTAGTATAGTCTAATGCGTCTTTTACCGCTTGTTCATCGGCATCTGACCATTGCTTAAATAATCCTTTTTGATAAGGGTAACGTCCAAAGGAAACGGTTTCCTTTACAGAAAAAGAAAAAGAGGATTCAGTGCTTTGCGGAAGGACAGCCAATATTTTTGCAAGTTCGGCTGGCTTATAAGAAGCCAATTGCTTTTCATTAATAAAAATCTCTCCTGAAGCTGCTGGAAGCACCCCGCTAATCAGCTTAAGCAATGTGGTCTTACCGCTTCCATTCGGCCCTAAAATGCCGATAAACTCTCCCCTGCCAACTGTAAAACTGACATCCGAAACAATGATGTTGTTATCATATCCGCCAAATATATGATCAATCTTTAACATAGGATCCTCTTCCTTCTAAACGTCCGCGCAGTAAAAGCATAGCGAATACCGGAGCCCCGATGATTGAGGTAATCACTCCGATTGGAAGTTCACTTGGTGAGATAATTGTACGAGAAACCAAATCCGCTACTATTAAAAACCCTGCCCCGATAATCGTGGACAATGGCAAGAGATGCTTATGATTGGTACCCCACAGAAGTCTTGCTAAGTGAGGGATGACTAACCCGACAAATCCAATAGTTCCTGAAACTGCTACTGCTGAACCAGTTAACATTGAAGCTGCTAATAGAATCCATAATTTTCTGCGCTGGACATGAACTCCTAAATGCTTCGCTTTTTCTTCCCCAAACGATAAAACATTTAATTCATGGCTATTAAAAATAAGAATAAGACTGCCAATAAAGAAGAAAGGCAGTATTAGCTGAATATATTCCCAGCCCCTCATCGAAACACTGCCAAGCAGCCATCCGATAATCTGTCTTAGTTCATCACCCGATAAAGCAATCAATAACGAAATAAAAGCGCCGATAAAGGAGTTAAAAATAATACCAGTTAGAATAATGGTTGCAACTGACATACTTTTGGAAGCTAATCGGGCAAATAAAAGAACTAACAGAATGGTGAGAAATGCGAAACATATACTTAAAACGGGCAGCGTAAAAGAATGTAACCCCGGGATAGAAAGTCCCAGGTACAATACGATGACTGCACCAAGGGATGCTCCCGAGGAAACGCCCAATGTATAAGGGTCTGCCAAAGGATTTTTTAATAATCCCTGAAAGGCTGCTCCAGCGATTGCAAGTGAGGCCCCGATTAATCCCGCTAACAATACCCTGGGCAAACGGATACTTAGAACAATACTCTCATACATCGGGTCTACTGCAAATGACGCAGAAAATAATTCATTAAATATGCTCCCGATAATAGCTGAAACTGGAACCTGAATACTTCCTACTGAGATTCCAATGATAAGCGAAACAATTAAAAATACACTTGCAAGTAAATAAGCTCCTAGCTTATAAGTCTTTAAAAACATCAGGGTAAACCGCCTTAGCTAACTCTTTTACACCTTCTATCAGTCTTGGACCTGAACGGGCAACTAAATCAGAATGAACATCATATACCTGTTTGGATTGAATCGCCGTGACTTGACTCCAGCCTTCTCGGGCTAGGACTTGTTCAGCTGCATCAGGAGTGTAGTACCCATAAGTGGTAATAATAACATCCGGATTTTTTTCTACGATGGCTTCTTCTGTCATCGGCTGCCATCCTTCTAAGTCTTCTGCAATATTAGTTGCATTAATCGCTTCGAGCATTTCGTGCATAAAGGTATTCGTACCTGTAGTGTAAATTTCAGGCTCTGCACCAACCTCAATAAATACTTTTTTTCGATTTTCTTCTGGGATGGTTGCTGCCATGTCCTTTATTTTTTGCAATTCATCCTTCATCGAAGCGACAATCTCTCCAGCTTTTTCTGATGTTCCAGTAGCTTCTCCTACTAATTCAATAGAGCGATAAACATCTTCAAAAGAGGTTGCATTATTTACAAATAAAACCGTTAATCCCGCCTCTTTCAATTGATCAAGACTATCCTTGCTGCTGACAGCTGTCGATTCATGGGCAAGAACAAGATCCGGCTGAAGCGAAATAATCTTCTCAAGATTAATTTCCATTCCTCCGATTTTTTCTTTTTCTAAGGCTTCTTCAGGATAGTTATCAAAGTCTGTCACACCTACAACCTGTTCACCCAATCCGAGAGCGTAGGCTATTTCTGTATTGCTCGGAATAAGCGAAACAATCCGCTCTGGCTTTGCATCAATTGTAATCTCATTATCTAGTGCATCTGTAACCGTAACCGGAAACGCAGTTTCTTCTGGTGCCCCTTCTTGTTTATTATCCTCGTTATTTTGGCTTTGTGCCTGTTTTGTATCATTTGGATTTTCCGTTTCTTCCTGACTCCCACAAGCAACCATCATACTGATCGCAATGAATAGAGTTAAACTTAGCTGTAGCCATTTTTTCATTTTCTTTTTCTCCTTTCCCAAATAAAAAAAGCATCCCTACTAAGGGAATGCCCTGAAGATGGTTGAATCGACATGTAAAAATAATCTATTGTACTTAGAACAAATCTGTCGAAGTCAAACACCCTCCTATCCTCGTAGGCTTTGTGTTGAAAATATAGGCAGGTCTCCTGGCTCATGGTCATCACTTTTTACGCCTTCCCATACAATTCGTACAGTGGCCTGCTGTAAAAAGCTCCCATTTACAGTGGCGGGACCGCGTTGGAATTTCACCAACTTCCCTTTTAAGCTAGTCCTAACGGATAGCACCCATATTTAAAGCATATGTAATTGATTACATTGTTCATTATACACAATATTAGTTTGAAATGTATATATAGGAATTTTAGCCGGTTTAAATGAGGGGTTTGTGATGATATCGTCTCATTTAAATTAAAGAAAATGCCACCCCTACACCTAGTGGGATGGCCTTCACATTTGCTTTACTTAGGCTCGTCTGGATTATAATTATTGTTTTTAGGTTCAAACTCTTCAGCTGTTTCCATTGCATAGTTTTCTCTTAACGCAGGCGTTGTTCTTCCATTATTCCGATCAACCGTATCCTTATCCGCATAAGCCATATAACGATGGAAGAAAATTTCTCCGATAGTTACGGCTGCTGCTGCTATTAGAGATGCGGTTACATATGGATAATCAGGAACGTCAACTAACATCACAGCCATTGCCCATATTGTAAGAAAGGCAAGTCCAAAATCTGCAATCGATGCAATCGTATTATTTGTTCTTGGCAAGATTCCACGATCGCCTACATAATAAGAGATGAGTGTTAACACTACTGAAATCCAAAATACATTGCCAAATGTCATGCGAAACATTACTGTCAACACAAGCCATAGAACAGCTAGAATAAGTAAAAATTTAATTCCTAAACCACGTAAATTTCCCATGTTTGCATCCTCCTAAAGAGTAGTCAGTTATAGTTTGATTCATTTTTAGCAAAATATTCATGATTACATTGATTCTGGTACATAAGGAATCCTCTAAAAAAGAAAAGGACTGTCCTAAATCTTTCGGACAGTCCCTTACCATTAACTCTCGATGATTTGTTCATTTAAGATGCGTTTTCGCTCTTTAAGAAATTGAGCAATGTTGATGACAATGGTTTTTGATACAGCATAGAAAGGAATGGCTAAAACCATGCCAAGAATTCCAGCAATATTCCCTGCTACTAATAATAAAATAATGATGGTTGCCGGATGGATTTTTAACTGTTTTCCGATAATTAATGGAGATATAACATTTCCTTCTAACTGCTGAGCAATTACTATAACGACTACAGTTAAGATAGCCTTCATAGGTGAATCAAACAGGGCAATAATCACAGCCGGTGCTCCACCCAGGATAGGTCCTATATAAGGGATAATGTTAGTGACCAATACCACCATCGCTAATATTAGTGCATAAGGCAAGTCAATAATTAAATACCCGATAAAGGACAGAGTTCCGACAAATAAAGCTACGGTCACCTGCCCCTGTATATAGGATGCTAACGTATTATTCGTATCTTTCATTGTTTTTAAAGCTTCATCCCGATAAGCGGCAGGCAATAAACGCGCAACACCATCAGGAAACTTATGCCCATCTCTAAACATATAAAATAACAAGAATGGTACCGTTACAACCGTAATCGTAAAATTGGCAACAAAACCAAGAATAGCAGAAATGCTATTGGTGATCGTCTCAGGAATAGCACTTCCAATTTCAGTTAGCTTTTCTTCAATATCATCAATGGTTATGTATTCTTGTGTCATCACCCATTTAAACTGAGGGCTATCTGAAACATCTTCAAAAAAATCCATGCTTTGTGCCGCATATCTTGGCATATCATTAATTAATTGTTTAAATTGGTTGGACACAGCTGGAATAAAATAGCTCAGCATGAGTGAAAACAAACCGGCAATGGCCAGATACACGATAATAATCGAAAGCGTTCTCGGTATTTTGAGCAGCTGAAGTCTTTTCACAAGCGGATTCAGCAAATAAAACAGAAAGCCAGAAATTAAAATAGGGAAAAATAAGGTAGATATAAAGATCCCTACCGGCTCAAAAACGAAAGCTATTTTTGTACTTATATAAATAATCGCAACAACTAACAGTATTTGCAGTGTCCAAAATTGTAACTTTGATTTAACCACCATAGTCCTCCTAATTAAAATTCTCCTCTTGATCTTAATTTTAGAACAGATATTTTATATTTTTAAATGGATACCTTCCATTATAGACAAATTTTTCATACTTTATTTCCCTAAGATTAGTAGAAACTTCATGCGTCTTATTCTTACTAGTTTCAAAGTAAACTGCCCTTTGCCTTCTTTATGAACCTGCTCATGATTTTGCCTCTTTCTTTTCTATCTTTTCCTTTAAATATTTCAGACTTTGATGTAAATAAACATATAACGTGCAACGTCATTCGGATTTATCTAAAATGATAGTATCCCTGTAAGAAATATACGTAAAGGAGTGCACGAGATGGCTGAACACCATTTTCATTTAAAAACGAATTGGCCGGGATTGCGCAATGATGTCGGCGACCTGGAAGCTAAAAATTTAAAAACGAAAATTTCGATCCCTCAAGAGATGGATGGCCCCGAAGTAGGAACCAATCCGGATGAAATGTTGCTAGGTGCAGCCGCAACCTGCTACATTATTACGTTAGCCGCAATGATGGAACGGTCCTCTTTAGAGAAAAAAGAGCTATACATGGAATCCGAAGGAATTGTTGTTGTAACAAATGGGGTGTTTACCTATAAAAAAATTATTCACCGCCCAACGATCATTCTGAAAGAAAACGCATCTGAAAACGACCGTAAACTAGCCCTTAAGCTTGCGAAAAAAGCTGAATCTTCCTGTATGATTTCACGTGCTATAAAAGGGAATGTAGAGATTGAGCTTAAAGCAAACATAATAGCTTAGAGAATTGGGTACCGATATGGTGCCCCTTTATTCTTTATTTTTCTATTCCTCTGGCTTTTAAAATATCTTGTATGACTTCAATATGTAAGGAAGCCCATGCCTTTTCATGAAAATGAAGCATTACACTCAGTGATAAAATCGTTACATACAAAATTATAAAGGTGAGCCAAAGCATCGATCCATCCTTAAAAAGGAATTCCTGCAATTGCTTTGAAAAGATAAATAATAGCCATGGCCCAGCTGATACAAAAATAGGAATAATCCCAGACCCGTTTTTCTCTTTCACCATTTTATAGTAAATATCGATTAAGGTTTTGGTTTCAATTGTTTCATAAAAATCTTGTATTTCCCTAATCTCTTTTAATTCCCTGTTCTGGTCATATCGTAAATGGGTATGATTTGAATTTTTTAATTTCACATAAAATTTATGGGCATCGCCCCGAAACGAAAGCAATTTACCATTCCTCCCCAAGGTTAATAAGGATTGAGGGTAAGAAAAATCCCGTTCAAACCGATTTACACCATCGATTCTTAGGTTTCGTTTCAGGAAGGAAATCATACATATTTTATCATTAAACTAATAGCTTTAAGGTTCCATCCAATTCCGTATGCTCAAATTTAAAGTTCGATTCCATTAACCTTTTGGGAATACAATTCCTGCCTGTTAGTGCATGCTCTGGTTCCATCGACATAAACAAATACGATCCTAACCAGACCAAGGGTGTGGGAGTTGGCGGTGCTATAGGCTTGTTCATAGCTTTTCGCAAAGCACTCATAAATTCCTTATTGGTAACAGCTCTTGGACTTGTAGCATTATAAATACCTGTCATTTGTTTATTGTGCATCGCATTCCAAAATATGCGGTTTAGATCATCAACATGAAGCCAGCTAATATATTGCTGGCCGGAACCGACCGTTCCACCTAAACCCAGTTTCGTTAATTTCTTTAAAGACTGTAATGTACCTTCCTCTTTATCAAGCACAAACGCAATTCGAAATAAAACCTTTCTTGTGCTCGGAAGCAAATGTTTGAAAAAAGCCTTTTCCCACTCTACACATACATGGGCGGAATATCCGCTTCCATGTGGTGCAAGTTCATCACAAACTGTTTGAGTATTGCCGTAAATCGCAAGTGAACCCGCTTGTATCAGGGACTCAGGCGGATTCTTGCATTGTAAAATAGCTTTGTCTAATACTGAAACGGAATCTAATCGTGATGCCATTATTTCTTCTTTATTTTTCTTTGTATATATACAATTAACACTTTTCCCTGTTAAATTAATCACGGAGGTGGCACTTTCTAATTTAGTTGTCCAGTCATCAAGACTTTTCCCGTCCCAGTGTACCCATTCTATCCCTTCCCGATTTTCTGTTTTTCCCCGAGTTAGAATAACAACCCTGCAGTTTCGCTCTAATAAAACCTTAGCAAAAGACCTTCCTAAAAATCCTGAACCTCCCGCTAACACAACCGTCGGTCTCTTCATAATTCCTCCCGCTCAGTTTTAGTAACCTTCTCATTGATTGAATTCCCTTAAATTTTTTCTTTCCTTCACCTTCCTTTAACTGATTGGAAGGAAAGGAGACCGTCATTTGCTGTTATAAAATATCTCGCTTTTCAGTTACTCCTAAGGAGATTCCAACCAATACAAGCAAATACAATACTATTATTACAAGAGAAAATCCAAGTGAACTATCACTCATAAACGGCTCTGAGAGGCCCCGGATATACTGATTCTCACTATAGACTGAAAGTGTAAGATGCGGAAAAATGATATATTTTCCCCATTCATACATGGATACAAGCAATGTAACCGGACCGCTGCTAAATTTCGCTAAAAAGGTAAGACCGGTGGCGAGCCCCATACTCTTTGTAACAGCCCCAATCATAAAGGCTAGTGTCATATAGAACATGATATTAGGATAATGGTAAAGCCCATTTACAAGGTTCGTTATAAAATCTTCAACGAATGCGTCCATTCCAAAAAATAATAATCCAATAAGGAAATTAAATACGATTAAAAAGTAATACATTGCAAAAGTTAATATATTGACGACCATATACTTAGATAACAAAATCGATGTCCGCGAGTGCGCACGAATAAACAACTGTTTGATAGTACCCTCACTATATTCACTCGTAACCGAACTAGCTGCAATCACAATGGAATAAAAAGAAATAATGGTCGTAAAAACGGATGCTGCATTAATCGAATAAGTGATTCCGCTAACCTCAATATTAAATCTGTTACTAAAAATGATTACAAGGACGGCTCCCATTATTAGCAAAAATCCCATCACAACAAGGAACAGCCAGGCTTTGTGTTTTTTATGGGCTTTCAGCCATTCATTTTGAAGCAAAGAAATCATAAAACACCCTCCTTCTGTTCAGTAAGTGATAGGTATTGATCCTCAAGTGACTTTTTCAATGGTGTACATTCATAAAGGAGCAGACCTGTATTGACTAACTCGTTTATAATATTAGGAATCTGTTCATAAGGGATGGAAGCAACTATTGTTTTTTCTCCATCGATTTGCGCTTGTCCAAACGATTCTATTATTGTTAAAGCTGAAGAAAGCTGATCATGCTTTAGTGTAAATCTAACCTTTGTTTGAACCCTGGCATCCCCGCTGCTTTTCACATCTATTTCTTCAACATATTTTCCTTTTTGAATAATAATCACTTTGTCACACATTAACTCTACTTCTTGCAGTAGATGACTAGAAACAAGGATTGAAATATTTTCTTTTCTGGAAATGTGCTTTAAATAATCTCGCAAATGTCTAATTCCCGCTGGATCTAATCCATTGGACGGTTCATCTAAAATAAGAAGGGATGGTTTATGTAATAATGCCTGTGCAATTCCTAACCGTTGCTTCATGCCCAGAGAATAGGTTTTTACCTTTTGATGGATTGCATCCTCCAAGCCTACGAATTTAACAAGTTCTTCAATTCGTGAAAGCGGCACAGGAGTTCTGCTCATCCTGGCAAAATGAAGTAAGTTTTCCCTGCCTGTCAGGTAATTGTAGAGCTCCGGATTTTCAACAATGGCACCAAGATGAGATAATGCTTTTAATTTTTCTTTCTGAATATGATGTCCTTCTACATAAATATCACCTTTAGTCGGAGAGATGAGTCCAGCAATTAAACGAATGGTTGTCGTTTTCCCGGCACCATTTGGTCCTAAAAAACCATATACTTTACCACGCTCAAGCTTAAAAGATAAATGGTCAATAATTGTCTGGCCATTGAGGATCTTTGTCAAATTCTCTACCACTAACGGATAATCTTCTTTTACAGCCACACTGTCACCTCTTCTTCTTTTACCAATCTCTATTTATTAAAATAGTAGTATTGAAACATCGTTTCTTAATAACCGTACATTAAATATACGAAACAAATTAGCTGGACGAAGTATGGGATGAATAGTTATGGGGGCTATTCTTTTCGGTTGCCAGCTGATCAGCATAAAACGCGATTGCCTTTTTGTATCGTTGAATTCCTTCATCGACCGTTAACTCTACTAATTTATGAAGCAAAATTTCTAGCGCTTTCCTATCGTTACCAAGGTTATGTAAAGTCATCGCATAAAAAACAGGAAACTCATTGGCTGTTGGAAACTCTTGCATCCCCTGTTCAAATACCGTTTTCGACTTATGATATTCCCCAATCGTCCTGTAAGTACTTCCTAACCCTAAAAGAGCACCCCTTCTTTCCTGGCCGGCAAGTCCCTGTTTTAATGCATTTTTATAGAAAGGAATTGCCTCTTTTTCCAAACCCAGCAAATCGTGAACCCAGGCGCATTGATAGGATATATAAGGATCACCGTTGTCCTAATCATATAGTGAAAGTAATAATTGCCTTGCTTCCTCGTAGTTACCATTCTCTCTTAGAGAAATAGCTTTATGCAGCAGCTCCATTATTATCAATCCTTTTTAACAGTCTGATTAATTTCCATTATATTGGATTTTTGATTGAGTTGATACAGTAAAACCGCGGTCTTAATCAGCCCGCGGCAGACCCTGTCTATTATTAGTTATGGATTTGGTACCTTTGTTCCGATACATCATCTAGCAAAAAACTTATTTTACCCAATGAAAATAAATGCAGCTCATGCATGGCTCTCGTCGATGCTGTATACAATAATTTTCGTTCGTCTTCACTCCTGTACACATCCTGTGAAATGTTATAAAGAATGACCCCATCGAACTCAATCCCTTTTGCTAAATAAGCCGGAATTACAAGAATTCCTTTCTCATAAGAGAGCGTTCCTTTTTTGATGAGCCTAGCTTCAACCTGGTGTTTAAGCGCTTGATACACTTCAGCACTTTCATGAGCTGTTTTACAGATAATCGCAATCGTTTGATGCCCTTCAGACTCCATTATTTTAATTCTTTCAACAACCCGTTTATTCAATTCTTCCCGCGAATGAACCTTTGTTAAAACTGGTTTTTTCCCGCTCCGGTTAAACGGTTCAATCTGATCACCGAAAGGAATTAGTTCACGGGTAAACTCAACAATTTCCTTTGTTGAGCGATAGCTTCTATTTAATATGACTTGTTTGGTTTCAGTCTTTTCATAAAACTCATCTGATAAAATAGTAGGCGCATTCATCGTATGCGATAAGATTGCCTGGTTCCTATCACCTAATATAGTCATGTAACTGTAAGGGAATAACTGCTTTATATAGGCGAACTGAAATGGTGAGTAATCCTGTGCTTCATCAATCACAATATGACGGATCATAGTATTTGATTTTCTGCCTTCAATCAAGTCCTGTAAATATAGAAAAGGTACAGAATCTTCATAAAGAATTTCGAACCTTTTAAGCCGATTAAGTGTATATTCACAAATTTGCACCCAATTAACAGGCAACGATTCATCGCTGATTTTTAGATCATGATTGAATAAACTCTTATAAAGTGCCATATGATCAATGAATTCCAGCCTCTTCACTTTTGCAAGCAAGGGTTTGAAACGCTTATTTACCACTTCTTTAGCAAGGATGAGCTGTTCTTGCTCAAAATCATCAAAGGTTTCTTCAGTATCTTTTCTCTTTTTTTGGAGTTGTTTAAAAGCTTCCAGGTAATCTTCCTTATCTAATAATTGAACCTCTTGCTCGACCCACTCTTTTTTACGCTCAAGCCTAGCCAGCTTCTTCAATTCTTTTTTGATCCATTCGCTAACAATGGATATTCGGTTAGGAATGGAATACGCTTTATCAAGCGAATAAAATTTCTCTTCTATCTGACGGGCAGAAATTAATATTCTTTTTCTAAATGTAATATTTTTAAAAATTAAGCCCTGATCTGATAAAGATCTTACAAAATTATCTATATAGTTTTTAAATAACAGGCTTGCCTTGTACGAAATCGCTTCTTTCCTAGTGTAAAAATCCTGATCGTTACTGTCAGATAAGATATACTCCATTTGTTCAAATGGGTCCTCCACTTGATATCTGTTACCTAGGCGATGATCAATATATTGCTGCAATGTACTTTGCTGCATATTTTCTTCGCCGAGCTCGGGCAAAACGGTGGATACATAACTGTTAAACATTGGATTAGGTGAAAATAGCATAATTTGTTCCGCCTGTAAAATATTGCGGTAACGATAGAGCAAATAAGCCACCCGCTGCAGGGCAGCAGAGGTTTTTCCGCTTCCCGCAACACCTTGGACTATTAAATATTTTGTACCTTCACTGCGAATAATTTCATTTTGTTCTTTTTGAATAGTTGCAACGATACTTTTCATTTGAGTTGAGGCATTATTACCTAACACCTCTTGAAGCAGCTCATCACCAATCGTTACTCCAGTGTCAAACATCCCTTTTAATACACTGGATCTAATGATATATTGGCGCTTTAAATTGATTTCTCCCTGTATTTGTCCGTCTCCAGGAGTTTGGTAAGCTGCTGTACCCAATCCATAGTCATAGTAAAGGCTTGAAATCGGCGCCCGCCAATCATAGATTAGAAAGTTTTCGTTGCTATGATCTAGTAAGGAAGCAATTCCCACATAAATGGAATCCGATTTGCTTTCCCCTTCTTCCCTAAAGTCAACCCTCCCAAAATAGGGCGAATCCTTTAATCGCCAAAAAGTTTTTAATAATTTTTGAACTTGCCCTTGACTCCGTTCTCGCTCAGATAACATTTCAGCTTGCTGTTTAATGCTGACAAATGTTTCGATTATATCGTCTGGCTCATCAAGATTGATTGTCACATCATTCCAAAAGTTTTTTCGTATTTCTAAAATATCGTCTTTTATGTGGCCAGTATTTTGCTCAAGATAAGAGACTTTCTCATCAATCACATCAACAATAGAATCGATTCGTTCTTGCTCTTTCTTCCAATCCTTTTTGATTTCAGTCACTGAACCACTCCTTAAAAATTTTTAACTAGATGTTTGACAAAGGACAATCAATATGGTAATGTTATTATAGGGATAATATTTCCGTTTTCACATTACCTGCATAACAAATTTAATCATAACATACGAAATCTTTATATTCAATTTTATTTTTTCTAACACCTCTTTTTTTAGGGTGTTTTTTTATTTCATCGGCGACAACAATCGCATAATTATACCCTTCAAGGAAATCCTACCAAATGATATTTAGACCACTTTAGGAAGTGTTTTCATTGGATTTTCTATTTAGTCAGGACAACTTAACTAGTTTAGAATGGGCGCTTCGAGCTTTTATAGCATTTTTGTTTTTGCTTTCTGTTGCAAAACTAATGGGGCAACGATCAATCTCCCAATGGGGACTGCTTGATTTTGTGGTTGTTATGCTGTTAGGGAATATATTGGCACACCCGCTGTCAGATAGCCATTTAGGTTTAAAAGGCAGCCTAATCACAGTTTCTGTCGTTTCTCTGCTTTACATACTTCTTTTGGTGCTCACGTTAAAATCACCAAAAATCCGGCATTTTCTTGATCCGGCACCTATGCCTTTAATAAAAAACGGAGTCATCCTGTATCCAAATCTTAAAAAAGCAAAAGTAACAATCGATCACCTGCTTTCAGAATTAAGAAAGAAAAAAGTAGATGATGCCAAAAAGGTTGCCCTAGCTCTTTGGGAACCAACAGGAACGATTTCAGTTTTTCTATTCCCGCAATACGAACCTGCTACGAAACAAGATTTACATATTGCGCCTAAACCCTTTAATTTTCCACGACCCATTATAAAAGAAGGTTATATAGATTTTCACGAACTCCAAGTGCTTGGCAAAGATGTTAATTGGCTAAAACAGGAGCTCCAAACTAAATTTAATGTTCACACTGATCAAGTGTTACTCGCCACCTTAGATGAAACCAATTCCATTAAAATCTTTCTTTATAAAGAATAATTCATGACCCCGCACAAACCCTATAAAAAAGGAGGTGTTAAAGAGATCGCTCTTTAAACACCTCCTTTTTACAGATATGTCTTTAATAAAAATACGGGTACGGATAATAAGGGTAATAAGGGTATGGGTAAGGATAAAATCCAGGGCTCAGCAATGCCCCCGCAAGTAATCCTCCAGCTAAACCACCCAGGAATGGCCACACTCCGAAAAATCGTCGTCTTCCAAAAAAAGGTCCGCCAAAGAACGGCCGCCTCCCAAAACCGATAATTCTCTGATCACCAGGATCAGGCTGAAATGAAACAGGCACTTGATATTGAATAGGATTCACGATATCCCTCCTCATAGTTTCTCCCTATTTAATATGCAAATTTTAGGGAAATGCCTTAGGCACCTGTCCTTGTTCTTTCCAAAAAATGAAAAAGGCTTGTTCCCAGGCAGGGAACAAGCACTCTTAGCTGTTTTATTACTTTAACCCCAATATTCCTTGATAAATTCGTCCCGTCCTGATTTTTTCCGGTCCTCTTTATATTCACCTGGATTTTTTTTATAAAAATCCTGATGATAATCCTCCGCAGGATAAAAGATAGATGCCGGAAGAATTTTTGTAACAATCGGCTTCTTAAAGCGACCGCTATCCGCAACCGCTTGTTTGGACGCTTCTGCTAACTTCTTTTGTTCCTCGGTATGATAAAATATAGCCGTCCGATATGAATCGCCTCTGTCATGAAATTGACCTCCATCATCAGTAGGATCAATTTGCGGCCAGTATAAATCTAATAATCGCTGATAAGAAAAAATCTCAGGATCAAACGTGATTTGTACAGCTTCATAATGCCCCGAACCACCCGATTTAACATCCTTGTAAGTCGGGTTTTCAAGATGACCACCTGTGTACCCCGATACAACTTTAATAATCCCGGGAAGCAGATCAAATGGCTGTACCATACACCAAAAACATCCCCCAGCAAACGTTGCTAACTCTTGACGCCTACTCATCTGTCATTCTCCTCCACTAGTATCATCTTTTTACCGTTTATATTTTATCATTATTCACATAGGTTTCATTTTTTGGCAAGTAAAATCTATTTACTGTTATTTCTATCAATCATCTCTATTTCCTTTTTTTCTTCATGATACTTTTATGTATCCATATCGCAGCTTGGGACCCGTCACCCATTGCAATTGTTACCTGTTCCGAGTGAGCTACAACATCCCCCGCAGCCCAGACTTTTTCAACATTCGTCATTTTCGTTCTTGGATGGACTGGTATATGCTTGTTATCCATTATTTCTACACCTAACTGCACAGCAAGCTCAGATTTCACATGGTTCCCCCCTAAAGCCACAAAACCCCGCTCTCCATTAACCACATCTCCTCCCGCTAAACGCACACCTTTAAACTCCGATCCAACCGCTACTATCTTTTCCACGTTTTCTTCAATCACTTCTATCTTTTTCTGTTGAAGCTGCTCTTTTAAGTTCTCATCGATTTTCTTTAGTTCCAGATTTATATACACAAGATCGTCAGTCCAATACTTTAAAGTTAATGCCATATTAGCCCCAACATTTCCGGAACCAAGCACAATAGTCCTTTTATTCATAACCTCATAGCCATCGCAATCCGGACAAATGTAAACGGATATTCCCAAACAAGGGTAGATTTCCGGAAACGGCGGGAGACGATCCATAACACCCGTCGCAAGTAACAAATGATCCGCGGTAAAGGTTTGTTTTTCTTGAGTAAAAAGCCGAAAAGTGTCATTTTCTTTATAAATTTGCTCAACACGATCCCTAATAAACTCAACTCCAAGATCCAGAGCCTGTATTTCTCCTATTGCACGCAGCTCCTCTCCGCTAATCCCATCTGGCCAGCCCAAAATATTATGATAAGCCCTGCAAAGGTTTGATCTGCCGCTATCAGAATCTATAACTAATATTTTATGCTTATATCTTCCTAATTGAATTGCCGCTTGGAGCCCCGCAATTCCCCCTCCGACAATAATGCAATCATACCGCACTGTCCATTCTCCTTTTTTCCAATGTCTGTGTTATTATCGTTTCCGCAAAAAAATAGTTCATTCCCACTTAGTTAACCGCCAGATTGAAAACGTTTCCATGTGAGGAAACCTAACAGAAGAGATTAAAATTATTAATTTTTTCAAAATTCAGTTGCGAAAATAGTAAATATGTTCTATATTATTACATATCATGTTATAAAACTTAACATAAGGAGTGGGTGGAAATGGATGCATCTGCAGTTACTTTAGCTTTAGACTCTTTGTGGGTCATGCTGGCAGCAATTTTGGTCATCGCCATGCAAGGAGGATTTGCTCTCTTAGAGGCTGGTTCAACACGGATGAAGAACTCGGGTCACGTGGCTGGGAAGCAAATCATTAGCTTCGCGATTGCATCTCTTGGATTTTGGGCGATTGGATTTGCAATTACTTTTGGGAATGGAAATTCATTTATCGGTACTTCAGGATGGTTTTTAAGCGGAGAAGAGGAAACTTTCTCATCACTATCTTGGGCAGTTGTACCACTTGAACTCAAATTTTTATTCCAGCTGGCTTTTGTAGGTGTTTCTCTAGCTATTGCATGGGGCGGATTTGCTGAACGCGGAAAATTGATTGTGTACTTTATTTTTGGAATTATATTTACAATGTTTATCTATCCTGTAATTGGACACTGGGTTTGGGGCGGCGGCTGGCTCGGCTCCATGGGAATGCAAGACTTTGCCGGATCAACAGTTGTTCACTTGCAGGGAGCTGTTGCAGCGTTAGTGGCTACTATACTATTAGGACCACGTATTGGAAAATTTAATAAGGATGGTTCTCCGAATAGTATTCCAGGGCATAACCAGGTATACACAGTATTAGGAGGGATGATTCTATGGGTTGGCTGGTTTGGCTTTAATGCGGGAAGTACAATGGCGGTTGGTGATGGATTCTTTGGCTATGTTGCTCTTACAACTAATTTGGCCGCAGCTGCAGGTGCTATCGCAGCACTTGTTACGGCAAAATTATTAGTTGGAAAAGCAGACATTCCGGCAACTGTAAATGGAGTTTTAGCTGCATTAGTAGCAATTACTGCATCATGTGCGTTTGTTGAACCTTGGGCAGCAGTTATCATTGGAGCTGCAGCAGGATCCATTACATTCTGTACCTCCGTTTACTTTGAAAAGAAGGGCTTGGATGACCCGGTTTACGCTTTTTCCGTTCACGGAATTGCAGGTATCATCGGAACAGTTTCAACAGGATTTTTCGCCTCTCCAAGATTAGTAGAGATCACTGGAATTGGTCAGCCTGGACTTGTTTATGGCGGCGGATTTGAGCAGCTCTTTGTTCAAATCATCGGCGTATTGGGAGCTGCTGTATATGTTGCTGCGGTTTCATTCGTTGTTCTATATATTTTGAAAAAGACAATTGGATTACGTGTATCTGCAGAAGAAGAAATGAGTGGATTAGATATCAGTGAGCACGGTTCTTATGGCTATCCTGAACATATCGGAATCATAAGCAAGAAGAATCAAGCTAGTTAATCTCTACAGGGAAATATGACAATTTTTATGCATATAACAAAAAGAAGGAGCTGCGACATGCTCCTTCTTTTGATTTTGTAGACTGGATTTCTTCTTATTCGCTTTTCTTGATGACAGGTAAAGTAATAATTACCTTTGTTCCCATCCCTACCTTACTGGAATACTCTATTTTCCCTTTCATCTCCTCAATAATGCGAATCGAGACCATGGTACCAAGTCCGGTTCCTTTATCCTTTGTCGTGTAGAACACGGTTCCAAGATGTTCCAGCTGCTCTTTACTCATTCCCTTTCCGGTATCCTTAATAACAAGTCTTACTTGGCTCTCATTTCCCTCTGTTGTAATCGTTACATACCCGCCGGCTGGGGTGGCTTCTATAGCATTTTTAATGATATTAATGAGCGCTTGCTTTAATTGATACCGATCTGTTTTTAAAAGAAAGTCTCCTTCATGTTCAAATTGGATCGTTACCCCTTCTTTATTGGCAAGCGGTTCGAGCAATTGAACAATCTTTTGAAGTACATCATGTAGTGAGACCTCTGTAATATTGTTAAGCTTCGGCTTCGCAAAATTTAAATAATCATTAAGAATAACTTCTGCTCTCCCTAATTCATTTAAAACTAAAATGAGGTATTCTCGCTTTTTTCCTGTCTCCTCTTGCTCTAGCAGCTGCAAGAAACCTTTTACCACCGTTAAAGGGTTTCGGACCTCATGTGCAATGGATGCTGCCAATTCGCCTAATGTATTTAACTTTTCAGCTGTTTGTATTTTTTCCTGCATTAAGCTCCTCTCAATCAGAGTTTCAGTCAGCACCGCGGAAAAACCAATGGCAATAACTTGAATGGCTCCTAAAATAAGAAAGCTCTCCATGAATTTGGAATATTCCGAATATGGGATTCCTAAGTTTGAATGGTAAATAATGATGATAAAAGGATTAAATATAGATGGCCAAACACCGACAAGAATTGCTATTCCCATTCTTACTTTGGGAACAAGCTTTATAAAAAAGCGATGCAAAATCAGCGGAAGCAAATATCCCAATATTGTCCCTATATATCCAAATAGCAAAGCATCCCCGCCCATAATAGTCCGTATAAATAGAATCATGAGCAGAACGATTCCCCCGGAAACCGGACCCCCATACAAGGTTGCTATGACTAAAGGAACATAGCGAAGATCGAATATTAACTCTCCGCTGGAAATGGGAAAAAACATAACCAAACATGCTGCAACCCCATTTAGTATGCTGATTGTAAATATCACCATTTTGTTTTTTTTATTTTCAAATAAAATACTAAAAATGAGGTAAGGTGCTAAAATTATCAAAACATGTAACAATAATTTTTCTACCAATTACCTTCCCCCCATCTCCTGTAATGTATATATGTATAACAGTACGACAAAGAACCATTTTTTCCTTCAAAATAGGAAGATTCACCCAATATTTTTTCAATATAGTGGATTTCTCGACGATTTTTGAGCAAATAAAGGCTAAATCTGCATTAATTTGGGGAATCTTCATGCTCACATTATATTTCCTAGTCCAAGAAAAAAACATCCATACTGGATGCCTAATAGAAAAAAAGTGTGCGATTATAAAAATATACCTAAGCCACCCATAAAGAACATGATGTAACCCCATAATGCCAGGTAGCCTATTCCAAGTAAGCTTAAAAAATCTTTACTCTGAAACACTTCCCAATTGGTGAGTTTATAAATAAAATTAACAAAAATAATGACAAGAAAAGCACCAAAGAAAAGCGATCCGATTGCTAGGACCATTCCATTTACTGGCTCCGATTTCACCTGGCTAAAATCAAACATGTCTCTCCCTCTTTTAAACTTTTTCTTTTTTTATCGACAAATTTCCCCAATAATACAGGGAAATTTTAACCATTTTTTAAAAAAACCATACTATTTTCCTATTATGACATAAGGAACACTGCTCATGATTTTTTCGATAGTACATATTTTTGCTATATTACATGTAAAAGCTTCGGAGGCAAGTATGAAAATTATAGTTATTTCAGACACCCATATGCCAAAACGGGCTAAACAATTGCCTAAGGTTTTATTAGAAGAGGTTATGAAGGCTGATTTATTGATCCATGCTGGAGATTGGACAACGATCTCACTCTATGAGGAACTAAAGGAGCTGGCTCCGATACAAGGAGTATATGGAAATGTTGATTCAGACGAAATCAGGGACATCTTTGAAGACCATATTCTATTAGACATACAAGGTCATAAAATTGGTGTTACCCATGGACATTTAGGGAAGGCAAAATCGACTCCTGAGAGAGCGATGGAAACCTTCTCCAAAAACCCGGCAGAACTTATTATTTTTGGTCACTCTCATATTCCATACTTAAAAAAGCACAAAGATGTCATTTTATTTAACCCTGGGTCTCCCACTGATAAAAGGTTTCAGCGGCAATATTCATTCGGAATCCTCGAGATTAACAGCAATCTGTCTGTCAGGCATCATTTCTTCGATCTTAAGCATTGATAGATTCATTTAAGTGTATAAAAAAGCATTCATTTCTGAATGCTTTTTTATACTATAAAGACTGAGTAAGGCAATTGTTTACTCTTCATGGAGCTCATTTAGACTCACTGTTTTTTCTTGGCTAGGGTCCTCAAGCGGGTAAACCCTAGCTGTTTCCCCCTTCTCATCCACATGCTGAATATAAACACGTGTTCCATTGTAGGTCACTTTCTTCATGTCTCCTGACTCAGCAATTTGTTGAGCTCGCTGTTTATCCATTATGAAACCTCCATTTTTAAAAGTATTATTAGTAGTATTCCCATTTTTCAAAAGCTCATTTGTCTCTTTGACACGACTTTACAGGTATTGCTGTTGTTAGTAAGATGTACAAAGATATATCTAAAAGTTGCAAGCGCTCACGATAAGGAGAGATAAATGATGGAAGCAGAAGTAAAAAGGACGGATGGTGGATTCTTAGCCAGATTTGAAAGACGATTTAACCATTCAATTGAAAAGGTTTGGAGTTGGCTGACACAGCCCGATAAGCTTGCTGAATGGCTGGCAGAGGCAGAAGTTGATCATAAAGAAGGCGGTACATTTACATTAACCTTCACGAAAACAGAGGGAAATGTATTGTCAGGAAGAGTTCACAAAGCAGAACCTCCTTACGTTTTTGAATTTGTCTGGGATACAGATGGCCCTGAACCTTCACTTGTTCACTGGGAACTGCAGACAAGTGGTGAAGACTGCTTGCTGGTATTTACTCAGAACTTCCACGATCCCACCCATTTGCCAACTATGCTAGCAGGGTGGCATGTTCATCTTGACATGCTTGCATCTTCCCTGGATGGCAATGAAATTGATTTTCCATGGAATCGATGGGAGGAACTTCATATCTACTATGCTGAAAAAATCGCTGATACAGTTATTTGAGTAGGGAAGGCTTTCTAGCTGAACATCCAGCTGAAAGCTTTTTAATTTTATCCATATTCTTCTTCAACAAAGAATAATCATAAAAACTTTCTGAAATTTCTTTAATGTTACTCCCGCTTGCATGTAAGCGTTCCCTTAAAATTTTACACGTAAAATATCTATTGACATTCAATCTTCTGAGTTTTATTATTCTTTTAGAAAATTGACAAAATAATAAGTTACTTATCAAGAGTGACTGAGGGACCAGGCCCTATGACGTCCGGCAACCTCCATTTGGAAAGGTGCCACTTCCTGCAGAATGATTTTCATTCTGAAAGATAAGTCGTGATTGAATAAACGATGCCTCTTTCGAATGAAAGAGGCTTTTTCATTTTCAAACACGATCTGTGAAGGAGGAACCAACATGATCGAAGTGAAAAATTTAGTGAAAATCTATGAAACAAAAAAAGAGAAAGTAGTGGGCGTAGATCATGTTTCATTAAAAATAAATCGTGGTGAAATCTTTGGAATTGTAGGCTATAGCGGCGCCGGAAAAAGTTCATTGCTGCGGTGTTTAAACCTTTTAGAAAAGCCAAACTCCGGAGAAATCATAGTAGATGGACTTTCACTTACCAAGCTAAACAATAAAGAACTGCGCAAAGCCCGATTAAAAATTGGGATGATTTTTCAGCATTTTCATCTGGTTAAATCAAAAACGGTATTTGAAAATATCGCTTTCGCCTTGAAGGCAGCCCATAAATCTAAAGCGGAGATAGAGGAAAGAGTAACAGTACTGCTGGATATGGTCGGTCTGTCGGACAAACGGGATGTCTACCCTGCACAACTAAGCGGCGGGCAGAAGCAGCGTGTAGGGATTGCCCGTGCCCTAGCCAATAATCCATCTGTACTGCTTTGTGATGAAGCTACTTCTGCACTCGATCCAAGCACAACTAAATCCATTCTGAATTTGTTAAAAAAAATAAATCGGGAATTAGGAATTACGATTGTGTTGATTACCCATGAAATGGAAGTTGTGAAAGAAATATGTGACCGAATGGCCATCATGCAAGATGGAAAAATCGTAGAAGAAGGTCCGGTTTATGAAATCTTTGCAAACCCAGTTCAGCCGTTAACAAAGGAATTTATCAATAGCGTACTTCAATTTGAACTGCCAGACTATTTACTTTCAAACCGAAAAGGCAAAATCATAAAAATTCAATTCAAAGGATCTGTTGCGGAAGAAGCAGTTGTGTCAGAAGTCTTTCAGCGCTTTAAAGTAAAAGGTAATATTCTTCACGGAAAAATTGAGTATATCCAGGAGACACCACTTGGAATCTTTATCATGGAAGTGTTAGGTGAATCAGCTGAAGTAGAGAAGGCAATTGAATACATTAAACTCAGAACGGAAAATTTGGAGGTGATTTACGGTGACGTTGCTTGATAGACTCATAGAATTGCTTCCTGAACTAAACATGGCCTTTTTTGAAACGATTTATATGGTCGGTATTGCGATGCTCGCAGGATTTATTTTCGGATTACCGACGGGAATTCTCTTGTTTGTTACTGATAAAGGATTATTTTTACAAAATGGTGCCATTAAAAGTGTGCTTGGATTTATCGTCAATATGGTTCGCTCGATTCCTTTTATTATTCTGCTCATCGCTTTATTGCCATTAGCGAATCTGATTGCTGGAACTACGATAGGTCCAACTGCAGCTTCCGTTTCGCTGTCAGTTGCGGCTATTCCATTTTTCGCAAGGCTGGTCGAAACATCCCTCCGCGAAATCGATAAGGGAATTATCGAAGCGGCTGTGGCTGCGGGTGCATCTCCTTGGATGATTATAAAAGATGTATTAATTTCAGAGGCCAAACCGGGAATTATTCAAGGGATTACATTAACAGTTATCAGCTTAATTGCTTACTCAGCGATGGCGGGAACAGTCGGAGGCGGAGGTGTCGGTGACCTTGCCATAAGATTTGGTTATTACCGTTACGATGATACCGTCATGATCACAACGGTTGTTGTTCTCATTTGCTTAGTTCAGCTTATTCAGTTTTTGGGAGACCGCTTTTCCAAACTAGTTGATAAAAGATAGTGGTTACATCAAACCTTAGATCTTTTATATAAAAATATAATTAATTGGGGGAAACAATCATGAAGAAATTTGCAGCATTATTAGCACTAGTGTTCACAATGTTTTTAGCTGCTTGCGGAAGTGAAAGTACTTCAGGCGGCTCAAGTGCATCTGAAGATAAAAAGATAACATTTGGGGCAACAGCAGGTCCTTATAGTGATATGGTAACGAAAGCTATTAAGCCAATCTTAGAAGAGAAGGGCTACGAAGTGGAAGTCGTAGAATTCAGTGATTATATTCAGCCAAATAAAGCTCTTGCCAGCGGAGATCTTGACGCCAATTTATTTCAGCATAAAGTTTATATGGAAAGCTTTGCAAAAGAACACAATCTGGAACTATCTGAACTGATCGTTGTTCCAACAGCACCAATGGGGATTTACTCAAATAAATTTTCATCGATGGATGAAATTGCAGACGGAGCTACAATCGCCATTCCGAATGATCCAACCAATGCTGCACGTGCCTTCTTAATTTTAGAAGATGCCGGACTCATTACCATCTCTGCAGATGCAGATCCTTTGACTGTGTCTGAAAATGATATCGAAGACAATGTGAAAAACCTAAAATTTGAACCAATTGAAGCCGGGCAATTGCCGCGTGCTGTTGAAAGTGTTGACCTATCCGCGGTGCCAGGCAACTTTGCATTAGCTGCTAATATGAATTTACTTGACGCACTTGTATTAGAAAATATGCCAGATCAATATCGCAACCGCGTTGTAGTTAATACAAAAGATTTAGAAGAACCATTTGCAAAAGATATTATAGAAGCTGTTGAATCTCCAGAATTTGAAGCTGTTATCGATGCTGAATTTGAAGGCTTTGGGAAGCCTGAATGGATGTTAAACCGTTAATTAGAATAACGCCGGTGCGAGCTGGCGTTATTTTCATATTTATTATTTTTTTTAAACTTTGTTGTCATCAGCACCAATTTGTCCAACATAGCTGAAATCAGACAGATTTGGTGATTTTATCGCCTATCGTGTCTGAATCAGAGCCGTATTCGGACAGCTTTGGTGATTTTATCGCCTATCGTGTCTGAATCAGAGCTGTATTCGGACAGCTTCGGTGATTTTATCGCCTTTCGTGTCAGAATCTGAGCTGTATTCGGACAGCTTTGGTGATTTTAACGACCATCGTGTCAGAATCAGAGCCGTATTCGGACAGCTTCTGTGATTTTATCGCCTATCGTGTCAGAATCAGAGCCGTATTCGGACAGCTTCGGTGATTTTATCGCCTTTCGTGTCTGAATCAGAGCTGTATTCGGACAGCTTTGGTGATTTTAACGACCATCGTGTCAGAATCAGAGCTGTATTCGGACAGCTTCGGTGAATTCCAAGTCTATCGTGTCAGAATCAGAGCCGTATTCGGACAGCTTCGGTGATTTTATCGCCTTTCGTGTCAAAATCAGAGCCGTATTCGGACAGCTTCGGTGATTTTATCGCCTTTCGTGTCAGAATCAGAGCTGTATTCGGACAGCTTCGGTGATTTTATCGCCTTTCGTGTCAGAATCAGAGCTATATTCGGACAGCTTCGGTGATTTTAACGACCATCGTGTCAGAATCAGAGCTATATTCGGACAGCTTCGGTGATTTTATCGCCTTTCGTGTCAGAATCTGAGCTGTATTCGGACAGCTTCGGTGATTTTATCGCCTATCGTGTCTGAATCAGAGCTGTATTCGGACAGCTTCGGTGATTTTATCGCCTTTCGTGTCTGAATCTGAGCTGTATTCGGACAGCTTCGGTGATTTTATCGCCTTTCGTGTCTGAATCAGAGCTGTATTCGGACAGCTTCGGTGATTTTATCGCCTTTCGTGTCAGAATCAGAGCTATATTCGGACAGCTTTGGTGAATTCCAAACCTATCATTTCAAAATCAGTGGCTCTTTAGTAACAACATAAATACGAAAAACAACAATCTTTGCGAACGGTTTAATTTTTTAAAAAAGGAGTGAATCATTATGAATCTGGAGGTCCGGGGTGCACCCTCTTATTATTCCTGTGAGATTGGGATCCTAGATAAATTAGACACTTTGCTTCAGTCCAATCACATTACAAAATGTATTGTACTGCATGGAGAAAAATCCTGGAATGCCATTTCTCCCTATTTTCCCAAGGAAAGAACCACTCTTTCCTTTACCTTTGTCCCCTATCATGGAGAATGTACATTAAAAGAGGTAAACAGAGTCTGTAAAATCGCTAAGCAAGAAAAGGCTGAGGCGATCATTGGGATTGGCGGAGGTAAAGTCCTGGATATTACAAAAGCAGCAGCCAATCAGGCTAATATTGATGCGATTTTACTTCCAACGCTAGCCTCTACTTGTGCAGCCTGGACACCTTTAAGTGTATTTTATGATGAGGATGGCAGCTTTACTCATTATTCGATTTTTCCGAGAAGCAGCCTTTATGTATTAATTGAGCCAAGAGCGTTTTTAAACTCCCCGTCTCGCTATTTAATCGCTGGGATTGCCGATACATTGGCTAAATGGTATGAGGCAGATGTAATTATGAGAGAGCTTAAAGATCCTCCGCTTGCTGTTTCGATTGCCCACCATGCGGCCCGGTTATGTCGGGATGTATTATTAGAGCATAGCTTAGATGCCCTACAAGATCTTAAAGCCGGAGAAATTTCCCCATCCCTTCTTAAAGTAATTGAAACCAATATCGTTGCCGGTGGAATGGTAGGAGGCTATGGTGATCAATTTGGACGAATTTCTGGTGCACATGCAGTTCACAATGGCCTAACCATTCTAGAGGAAACCCATCATTTATTGCACGGAGAAAAGGTTGCTTACGGGATCTTAATTCAGCTTGTTTTAGAAAAAAATTGGAATGAAATTAAAAAACTGATTGAACTTTATAAGTCCTTACAGCTCCCATATATGCTGGAACATTTAGGCCTTCAACTTCACGAGCAGGCAAAGCTTTTGCGGATTGCTGAAGCAATCGTAAAGCCTTCTGAGTCCATTCATTTAATGAAAGGGTCCTTTTCAGCAGAAAAACTTTATCAGGCATTTATTGATTTAGAAACCTTCGTACAAAAGGAAATATCAGCTGTTATTTAATAATGAACTTCATACAAGCAAAAATCGCCTGCAGAAGCAGGCGATTTTTCTTTTACCGCTTATACCCTAACTAGCAGTCATCAACCGAACTTAGTTACTCTCAGCTTGTATTGCTCGTTTTGCTATATACATTTTTTTCTCTGAATAGGGGACATTACTCCTATAGCAAAAGGAGAAGGTTATATGGACAATAAGCTCTTTCAAGTGATTGTTTCAAAATCGGGGCATTTCCCAATACTAGATCAAATTATGATCTTTTTATCGAAAAAAGTTCGGTATCTATACCTTTTCATCCTTATCATTTTATTATTCTCAGGCAGAAAGCATCGTGAGACTGTTCGCAATGCAGCTATATCAACTTTAGCAAATCTTTTCTTAATCCGCTTCCTTAAAATTTTTTGCTATAGACCGCGTCCTTTTTTGAAACAGCGAGTTGGAATATTGATTCCAACCAAGCTCGACTCTTCTTTTCCGAGTAAACATACTGTCTTAGCCTTTGCTATATCAACCGTCCTAATAATTCGAGAACGCGTATTGGGAATGCTGTTTGCTCTCCTTTCCCTATTAACTGGATTTTCGCGAATTTGGGTGGGGCACCATTATCCTTTTGATATCATCTTCAGTGCCATTCTTGGAACAAGCACAAGTCTATTGACTGAAGCAACTTTTCTAATTTCTGAAATTCTGAAAGAGAACACTATTCCAAGAGAAGAATCACAATTTAATGAAGGGGGAAGTGTAACATGATAACATCACAGCAGCTTCAAACGTTTAAACAAACCCTCATGAATATGAAGCAGGAAATAGAAGAAAGGCTTGAAAAAAACGATCATTATAACCTTGAAAGAGGACACGCACACGAATCAACCGGAGAACTATCCAGTTATGATAATCACCCCGCCGATGAGGGAAGTGAATTATTTGAACGGGAAAAGGATATTGCATTAAAGCAGCACCAGGAATATGAACTTGAAAAAATTGAAAATGCACTGAAGGCAATCGAGAATGGCAGTTACGGCAAGTGTAAGGCATGCGGAAAAGACATTTCATTTGAACGTCTTGAAGCTATTCCCACAACTCTTTACTGCAAGGAACACACCCTTGACCAGAATGTTTCACATCAGAGGCCGATTGAAGAAGATGTGTTAATGCCTCCATTCGGAAAATGGGATCTTGATGAAAAGGATGAGTCTGTTGCTTTTGATGCTGAAGATTCTTGGCAGGAAGTGGCAACTTGGGGAACTTCTGAATCTCCATCTGACTTTTTCGTTCCCCCTACCAGTTATAATGATAATTATGTTGAATATGACGAAAATGTTGGTTACGTCGAAGATTATGAAAATTTTATCGGAAATGATATAGACGGGAAGAATATAAGGGTTTTTCCGACTTCCCAGCATGAAGATTTTGAAAATGCTTTAGATGAAGAGGGCATTATGACCACATTTGGTGATTTGCCAGCTTACGAACACGACCCATATGTAGAAGACAGGAAAAAACGGAAACGCTAATACTAAATAAAACATTCTGAGGGCGGGAATGAATTCCCCCCTTATTCTTTTTTCCACCACATTAAAAGAACGGTGCTTTGTAAAGAAGCAAAGCACCGCTCTTTGGAAATAATTCTTATCCTATACTATACTCTTTTTCAGAAAAATATACAATATTCTGTTTAATATTCTAATTTAGGTATTTATTCATTGCGATCTAAAGCAATTTACTGATCCGATGTTGGTCTGTATTGGTACCGTTCCAGATTAATCCTATTATGATGACTAATCTCGACTCCTTCACTTTCTAAGGACATCATTTGTATTAATAATAAATCCTCTGCTTTTATCCCTATTTCCCCTTTACTATTAATAACCCTGTGCCATGGAAGTTTATATTTATCACTCATAGAATGAAGAATCCGCACGACCTGTCTTGCTCCTCTCGGACTGCCAGCTAAACGCGCAATCTGTCCATAAGTCATCACTTTTCCTGGCGGAATCTCTTGTATAATCCGAATCACTTCTTCTGTAAAAGGCTGCACGGATCTCATTCCTTTCAAATACCTCAGAAATGAGGGCCAATATTTTTATAATGGCAACAGCTGAACCGTTTCTTTTGTTTCCAGTTCCTCTATCATTTGAATCCATTCCGCTGGTTTTTCAGGAAGAACAGAATAATAACGGTTTAAAAAGTTTACGACAAGGTCAGCGCTTATTTCAGAAACAGTTGGATCAGTCGGCATGAAGCATAAGTCTAATCCTGATACAGCTTCACCATCATTGTTCCAGGACGGATGAACATACTGCAAATCAAGACGCTTATAGCCTAAGTGAGCCAAAACTTCTCTGCGTACGAATGGATTCATAGACATAATCCCTCCAAAATCGTGGTCCTTGACTCGATAGGGATCATAGATTTCGGCAAACATCCCAAACAGCTGCTTGCTATTTTCTGCTGCAAGCTCCATTAAATCATTAGCACGCTTTTGCACTAAAAATGGGCCAATTCCAAGACCTGACTTGCCGATTATAGTAAAGTCAGTCATCGCAATGTTCCAGTCAGGATAGTAGCGGTATTCAGTAGCTCCTACCACTTCATTTTCATGAACTGCAACAAAAACACGAATTCCTGGATCTTCAAGCGGTTCCTTCCATAATTCAAAGTCTAATACTTCCTCTTGCGGAAATACTTCCTTCATTAAATCGTGCATTTTTTTAAAAAGTGGGTCTTGGATAGAGGTAATTCGTCTATATTCCATTTGCTTGCTCCTTTACTAAACGTTAGATGGATTGATTTGTAAGATGATTGCTTGATACCACTCCTGCTTTTTCCTGAGCTTCCCAGTCCGTATATAAGTCCGTTCTGCGGTCTCTCCATGTAGTTACAGACCCTTTTTCACGAACTTCATAAAGCAAGCTTAGATCGAGATCAGCCGTAATAACCATATCGTTGTTTATTTCTCCTTCTGCTAAGATTCCTCGAGGCGGAAAAGGAATATCATTAGGGGTAATAATCGCTGCCTGACCAAAGTTAGCTCTCATAAAATCAACGGTTGGAAGGGAACCAACTGTTCCTGTTAACACAACGTAGACTTGGTTTTCAACAGCTCTAGCATGACTAGTGTACCGAACTCGGTAGAAGCCATGTCTGTCGTCCGTACAAGAAGGGACAAAAATGACATCCGCACCTTTAGCTTTTGCCATCCGGACAATTTCAGGGAATTCAATATCATAACACGTAAGGATTGCAATTTTCCCCTTTTCCGTGTCAAAGATCTTAAAATCTTCTCCTGGTGCCATGTTCCACTCATGAACCTCTGTCGGCGTAATATGGAGTTTTGCCTGTTCGCCAATCCGCCCATCCGGGTAAAACAAATGTGCTACATTATAGAGGCGCTCCCCTCTTCTAATGACATGAGTACCTCCTACGATATGCATGTTTGTCTGCATCGCTAATGAAGAAAATAACTCTAGGTATTGAGCTGTGAACTCAGGTAAATCATTTATAGATAAGGCATTTCTATTTTGATCGCCGATTGACATTAGCTGCGTAGTAAAAAACTCTGGAAATAGTACAAAGTCCGCCCCAAATTCCGCTGCTGTTTTGACATAGTGCTCAGACTGCTTAGCAAACTCTTCGAAGGAGCTAATTGTTCGTAATTCATATTGCACGGCAGAAACTCTAAACTTCATCTTTAGGTCCCCCTTTTCGATAAACTTGACTTCCCAAATGGGGAAATAAAAAAATTGCACACTAACAAGATTATTGAACGGAAAGTAAAAATTATCAAGTAAAACTTTTCATTTTCTATTATGCTATTGGTTGCTTAAAATCGCTGCACATGAAATAGGACAGATTGATACAATCTGTCCGCAAAAAATCTGGAATCTTAAAAAGGGGACACTGTGATGCTTCCCTTCTTTAATACTCGAACGTATCATATTATATTCTATGTGATTTTCCATGTATGGTTATCAAATCGATTTTCGCAGATCGTTCTTGCCGAATTCACAATACGAGAGTCGAGTTATTAATAATCAGCTTTTAACATGTTATTCAAAAGGATACTTGTATGCGATATGACCTTTTCTTCCTGTTGTGGTTTCTGCTTGTGATAGAGAATTTAATATAGCTTCTTCGGTAGCTTCCGCTGCTCCTGTAAATAATTGATTCATCATAGGATGATCATCGCGAAGCTGTCTATGATTTTCTGTTAGCTTGCCGGAAAAATGGTTAGTTTTATTAGCTGTCGAAAATGCTATAACAATATCCCCGCTGCCGTGGCTGTAATGGCTGCCTGTTCTTCCCAGACCGACACCACATCTTTTAGCCACTCTTTTTAGTTGGCGGTCACTTAACGGCGCATCTGTAGCGAGAACCATCATAATCGATCCATCAGCTGTTTTCGATAAAGCGAGTCTGTTTTCCCCGTGACCCAAATGATACCTTATTTTTTGGAATTCTTCTTTTTTACCAAAATTCGTAACTACTAAACACCCTATTATATACGTTTCTCCGCTTGCTTGATCTATAATTAGCCGTGAAGAGCTTCCGATTCCGCCTTTATATCCAAAACACACCATGCCTTTTCCGGCACCCACAGCACCTTCCTGCACAGGCTGATCTGTTGCTTTTTCAATAGATTCAATTGCATGTTCGGGTTTGACGGGAAGCAGTCTTATTGAATTTAAAAGGCTATCATTACACTCTCCGACTACAATATTAATCGTCCCGGTTGATTCTCCTATTTCAGGGTTATTGGCTAACATATATTGGAGCGTGCCATGTGCAACGGCGGGTACAGCAAAGGTATTGGTTAACATAATCGGTGATTCAATCACACCTAATTCGTCAATTTGCACGAGTCCCGTTGTTTTTCCAAAACCATTGATGACATAGGATGCTGCTGTAACCTTTTCTTGAAAAAGGTTTCCTCCATGCGGCAAAACCGCTGTCACTCCCGTACAGGCATACTCCCCGTTCTGTTCATCAATCGGGTAATCTAATGTTACATGGCCTACCTTAACACCGCTAACATCGGTAATACAGTTTTTTGGACCTGGGTGTAATCTTCCAATCGATATACCCCGATCTCTTATTTTCATATCCTCCGCTCCTTTTGTTTGGCTTTTTTTAACATTCCTCTTCTTTATTCTACCAATTATTCATTTTCTTTACTTCATTTTTTGAAAGATCGATACGCTAGGCGTTCATCCGTTTCTCAGCTGATTGGTTTTGAGGAGTGATCTCCTTATGGCCAATTGCTTTTGCCAATCCAAATACAGGCATATTAGCATAAAGGCATTCATAATTTCCTGAAGATATTTGATAGGTTTCATGGTAGATCCCTACCGCATTAGATTCACTAACCTTTTGATAAAAATGTTTCCATGCCTTCAAATGGATCGGACCTCTAGCATAGGCCTTTAAGTCCTCAAACGAACGCCAATACTGGACTAAGAGGATAGTTCGGAAATTTACTGTCATTTCAAGTGAGCGAAAGCCTGATTCTTTATGAGTGTACAGCTCTTTTAACATAGCTGGCATTGCCTTAAAAACCGGCCACCATTGATGGATAGCCCACCATTTATTCACCCTCATCCCAATAATAAATACAACAAAATTTTCCCCTGACTGTGCCATAAAACGCCCCTTATGAACCATCTTACCCATCGGTCTCACTCCTTACTTTTTTTTCAAGAGTTTTTCAATACTCACTTCACACCACTCTAGTATCGCTTTTGTTGTTCTTTGACCATAATCCAAAGTCATCAGCCAAAACATTGCATCCTCAGCATCCTCCATATCAGTACGAATCATTGTTTCAATCCCGATATAGGTATTTAACCGATCTTGGAGCTTTTCCTTATAAAAGCTGATTTGTTTGATCGCTGAATCGGGTGCCTGATGTCGGCTAAAAAAGAGTTTTAGTAAAAGTTCATTTTTTTCGGTTGGAATAATAGAGATAGGCTCCTGTAGCCAGGCTTGCAAGACCTGTTTCCCTTTTTCAGTAATCTGATACTCTTTTTTATCCGGAAGCCCTTCCTGACTCGTGTCCTCAACTGTAGCTAAGCCCTCTTCTACTAGTTTCTTTAGGTTAGGATAAATTTGGCCATAACTAATTTTCCAAAAGTGCGAGATGCTCTGGTCAATCATCTGTTTGATCGCATACCCAGTCCTGCATTTAGTTGTCAGCATTCCCAATAACACATATTTTGTATAATTTTCTTTTGCCATTGAACGAGCTCCTTATATCTTTTTGATATATATCCTTTAGATATATATTATAATTCACTATTCTTTATGTCAATCCTTTCCTAATAAAATTGATTGGGCAATATGGGAAGATGGTTCTGTTTAAATAAGTTTGACGGATCCTCATTCCGTTATTTGAATGAAAACCTGCACTTCAGGGGCTGAAGCGGATTCTGATTCCGCTATTCGCACAAAATCAATCAATTTTGGCCAGAAAAAAGCAAATAACGGAACCTAGAACCGAAACCAGGCTCCAAACAAAGATTTTTCAATGAATAGCGGAATGAGGATCCATTAAATAAGTTTGGCGGATCCTCATTCCGTTATTTGAATGAAAACCTGCACTTCAGGAGCTGAAGCGGATTCTGATTCCGCTATTCGCACAAAATCAATCAATTTTGGCCAGAAAAAAGCATATAGCGGAACCTAGAACCGAAACCAGGCTCCAAACAAAGATTTTTCAATGAATAGCGGAATGAGGATCCATTAAATAAGTTTGACGGACCCTCATTCCGTTATTAGAATGAAAACCTGCACTTCAGAGGCTGAAGCGGATTCTGATTCCGCTATTCGCACAAAATCAATCAATTTTGGCCAGAAAAAAAGCACAATAACGGAACCTAGAACCGAAACCATGCCCCAAACAAGATTTTTGAATTAAGTTAATAAAAACAATGGTTTTAAAGGGAATAACGGATTTTATGTCCTTTTCTGCAGGAGAATTCCCCAGGCTGAACCGCGTTCAGATTCAAATTTGATACATTATAAATCAAAAAAGGAACCAAATAATTGGTCCCTTCTCACACATATTAGTTAACAAACCGCTCAAAAAACTCGAGGATTTTCCGGTCAACCTTTATTTCGTTTTCTTTTTTCGTAAAGCCATGCCCTTCGTCTTCAAGTACGAGGTATTCTACTTCGCGACCCTTTTCTCTTAAGGCCTTTACAATTTGGTCGGACTCGGCTTTAACTACACGAGGGTCATTCGCTCCTTGAATCACCAGCATCGGTTTAACCATGCCATCTAAATGAGTAATTGGCGAATCCTCAGTTAGTTTATCTTTATCCTTAACAGGGTCTCCCACCCATTGGTTCATGAATGGCTTCCAAAACTCGGGAACTGACTCGTAGAAAGAGAACAGATTGCTGACTCCAAAAATATCAACAACGGCTTTAAAGTAATTAGCATGTCGGCCATGCAGGAGCAGCGCCATGTAACCGCCATAGCTTCCGCCCATTAATAAAATTTTATCACGGTCTGCATATCCATTTTTAATCAGCCACTCGAGACCTTCAATATTATCAAGACGCGGGCCATGACCCCAGTCTCCTTCAACCATTTTCATAAACTTTAGACCATAATTGGAAGAACCGCGGAAATTTGGAGCAAAAATAGAATACCCGCGATTGACAAGGAATTGGAAACGAGCCCGAAACCATTTACGCTCTAATGATTGCGGTCCGCCATGCGGCCAGAGAATGACATGACCATTTGAATTTTCTTCTTTCGCTCTGAAGAAGAGGGCTTCAATTTCAAGTCCATCAAAGGAAGGGTACTTTAGAACTTCAGGCTCAACCAGCTCTTCATCTTTTACACCGGGAACCCTGTAGTGTGTTAGCTCTTCCCAAGAATTTCCCTGATCCGCTGATTTGAAAATATTGAATGGGCGGGTTGCATCACGCCCTAACAAGTAAAGGTTTCCGCTTTCCATGACAGCAATCTTCACAATAACACTTGTTGGAGTCGTAAGCCGGGTCAGTTTACCGTCTGCTAAATGGTATTGATAAAATCTGTCTTCCACTCCAAAAGATCCTACTAAATAAAGAAGATTATCTTGCTTGCTATATTTCACATTTGAAAAATCCTCGCCCTCTATCTGAAGGACCTTCGAAAACTCTTTCGTTTCTAGATTATACTTTGCTAAGTAGGACAGATCTGCATCATAATCAGTCAGGAAATAGATTTCATGCTCAGATGTATAGACAATTTGTGAAACGGTATGCTGCTCTTCCGTTTCTGGTGTTAATAAGTAGTCGCCGTTTTCAGTATGAACATAGCCAAGGGTGTATGTATTCCCGAAGCTTTTTATATAGGCAATACTGCTTTCATCAGGGCTGACAGCCTCAATAAAAGTCGGGGCCTCCTTACCTTCTAAAATGATTTTTTCTTCTTCTGTTTCAAGATTATACAGATATGAATTTAAAAATCGGGGATTATTTTTTGTTCCTGTATAATAGAGCCTTTTTCCATCCTTTGAAAGATGTGCAAAGAAATGGCGTTCCTTTTCTTGCACACGGACAGGCACTAGCTCGCCACCCTGCGGCTGAAGTGCATAAAGCTGTGTATTTTCATCTCCATCCTGATCAAAACCCGCAATAATAAATTGTCCTGTTTTGGCATAATAAAGGGCTTGTGTACTCTGATCTTTAAAGGTCAGCTGGTAAGGAAATTGTTTGGGTAAGTCCATTGCCCAAATATTATAATGGCCGCTTAAATTCGTACTAAAAACCAATTGTTTCTCATCTGGGTGAACAGCAAAATCCTGGATTAAAGTAGTTCGAAAAAATTGTTCAACATCTGGTTTCGGAAACTTCAGCATTCGTACCACTCCTTTTTTTAAAAAGTACTACTATTCTAGCATATTTGGCAAAAAGTAAAGAGAGGGTTTAGAAGATTTTTATATTTTAGAAAAATAACTTTTGTAAACAACAAGCAACTCTATGTTGGAAAGAAAGGGATTTTTACTAGTTTTGTGGAATTGATAGGAAGAATGACATAAACGGGAGGCTCGCAACATGACCGAAAGTGAGCATATGAAAGTCACAAAAAAGGCTATTGACTACATGCATAAGCATTTAGATCAAGAAATAACTACAAAAGACATTGCTTCTTATGTTGGCTATAGTACATACCATTTTATTCGGGTATTTAAAGAGGTTACCGGGATAACACCACGTCATTACTTGTCAGCTCTGCGTATCGAATCAAGCAAGGATCTCCTTTTACATTCATCAGACTCTAATTTAAAAACTCTTCTCTCGATTGGTTTTCGCAGTATTGGATCATTCTCGAGTCGCTTTAAGCAATATGTAGGGATGTCACCTAAATCATTTCGCCAAAAAACAGGTACCTATGTTTCTCACCTTCAGCACTATCAAAATATGGTTAGGCCCCCGTCCGATGATTCTGTTAAGCGAATTCCTTATGTAACTTGTCATATTGAAGCCCCAGTGACATTTAATGGACTAATATTTATTGGCCTTTTCCCGCGCCAGATACCCGACCAGCGTCCCATTGTCGGAACAGCTATTAAACATTCTAGAAAATATTGTGTATTCTCTGAAGTTCCAAGGGGAGAATACTATGTTCTGGCAGCAGGTCTTCCATGGGGACTTCATCCAAAACATTATAATTTTTCCAGGACTTCACTTCGCGGGAAATCAGATAAAATCAGAGTTTCCGATCATTCCAATATAGAAGTAACAATAAAATTGCGGGGACCACTCCCGGTTGATCCGCCAATTTTAATAAATCTTCCTTACCTTTTATTTGAAAAAGACAAAAAGCTATAACAGCAAACTAGGAGAAATTTTTATAGTTCTTTTGAATTAAGATTAGAAAAAAGAAGGGATGAATACGAATGAACACTGTTGAATTAGAACAGCAAATTGAACAGCTTGAAGCTGAAATTCATAGAAAAAAGGTGAAGTTAGCTGAGCTGCGTAAGGCAAAAGCAGAAAAATTGGTACAAAATTACGCATTTTTGACCCCTGATGGGAAAACTGTTTACTTATCAGATTTATTTGGAGATAAAAATGAGTTGTTTGTTATACATAATATGGGAAAAGCTTGTTCCTATTGTACGATGTGGGCAGACGGATTCTCAGGTGTATACCATCACATTGTCCGGAAGGCAGCATTTGTATTGGAGTCACCGGATGAACCAAAAATCTTAGGTGATTTTGCTGCTGAACGCCGCTGGACCTTCCCTGTTGTTTCCTCTAATGGGTTAACCTTCAAGGAAGATGTCGGTTTTGCCAAAGAAAACCAATGCATGCCGGGTGTCTCCGTTTTCCGACGTGATGAAGAGGGAACAATCTATCAAGGAGCATTGGCTCCGTTTGGGCCTGGTGATGATTTTTGTGTAGTTTGGCCTTTATTTGACTTACTTCCTTCGGGTTATGAGGACTATCTTCCAACTAAAGTATTAAATGAACGGGCCCCATACCGCCTGACTCATAATATTGCTGTTCAGGTACGAGATTACGAGAATGCTGTTGCTTTTTATGAAAATATACTGGGAATGGCCCCAGTACATATAATGGAAAATGAGACAAAGCTAAGCCTTGGCGGAACAAACTTTTATATAGAAAAAATAACGGAAGAAACGAAGCCTGGACTAGTTTTCTTTGAATTTTCTGTTCGTGATTACGAAGAAGCAAAAGCGAAATTACTGGAAGCTGGGTGTAAGGTAACGAAAGTATTCCATAATACAAGTGAAATGTTTCAAGACCCTTATGGAATGCAGTTCCATTTATTCCAAGGAACCAAATAACCTAAAAGTCCCACCCACTAAAAATCAATTTATAAAGGAGTTATTTTTATGTTAAATGAAATATGCGTACTGACGATTCGGGTAAAAGATATAGAAGAATCCCTGAAATTTTATACAGAGGTGCTCGGCTTCCGGGTAGGAAAGCATTATGGAGATTCAATCGTAAGCTTGCAGCATAAAACCTTTCCTATCATTCTCGAGAAAGCACCTGATGTTTATCATCCGCCAAAAGGAAATGTTCTCCCTGCTCTGGTTTCAGAGAAATTGGATGAAGAGGTTAAGTACCTTCGCGAAAAAGGGGTTAAAGTATTATTTAATGAACCGAAACCATGTCCGCCTGGCCGCTTTACCGTAATTGAAGATCCGACCGGTAATGAGATTGAAATCCTAGAGTTTTCTAAGTAAGTCTCTCAAACAGTACGGCTTGTGTCCGGTACTGAACTACATCAAGAAGATGGTGATTATGATGACTAATGAAATGACAATTCAAATTCGTGTTCAGGATTTTGCCAGAGGTATAGAGTGGTATAAAACATTGCTTAAGAAAGGACCAGATTTTATCCCTCATGAAGGGTTTGCCGAATGGGAACTTATCCCTAATTGCTGGCTCCAGGTTGCAGAAGGGACACCAGCAACGGGGAGCGGGCCATTGCGATTAGGGGTCAAACATATTGAAACAGAACGAAAACGACTGATGGAAGATCTAGGTGTTGAATACTTAGAAATTCAGTCAAGACCTGAGGTACCTGTCAAATGGGCAACATTTTCAGACCCATGGGGCAATTTAATCGGACTGTTTCAATCTAATACAAATGAAGATTAGTTAGGTGAATAGATTATTTAGACGTATGGGAAACCATACGTCTTTTCATATTGGGGCGTTATTTTAATGAACAGATTTTGTGTCCGCATAAAACTGCCAGAATGACGGGTTTCAAAGTTTTAGGGACATACGTTCCGCTATCTGTGACAAATAGTGGGGTTTTTGAAAGCTATCGGACATTCGTTCCGCTAATCCCAGAAATATCGGGTTTTTTTGGGTGATTTTAGCCATATTACGAATCGTATATCCGATAAGATCAGAAAATCAGGGGGTTTCGGGCGAAATAACGGATCGGATGTCCGTAAAGACAAGCAGGTTGGCGGATGATCCAGCCTTTACGGACATTGGTTCCGCTATAAAGCAAACTTGGCTAGCGCCTAGCGCTTGGCAGGAGATTGCCTAGTTGCACTCGCTCGAAACGCCACGCCTCATGTATCTCTAGACTAGGTCATCCTGGACGTCATTCTTTATTCCTAAAAATTTTAACTGCGTCCAATGTACTTCTTTGCTAAAATGCAGACTTTCTGAAAGTGCTAAATAGAAGCCCGCTTCCTTATGGAAGATGGCCCGTTTTTTCTATCCATAATACTTATCAAAAGCAGAGGCGCCTAGTAGCATGGCTGGATATATTCCCTTCCAGGCCTCCATGACCGTTTCCCCTTTATACGCTATAATTCTTGGAGACTTCATATATGTACCTGGAACAAGGCTCGCTTTTTTACACTCGGCAGTACCCGTCCACTCCACTTCAAATTCGACTGGACCTTCTACTTTGTATGGTTTTATTTCATTCAATCGTTTTACTGCGCGATATGCCTTCTCTTTTATTTCCTTATGTGCTCTTTCAAGTGACAAGCATCTTGCTGCAAACCGATTAATCGAATATTTCACAATGGCTGTTTCAATATCTCCAATCGACTCTTTGGCTTCATCCGCTAAACAATCATCCCCAGAAACCATTAAAACAGGTACATCGTAGTATCCCGCAATTGCACCAAAAAGCTCTAACTCTCCAATTGGTTTTCCATTCATTCTCATCTCATACATTTCGGGGCCAAAATACGATTCATTTCCTACACCATGTGAATGGCCGACTTTAGAGTGAAGACCAATAAAAAATAAACCATCCGCTTGGTCTACCTGATGAACCATACTTAATTCTTTGGTCGAACCTCTGATTATATCAGCGCGCGGATCCAGCTCTTCATATATTAAATTTAAGCTATTCCAATGAGCATCGTTTACTACGACTTCAGTGGCACCTGCCTCAAAAGCGCCTTGAATCGCAACATTTACATCCATAGTCATGAGCTTTCGAAAATGCTCCCACTCCCTTCCTTTGTAATGCATTTCTTCAGAACTGACAACGCCGGAAACTCCTTCGCCGTCAGCACAAATATATATTTTCATTAGCCTACCTCCATTAAAGTTGTATCACCTATTGTACTGTATAATTTCTCCATATTGTGGTGATAATCCTTTTATGAAAATAAAACAGGTTTCCCTAATGAGGTGTTGAAATTGTCAATCAAAAATAATAGGGCGGGAAAAAATACAGCCATTTTATTTGCAGTATCGGTCATTGTGTCATCGCTGTTTTTTCAAGGTCTAAAATTTCTTTCTCTTCCCGTATTTATCTTGATTTTAGCAGTGGTCATCTCAGTTCTGATTGGTATTAAACTATATCTAACGTATTCAATCCGAAAATTTATAGCCGCGAGAGGACGAAAAATAGAGAAATAGTATATGTTAAATGGTGCTAAAAAACAAAGAGTCCCCTAACAACAATGAGGGACTCTTTAATAATTTAACCAAGGTCTGGATTGATGCCTGTTTCTTCTTTCTGCCCGTTCAATTAGTTCATCCAGTTTTCTTACGGCAGAGTTGAATTCCTCGCTCGAGAGCTGTTTTCTCTCATGCATCGATATCAATAAAGCATAAGCGATTGCACGCGTATCTACATTTACATTAACATTGACATCTACATCGGAATTGCCGCTTTGCCTAACAGCTAAATCATTTTTATTCATTATCTGATTCATTTCTTCATCATTATTTACACTAAACCTTGAGTTTCTAATAGGGAATGCCATAGCATCCACTTCCTAATTAAATATTAAAGGAGAGTGGGCTTGTACACCCACCCACCATTTTTTAATCTTCAATTTCCACATCAATATTTTGATTTTGATCTTGTTCTTGTTCTTGATCAGCTTCAGCACGAGTACGAACACGTGCAACTGTTCTTGCATCAACATTCACACGAAGGTCTATATCAGAGTTTCCACTGTCTTGCACTTTAGCGATATTAACATTACGGTTTTTATTGCGGTTTTTGCTTTCATTTTCGTTGTCTAACTCATTGTCAATATCACTATCGAAGTCTAAATCAGCATTAGCTCTTGCACGGCTTTCAGCTTCAGAATCACCGCCGCCATTACCGCCTCCATGTCCTGCAAACCATGGTCGTGATTTTCTCACCATACTTCACCCCTTTCTTTTTAGCTACTTTATCTATATTCATTAGCACAATCCTTGTATGGACAAATTGTCTGATTATTTAGTGGAATTTTCAAAATAATAATAAAAAAGCAGGCCATCATAAGAGCCTGCTTCTCGAATTCTGATTGAAATTTTGTTAAATATTTATTTACTACTATTTTTAATAAACCATACTTTCATCATGATAATACTTAAATTCTAATAAATTATTGGATGGATCAATTAAGAAGAAGGTTAGATGCTCTTCTCTTCTTCCCTCAAATCGTACCATTGGCTCATTAAAAAAAGGAAGATTGTGTCTAATTGCGTACTCTAGCGTATTATCATATTCTTTTTTATCTAAAAATGTAATGCCAAAATGACGCGGATACATTTTTGGTTCTTCATCAATCTCATCCGGACTTAAATGACAAACGATTTGATCACCAAAAAAATTGAAAGTAACTCGATCATCATATCTTCTGGCTAATTGACACCCTAATTTTTCATAAAACACTGCTGTTTCGTCGAGATCCTTGCACGGAATAGCTAAATGAAACACTTTATTTGCATGTCTCATGGGATACCTCCATCTAAATGGGAATTTGCCTTAACCTAATCTATTCAACCCAAGAACGAAAGGTTTTAATGAGATAAGCCCATATTTAAAAAGAAAGAGGAACTATTCAATCAAGAATAGCTCCCCGCCAATGATCATTATTGGATTTGAATTTGCTGTTCTGCTTCTTTGTCGTTCGACATTACTTTAATTGTGATTGATCCTGAAGTTAAAGCGGTTAATTCATTTGTTGCAGTATTCAATACAGCTGCATACTTACCAGATTTTTTCGCTTGTTCCAAGTCAGTCCCTGCTCCAATAAAGACATTTTCACTGCTTTCCCATACCACAGTTGCTGGGTAACTTAGCGGGAAGTCCAAATTCCCAGGCTGATGACCAGTTGCACTAACCATTACAGTCTCACCAGCCTTAATAGTTGCCGGCGCATGTAGTGTTATAGAGTCTAATAGTGGACGGACCTCAGCCTGGATCCAATCTGTGCCGCTGACCCGGCTGTCTCCCGCTCCATTTTCCGGACCATTAGCTTGATCAGGTACTGGTGTCGGATCAATTCCAAATAGTGTCCATGCATAAATCCCGCCATCATCCGCGGCACCATAAGGGGCTTTACCGGCAGCACCCGTTACCATATATGGAACACCCTCAACCCGTTCAACTTGTACGGTATGAGCATGACCGCTAATGTATAAAGCTCCTTTTCCTCCGGACTCTTCCCTGAATTCTGTAAGCCATTTTTCTAGTAGTTCTGCTTCTTTTCTGTCAGATAACTGACTATTTTTTGTAGGTAACGGATCACGAGTAGGGTGATGGCCTACTACCACCACATTGTTAATGGAAGGATCAGATGATGCTTCTTCCAAATTAGATTTTAATTCAACTAATTGTTGAAAATCACTTGTCCGGAAGCTTCCGGTTGCTGAATCTAGCAGGATGAATCTTGTACCTTTATGATCAAAGCTATAACGATTCTCACCAAACACCTCTAAAAAGTTTTCTAGCGAACCTGAACCCGCAATCTCATGATTCCCAGGAATATAATAGATTGGAATCGCATCCCCTACCTCTTCCTCGAGTACCTGTTTGGCAAAGACAAAATCCTCTTCCCAGCCAGTATCCACCAAATCTCCATTAATAATAAGAAAATCAGGTTTTTCAGCTACAATCTGACGAAGTGATTGTCGCGCCATATCAACTTGCGGGCTATTTGGAGCACTTGCTACAAATTGACTATCTGAAAGGACTGCAAATTTCCAGCGGTCCGATTCAATCAACTGATTTTGAAGAACAAGCGGATCCTCCATTCTTTCTTGTTCAGGGATCTCAATCGAAGGCGGAACTTTTATTGTTAATTGGTCAAACACTAATTGACCCGTATATTGCTCATTTCGATTCGTTTCTACCGGATAGATTCGGTATAATTGAACTGGGTAACGAATCCCTTCCGGAAGAGAAGTTTCTACATATCTCCAGCCGGTCCAATCCACTTGGTTGGCTAACGTTAACGTGTAATTTGTATTGGATGCATCCGTTATAACCGCACGCAACCAAGCTCCCTTTCCGTCCCCTTTTACCCAAAGGCCCATCTTTTGCACATCACCAGGCAGTTCTAATCTTGGTGAAGCTTGCAAATAAGCTGCTCTAGTTGCTGTAGTGGTAGTGAAGTCGTAATTAAGCTGAATGCCGTTGCCCTCTCTGCCTTCAACGACCTCCATCGAAGCTCCCACATTTGAAGGATACTTTGTAAAAGTCCAGCCTGATTCGTCTTCAAAATCTGCGATGTTTACGGTAGCCAGACCAATCGTGACAGGAAGATGGAATTCTTTGTCTAAGACCTTAATGGAAATAAGAGTTGAACCTCCATCCTGTTTAGGAATGACTGTAAAACTTCCATCAGTATTTGCTTCAATGTCAATAACAGACTGATTAAACTCAAGATCTACATCCCTTGCTTCGATCGGTGCAGAGTAACCATTTCGATCATATCCGACCACAGAAAAGCTAGCACTTTTGCCAACTTCTAAACCAAGGTAGGATTCAGACGATTCAATTCGGTCTAATTCGCCGAGAACCGTTATCTTCCTCATTCCTTTAGATGATCGGATTTGGGCTTCTGCTACACCTGAACCAGATTTCTTTGCACGAAAGATCCCGTTTGCCTCAAACGTGCCAATATCAGCTGGAATAGCATGCCAAGAAATGTCTCCTGTTTCTGCGGGGTAATAGTTTTCATCGAAACCTAAGCCCAAAAAAGTTCTGCTTAATCCTGGAAATACACGGTTGCTATAAGTATCCTTTGAGGCAGTTTCGACAGTAAAACCTTTTAGTTCACCGCTGCCAGGTTCTACAAAAATCCCAATTCCATTTGGTACAGAACGCTCAGAGCCATCAGAAGGATTATTTACTACTTCCGCATTCTCATAACCTGGCATTCTCGCGACCATTGTTGAGGATCCCCCGCCATCAATATTTAATGCTTGATAAGCACCAAATTCCTTCATTAATTCTGCTATTTCCTTAATAGTCATTCCTCTGCTATCCGTTTGTCTGCCGTCTACTAAAGCAATAATCATCGTTTGTCCATCTTCTGTGAAGCCAACCGCTGATCTTGGGGCTGTTGTGCTGTCATCCAAATTTGCTGGAACTTCCCCGTTTTCTACTAGTTTAATATTACCTCCGATAGCAAATTTCATAAGCGAATCACTATCCACTTTTGGTGCATATTCAACTGTAACATCATCGCCTATTGATAATTCCTTTAACACACTAGCCCCCTGATCACGTCCGATGAGCACATATGTATTGTCCGGAATAGGACCGCTGCCAACTTGATCAGAAACAGCTACAACTTTATTGTTTTGAATAGTTACTTCATATACAGGGCTTCCGCCAGTTGGTCTTTGTGCCTGCCCCCATACAGAAGTATAAAGTCCAATTCCATTAGCTGGAATACTGGATTGATTCAGAGCAGCCAAAGGAAACTCACCTGTTGGTAAAGCAACTTTCCCCTCTAAGAAAATGTTTGTAATTTGACCTAACCCCTGCTCATTGACACCAGCTGTCAGCGTATGTGATCCTTGAGGTCCCTTAAGCAGAGTTCCATTCTGAATCATCGTTCCAAGCGGGGCTTTCGTATTATTAATGTCAAAAAAGTCACCATTTACACCGGCAACAGCACCGGATAAATGAGCCATTTCAGATAGCGGTCTGGCTGACGTGATGACACCCGGGAATAATAAATCGGCCGATACCTGGTTATTAGACAATTGAACAGTAAGAACCTCACCATTAAGCCAGCCGCGGGCATCAAATCGTTCAAAAGTTGTTAAATCAATTCCAGGACCGATTGTTTTTGTATCATGATTGGAAATGAGAGTTGGCCCAGCCGGTCCAACGGTAACGATTGGTTCTGTGCGATCTGAGGATGATGAACGTGCATCAGACACTGGATTTCCAGTTGTTTCAGCATACACACTTGAGAAAAAGGATGTCATAGTCATGACAAAAACTAATAAAATCAGTAACCACCTTTGTCGTTTCATTACATGTTCCTCCCCTAATATATTTAATAATAGATAAAAGAGCCTATTTCCTCCCTTCCTGCAGTTCATTATTTTTAAATCCTAGCAAAGGAATGTAAATATTCGTTGAATTTTCCTTAAATTTTCCTGTTGTTTTAATCTTAAAGAAACTAGTCTTCATTTTTAATAGGCAAATTTGAGGATTATAATAGACTACTATCCTAGGGAAACCTTGTCGAATTATAGTAAAAAAGAGGAATATATAGGATATAATCCCTATATTCCTCTTAGTATGTTTGTGCCAATTCTGAAACCTAGGTCTTTAGTTGTTTTTCGTTATCGCGTATTACTTATTGATGATAAAACTCCCTATACCAGTCAATGAATTTTCCGATTCCTTCTTCTATACTTGTCTTTGGCTTAAAGCCAACATCATTCATCAAATCCTCAACATCTGCATACGTGACAGAAACATCCCCAGCTTGCATAGGCAAAAACTCCTTCTTTGCCCTAATCCCAATCTTCTCTTCAATTACAGAAATAAACTTCAATAACTCTACCGGCTGATGGTTCCCAATATTATAGATTTTATAGGGCGCCTGACTTACTAGAGCAGATGATTGGATAGGGATTGGTTTTTTGTCAAGTAAACGAATGATTCCTTCTACAATATCATCAATGTAGGTGAAGTCGCGCTTCATGTTCCCATAGTTATATATTTGAATGGGCTCCCCATTCAAAATAGCTTTTGTAAATTTAAAATAGGACATATCTGGTCTTCCCAAAGGACCATAAACTGTAAAGAACCGAAGTCCTGTTGTCGGCAGATTGTATAAATGACTATACGTGTGTGCCATTAATTCATTGGCCCGCTTGGTAGCGGCATATAAACTGACTGGATGATCAACTCGATCCTCTGTCGAAAATGGTATTTTTTTATTAGCTCCATAAACGGAACTGGAGGAAGCAAAAAGGAGATGGTCAATTTCGTGTTGCCTGCAGCATTCAAGGATGTTCATAAATCCAACCACGTTTGAGTCGATATAGGCATGCGGATTTTCCAGGCTGTAACGGACACCTGCCTGCGCAGCTAAATGAACTACAATATCGATTTTAGCTTTAGAAAACACCTTTTCCATAGCTTCCCGGTCCTCAATTGACATCCGCTCAAATAAAAAATGATCATGTTCCCTCAGTCTATTTAATCGTGCTTCTTTTAACCGAACATCATAGTAGTTGTTCATTTGGTCAATTCCAATGATGAAATAGTCTTCTAACAGTAACCGTTGTGCCAAATGATACCCGATAAAACCTGCACAACCCGTTATCAGAATGGTTTTGGGTCGGGACATTTTGAATCCCCCTTTTTATTGTTCACTATTTTAATGTATGAACAAGCACTTTTCTTGGTTCCTTTTTACCTGCTTTTATAACCTGCCTTTCTTCTACTCATTCTCTTCCATATTATAAATGACCTGCTATCAAACATCATTTTTCTACCTGATTCCAAAAAATTAGACAAGTTCATCAGTAGATTTGCCGTGTCTGTAATGAAAGACTTTCATATTTTAGTAATAAGTCAAGGCGGGCCATATTCCTTTTGACTTAAACCAACGGTAAAGGAGGGTGAATCCTATTAAAATAGCGTTTATTTGTACTAGTATGTTCACCGTCCCTCCTATACGAGGAGGAGCCATTCAAGTATTAATTGATGGAGTTACACCCCATTTAAACAAAAAGCATGATTTAACCATCTATTGTATTACAGACCCAGAGCTTCCGGATCACGAAATCATAGATGGTGTGGAGTATGTCCGCGTACCTCGTGAGAATTACGAATACAATGTCGCCATGAAGCTCGCTGAAATGACAGCCAACAAAGAATTTTACGATGTCATTCATGTATTTAACCGTCCACGCCATTTGCTTTTATATAAGTCTGCGATGCCAGAAAGCCGCTTTGTCATTAGTCTCCATAATGAAATGTTTAAAGAAAAGAAAATCTCACTTGAAATGGGTAGATTGGTTATTTCAGCAGTCGATAAGATCATGACAATTAGTGAGTATATCGGAACAACTATTTGTGACCGTTTTCCATCAGCTAAGCGAAAAATTAAAGCCGTATACTCGGGCATCAATTTAGACCATTATAAACCGGTTTGGGACTCTGAAGCACAAGAAACTAGACAAGCCTTGCGTCAAAAATACGGTGTAGAAGATAAGAAAGTAGTCTTATTTGTTGGGCGGTTAAGTGCAGTAAAAGGGCCAGATATTCTCATTAAAGCTATGCAGCAGGTTATAAAGAAACACCCAGAGGCTGTCTTAGTCATTGTCGGAAGCAAATGGTTTAGTGATGACCGAATCGATGAATATGGAATGAACTTGAGAGAACTGGCGCAATCCCTGGGTGACAAGGTTATATTTACTGGCTTTATCCCTCCAAGCGAAATTCCCAAGCATTTCTTGCTCGGTGATATATTTATCTGCAGCTCGCAATGGCAGGAACCTCTTGCTAGGGTTCATTATGAAGCGATGGGAGCGGGACTTCCCATTATCACAACCAATCGAGGCGGAAATGCAGAAATTATTAAACACCTTAAAAATGGCATTGTGATTGATGATTATGCAAATCCGGAAGCGTTTACGGATGCTATTTCGTTTCTATTAAGTAACGAAGAAGCAGCTAAATCTTTAGCAAGATCTGGACGTGCATTAGTAGAAGCCAATTTCGGATTTGAACATGTCGCCAAACGGTTAGAAAAACTGTATCTAGCATCAATGAGAAAAGTCAAAGAATAGGAGGGATCCAATGGATACTGTATTTTCTGATGTAGTAAAAGCCGTTATTTCTCAATATCCATTAAAAGTGGAAACGATTTATTTATTATCCTATAAAGGCAAAAAAGCCGTCTGGTCAATCGCTACAGAAGATCAAGGCGAAGTTATTATGAAAAAGCTCCCAATGCAAGAAAATGATATTAAATTTATGATTCATGCGATTGATTATTTACGCGACCGGGGCATTCATACTCCCGGTGTTTATAAAACTCTTTCAGGAGAAGGCTACGTCGTTCACGATGGTGAATATTTTGTCGTTTTTGAATCTGTTTACGGAAGAAATCCAGAATATGAAATAGAAGAAGATATGCGGATGATTATGAGAGGCATGGCCTCATTCCACAAAGCTTCAAAAGGAATTGAATCCCCAACGGGAGAATTTCCTTCCTTTCTATTAACAGAATGGAAGGATGAAATGGAACGCAGATATCAAAGATTAGTAAATTGGAAAGAAGAAAAGACAAAGCTAGCAGAAAAAAATGCGATTGATAAATTATTTTTAAAATATGTCGATACCTTTTTGGCACAAGCTGAAAAAGCTCTAACCATGCTAGATAATCCGTATTATGAGAAATGGGTCGAAGAAACAAAAATCAATAAAACATTATGCCACCAAGATTATGCTTCCGGAAATCTAGTTATTGGCAGTGACAATAACCTCTATGTATTTGATATGGATTCCTTAACTGTGGAACTGCCAATTCGGGATATTAGAAAAATTTTAAATAAAGTTATGAAAAAGCAAACAGCTTGGGACTTAGAAAAATTCAAAAGGATGATGAAGTATTATCAAGAAGTGAATCCATTAACAATTGAGCAATATCAAATCTTAGCAGCCGACCTCCAATTTCCTCATCTATTTTATGGACAAGTATCCAAATATTATGAAGGCAGAGATGCAAAGTGGCCATTAAGAAAACACTTTGAGCGAATTAAAGAAATGACGGCTACTGAAATAAGCAAAGACGCGGTATTGCAAAGCTTTTTACTTCAGCTGGATGAGGTGGTTTCCCATGGAGCTTAATGTTGATCTTGAATTAGGAAGACAGTTTATGGCTGAAAACTATCCAGATTTAAATGTTATCGAATTGGAGGTCCTGCAAGGCGGAGGAATCAAAACCGTATGGAAAGTCGTAACCGATGAAGGAACTTTTTGTTTAAAACGAATCAGGAAACCGCTCCCTGTTGTAGAATCTACTACAGCTGCTCAAGTTTATCTCGCTAACAAAGGGGCACTTGTTGCAGACATTATTCCAACAAAAGAGGGAAACCGCTATTTTGTCCATGAAGGCTATGCTGTAGTTCTATATAGCTGGATTGACGGTACAGACTTAGAAATGGAAGAAAATAAAGATCATCTGTTAACCGGACTTAAAGGCTTAGCTCAATTTCACAAGGATTCTGTCGGATTTGTTCCGCCGGAGGGCTCTAATTTTTACAATCGAATGGGAGTATGGCCAGAGCATTATGAAGGAATGCTTCAGGAATTTAAACAATGGAAAGAGGCTGCTAAAACAGAAGATACTTCCTTCAACCGTGTTTACTTGAAAATAGCAGATAACATTATCTATATGGCAGAAAAAGCACTTGAACTATTAAATAATTCCTGTTATTCCAAATGGGTTGAAGAAATCGGTGAACAAGGATTCTTAGCCCATCAGGATTATGGAAAAGGAAACGCTCTCGCAACTGAAAAGGGTGTTTATGTCTTAGACCTTGATAACTTAGCCTATGATATTCCAATAAGAGATATTAGAAAGCTGCTATTTAAAAGAATGAAAGAACTAGGCACTTGGGATTTCGAGGAGCTCAAAGAATTGATTCAAGCATACACCTCTGTCAATCCACTAACAGAAGAACAAATCCAGCTGATTTACATTGACATGCTTTTCCCGGACAAGTTTTATGGATACGTGAAAAAGCCATTTAGGATGGGAGAAACCGGTGACGCTCAAAAGCTCATAAAAACGTACAAGCTGGAGGCAAATAAAATGCCGATCTTAAAGCAAATTTTAAAACTAGGTTAAGGAGCTGAAAAAATATGAAACTTGAGGAAGAATTTGTTGGCAGAAAAGAGCAATATATCGAATTATTAAAAAGGGTTGTGAGTGAATTAGAGTCAGACGCTTTACATGTAAGAGGTCAGAAGGTCACATTTCCCGATGAGGATATGGAATATAAATTGGCCCATAAATCAGAATTCGGGGCAAATAAGCTTACCATCGCAATTGAATGGGTAGATGAGGAAGCACTTGACGACTTAGATTTAGATTTAAATATTTAGTGAATAAAGAAAAAGCCTTGGAACTTTACTAGTTCTAAGGCTTTTTAAGTATAATCCCGAGCTGGGCTCGAAACCAGCAACCCCCACCCTGTCAAGGTGAGCAACGCAGGATGAGACAGTGTGATTAACATAGAAAAAACCTTGTAGAACCAAGGATTCTTCACGTTTGCTTACAGTTTAAATATGAATAATCAGTACCACAAAATGCAATATCCTCAAATAAGTTTGTAGGTTGTATTTCTAAAGGGGTTATATCAACTGTATATACTTTGTCACCTACTCTTACTTCGGCTTTTTCAGTCGATAATTTTGTTTTTACGTTTTTATTGATTATTCCCAAAGGATTATCTACAAGCGCTTCAATCAATCCATTAGTATATCTATAAACATAAACTTCTTCTAAAACACTTGTTCCGTAACCCTTATTCAGAATTATGATTAACTCTTTCTTATTATCTCGGTTAACCCTATACACTTCAGAGAACCTAAATAAGAGGTTTTGTAGCCTTACTATGGACCAATTTATGACTTATTAAATAAATAATTAGAAAGATAGGGAAGGACCAAATGGAATTCCACCCTGGGTATTCGTAAAATCCTAGTCATAAAAATAAGGGTTCAGCTAGGAATGCTGTCATAGCTGCAAAAATTAAACCTTTAATAATTGGACTAACCTTCGGCTTAACCTGTAGAAAAAACATAATCGTAACTAGCATAAGTGAGAAATCCCATGCAATATAATCTGGCATAAGTGGAACCAGTTTATTATAGTATTTCCATAAGCCCAATGTTACCCCGATGTAGTCTAACCATGAAGATACCAGCATTGCCCAAAGCCCACCTAATAGCAGACGAGTTTGGCTATCCTTATCTCTAAATATAAACCATACTATCCACGGAACCACCGTTAAAAATAAACTTGTAAACCAGCCAAAAGAAAGCACAATATGATCCGCCCATATTTGACTCAACCTTGTATGGGCATCGTCAAGCGTTTTGTATTGTTGGTCAATTAATTCTCATATATCTGAAGGAACTTTCATTACAACAACCTCCTTTCCCTTATTATTTCCACCTTTTAATTACATACTTGTCATATTTGGATTTTCACCTAATTTATACAGTTAGTTAATAGGTACCGAAACCTATGAATTAAAAAAAGAGACGAATTTAATATTTGTCTCTTTTTTTAATTCCCTTATTTAACCAAAATGCCATTTAGTCGAATACAAAAAGCTACCCATATAGTAGCTCGATCTTTAACTCCTGCACCCTTTACTTCAATAACAAATCTGTGCTTTTCATACATAGTCTTAATTCTTTAGCTGACTTTAATAATATTTTTTCGAACTGATTCAATGGTTTTATATTTTTAAAGAAATCATTATTTTCACTAATTTTTTTGCTTATACGTTTGAATATTCTTCTACTACTCTTTTGTATAAACAAATCAGCCCCGTTAACTCAACTTCAACAAAAAGACTTCATTCTGAGGTTCATGTATCTGAAAAAACTGATTCTTTTTTTGTTTCTTGGACTTTTTGGGTACTAAGGATAAAACTAATGATTGCTGCCATGCTACAAACATACGGAAGGAAAGGGTATCCCCAATTAGAGATGACAAGACCACCAATCATTGAACCAATCGTAATACCAATATACAAAGCCGTATTATTCCACGCCATAACAATTCCCCGTTCGTTTGAATATTCGACCGCTAATCTTGCTTGGTATGATGTAAATCCTGCATACCCAACCAAAGCCCATATGAACAAGAAGAAATAAATCCAATCACCAGATGAGAAGAATATACCTAAACAAACGAAAATTAGAGTCAAGAAAATGAGCGTAACTTTTGAAATCTTCCTTTCTCCAAATCTATCTGTGAATTGTCCACTTATAAGACTTCCTAAAACAGCACCGATACCATAAAAAGTAATAGCTAATGCGATTTCTGATGATGAGAATCTATTTTCAGAATAAAGAGCCGCACCTAAGTAAACATAAAGAGCATACATGGAAATCGCCCAAATGGTTGTAACACTTACCGAGCCAAGTATTCTTAGCAGATTTCCTTCTAATAGATTCCTTGTTAAATCACTTTTAGGAACATATTTCCATGTTTTGAAATTTACTACCGCCAATATAGCTCCTATAATAGCCATTACAACAAATACTGAACGCCAGCCAAGAAAATGCTCTAGTAACGTACCGAATGGCGCTCCTGCCCAAAGAGCTGTTAAATGCCCTGAAACAACAATCGAAAGCCATGTTCCTCTCCGATTGGGTGGCGCAGTATCTCCAATGATTGCGTATATCAAAGGAGTAATTGAAGCAACGGATAAACCAGCTAAAATACGACTAACAATTAACAAAAAAAAGGAAGGAGCAAACGCAGTTAATATGTTAGAAATAACGAACAACAATAAGCCAAATGTAATAAATGCTCTCCGCCCATTTTTATCTGAAAGCCACCCAAAGAAAGGAGCGAAAAAAGCATATGTGACCGCAAAAACAGTTACCATCCATCCAGTCATCGCTGAACTAACATTATAGGCTTCCGAAATGAACGGTAGTAATGGAGACACTACAAATAAGTCAATACCCATTAGAAACAAAGTTATCCAACCAACACTTAAATTTACTCTTCCACTCAACTCCATTACATCCCCCATTTATAATGATTATTACATGTATATTTTTTAGAGCTATAAAAAGGACCTCTTGTTCAAGTGAAATGTGTAGGGGCATATCAAAAAGACGCCTTCTTACTAAAGAAAAGCGCCTATTGTTGAGGATCTAAAAAGGAATATATAGTTTTTACTAAATCCATCTACAAATATTTTACTTCAATTCCGATAATTCTCTTTTATTAAAAACACTGTTACTGTTTTAGAATTTTTCAGATTCCATTTACTATATTACTCCTTTTTAATGAACTCTCGAATAGTCCCTGTTTAAATTCAATTTATTCATTCAAAAGAATATCTATAACTTTCTTGGCTTGTTTAACAGCTTCTGACTCCTTAGAATCCCATACGCAGGTAGTAAGTGCCTTCCATAGAGCCCAGCCCCTGGCTCTGTCTTCTGTATCTTTATCTAGTCGAATTGAATTCAAAAAAATGTCTCTGCTTTTATCATCAAAAAATGTCCAAGCCATGGCAAGATCTGCGGCAGGGTCCCCTACTGCCATAACTCCAAAGTCAATAACTGCTGATAATCTACCATTAGTTACAAGAAGATTGCCGGGAGCAACATCACCGTGTATCCACACAGGTTCTTTCTTCCACTCAGTAGAGATTGCCCTATTCCATATTTTAAGACACTTTTCCCTATCTACTAAATGGCCTAGGGTATCAAGAGCAGATAAAGTCCATTCATTAAATTTAAATTCGGTTAACGGGCACCCTCTATAATAATTATGAATACCTCCATAAGGACCTTCACTCGCGTCGATAGACTGTAACTCTACTAAAAATTCTCCTAAGTCTTTTGCAAATTGATTCATATCAACAATATTTTCGTGGGTCACTGTCTCGCCCTCTATCCATTTGTAAATGGACCAAGGGTATGGATAATCCTTATTCGGTTTTCCTTTAGCAAGTGGTTTAGAAATTGGCAGGGAAAGATGCTTAGATAACACCGGCAGCCATTTATGTTCTTTCTCAACTTGAGAAACATATCCTTCCGCACTTGGTAATCTTACACTCATATTTTCACCTAAATGAAAAGTTCTGTTGTCGTGTCCGCCGTTTTTAACTGGTTTTATTTCTAAAATGGACCATTCTGGAAATTGTTCTTTTATTAAACTTTGAACTAAATCAACGTTAATATTCATCATGTTCTTTGATTTCCCCTTTGAACGGTTTGGAATTAAATCATCTTTTTTTTAAAAGTTTCAGTAGGAGTTACTTCTAACTTTTCCGTTACGTCATCTAATGGAAAACTCATCTCCGTATAGACTGAAGTAAACCATTACTTGATTTTTGTCCAAGTTAAATTTCCTCCTCAAAATTTTTAAAATTTTCTGTTTTTATTATATCATACTTCTTCCATTTACCAGCTCCGTTAACACAATAAAGCCAGTCACCCAATAATAGCAACTGGCTTTAAGGAATGAGACTTATAAACTTAATTTTGGTACATTTATAAAAATGAATAGTTTTAATATAACCAAAAAAAGATGCTTGAAATTGCACGATCAATGACGATTTATAATTGAATAAAACAACCCTGTTTTATGATTTATAGAAAGATAAATTTCGTATCTTATGTATTAAGAAAGGATATCCCAAATGAAAATCACGATAAGTATTAGTTTAAACATCGAAGAAACTAGGATTGGGAATGCTGATTCCTTTCCTGTAAACCGTTGGAATTTTAAAAAAGATCCTGATTGGGAAGCAGCGATTATTGCTTATCAGAAGATTGAAAAGATCAAATATGAAACAGGGTATCGTAAAACTGAGATTTTGAAGGTCACTTATAGCGAGGATAATGATATTACGGAGCTTGTAAAAAAGGTAAGACCTATAATTAAGGATGATTTACCACTCTAAAGCCCCTCTCGATAAGAGAAGGGCAATTATTTTTTGATATTTTATGTAGACAAGTTAAAGCGTATATAACCATAAATATGGACGTAATCTAACTCAAATAACACTTTTGGATTAATAACTTCGTTAGCTGTATTTTGCAATAAAAAAGTGCAGAAAAATGCAATGAAAAATGCAGAGTTTTGCCACCCAATTTAAACCTATTTAATGGGATTTTGATAAAGCGTTAGTAAGTCTATAGCTTTCACCTGAAAATGT
>NZ_JAKZKT010000018.1 GCF_022808645.1 Bacillus litorisediminis
GATTTTGCCTCCGGCTTCCTTCAGATTCCACCTCACGATGGACACCCTTGCCTTTAGCTAACAGTTCCTACTGCCAAGCCTGTAGTGGACTTTCACCACCAAGTTATAGCCCATGCCGGGCGCACCAAACTAAGAGATGGACTACACAAGAGTCCATCTCTTCTCTTTCAGGTTATAAGTGACCACTATATCTGGGTTCCTCTTCATATTTTCATACGCATCTTTCATCTCGTCCATATTCCAGTATGTACCTAATTTATAAAAGGGAATCTCAAATTTTGCTCTTGATGATTTTACTTTTTCGGTATCTATAACACAGCCCTCATAAAGTAATCCCGAAAGATTCTTTAAGGAAGAAAAGTCGATTGGTTCAGGTTTAGAAGTCTTTTTAAAAAACATAAAACCTTTATGCTTTTGTTCCCTCTTCATTACATTCATGATGATATAGCGAAGAACCCCGTAAAAATCATCTAAATTCCGATAATACGTTTTGTTAATCCAGCCATCATCATGTGCTAAATAGACAAAGCGGTTATTTAACTTTTGAAAAAAAGCACTTCTTAAAGGATGCTTCATATGATTCAGGAAAAGCAATTCTGCTATTTCTTGACCGTCTAATTCATCTAAAGCTTCAATATCATCAAAATCAACCCAGCTGAACTCACCATAACTTGAAACATCTTCTTTAATTAGATCCTGGATTTTTTCATGTTCAATATAATTAAATAGGGAGCGAAGATGCAGCTGCACATCATCAAATTTGTGTTCTAATAAAAGAACTGATTCTATAGGATTATTCATCGATTTGATAAAGTCGGTGAACGTTATTCCATGTGATAGTACATATTGTTCTGATTTGTTCATTTGCATATAAAATAAATCCGAATCCAGTTGTTTCATTACTCCCGACCTCCATATCAAAATCAATACTCCTATTTTACCAAATGTTTGAATTTCAGAATACTGATTTAATCCAAAGTGCATGACTTTAAAAAACAAGGGGAAATTAAAAAAAGGCTATTATACGGAGGTGTAAGCCTGTTGCAGGTGAAAATTGGCACTAATTAATATTTTTCTTGTGATCATTCTTATAGCCTTAACGGCGTTTTTCGTTTCCTCTGAATTTGCGATTGTAAAAGTTAGAACTTCCCAGTTAGAAGCTCTTATTGCGGAGGGGAACAAAAAAGCAGTTGCAGCTAAGCGGGTTACGACCCACTTAGATGAATATTTGTCTGCTTGCCAGCTGGGAATTACCATCACAGCATTAGGTCTGGGGTGGCTTGGAGAGCCGACCGTCGAGAGCCTTCTTTTTCCCCTTTTTCAGAGATTTGAAATTCCTGAATCGATAGCCCATGTCATTTCATTTTTAATAGCCTTTGCTGTAATCACGTATATTCATGTTGTTATCGGAGAATTGGCACCAAAAACAGTTGCTATTCAGAAAGCAGTTGACATTACTCTTTCAGTCGCTAAACCATTGATTTGGTTTTATAAATTAATGCGTCCTATGATTTGGGTATTAAATGGCTCAGCACTTCTCATAGTTAAAATGCTAGGAATGAAGCGGGTTTCCGAAAATGAACTGGCTCACTCTGAAGAGGAGCTTCGCATTCTTCTTTCTGAAAGTTATGAGAGCGGAGAAATCAATCAATCCGAATATAAATATATGAGTAATATCTTTGAATTTGATGATCGGGTAGCTAGAGAAATAATGGTTCCCCGTACCGAAATTGTCGCAATCAATGTTGATGCAAGCCTTAAAGAAATCCTTGAGATTGTAAAGGAAGAGGGTTTTACCAGATACCCAGTGATCGAACAGGACAAAGATAACATTATTGGATTTATTAATATCAAAGAATTGCTCACCGATTGTGTGTATCAAAATTGCCCAGAAGATGCACCTGTTTCTAAATATTTAAAACCCATCATAAGGGTTATAGAAAGCATTCCGATTCACGATTTATTAGTAATTATGCAAAAAGAACGCTCTCATATGGGGATTTTATTGGATGAATACGGAGGAACCGCCGGGCTTGTTACAGTAGAAGATATTTTAGAAGAAATTGTTGGTGAAATTAGAGACGAATTTGATAAAGACGAAGTGGCTGAGGTCAGAAAAGTCGGAGACGGTCACTTCCTGCTAGATGCTAAAATCCTTCTTGAAGATGTAAATCAATTATTCAACATCGATATAGACGAGGAAGATATTGATACTCTGGGCGGCTGGCTCTTATCCAAAAAGATGGACATTCAAAAAGGAGACTCAGTTACTGAACAAGGTGTAACATTCACAGTAAGTGAAATTGAAGGGCATCATATCCTTTATATTGAGGCAAAAATGAAGCCTTTACCAACCAATGAACCTACTCTTGAATAATAAAAATGCAGCAAAAACTGGCATTTGGCCAGTTTTTTATTGTCCAAACTCATATGCCGACACCATCTCATTTTGTAATACTTACTTGAATTTTCAGATAGATGTAATCGTTTTTTCAGGGAAAGAATAAACTTATAGTGATACCTGATGGGAAAACCGTCACGTTTGACTGTATAGTTTACGTAATTTATAATTAACCATTATATAGTAAAAGAGGTGATATGATGGGGCAGTGTATCGAATTAGCGAACTAGCAAGTATAGCTAATGTTTCAAAAAGAACAGTAGATTACTATACAAACATGGGTCTTCTTGTAGCAGAGCGTTCAAAGGCCAACTATAGGATTTACCATGAAGATGCAGTTGAGGATTTAAAATTTATTGAACATTGCAAAAGCCTTCATATTCCTCTTGAAGAGATTAAGAAAAAACTAGAATTACAGAAATCGACCACTATTAATGATTATGACGTGGAAGATCAAATATCTTCCGTTTCAGAGCATATGAAGTATTTGCAAGACGAAATCAATAATTTACTCTCCATACTGCAGAAAATGGATTCAAAACGGAAAGAAGCGGTATCGGAAAAACTTTCCCCAGAAAGTGTATCCTTAATGAAATCGCTTCGTTTGATTTCAAGCTAAAATATATGGAGGTGACACCTTATTTGCTCAGAATAGAGCGATAAGGGAATTTATTTGGACATATTTAACTTGGTGCTTTTTGCCATATTGATTGCTTTAACAGCATTTTTCGTCTCGACCGAGTTTGCGATAGTAAAGGTTCGAAGCTCTCGGATTGACCAATTGGTGGAAGAAGGTAGCAAGCGGGCAATAAGAGCTAAGAAAGTAATAACCAATCTTGATGAATATTTATCAGCCTGTCAGCTTGGTATTACGGTTACGGCATTAGGATTAGGTTGGTTAGGTGAACCAACCGTTGTTAGAATACTAGAACCGATATTTAGTAAGTTTAATTTGCCTGAATCAACTGCTCATGTTGTGTCGTTTGTTATTGCCTTTTTATCGGTTACCTATCTTCACGTGGTTGTAGGGGAATTAGCTCCAAAAACAATTGCTATTCAAAGAGCAGAGTTTATTACATTAACATTTTCCGGTCCATTAATCTTTTTCTATCGGATTATGTTCCCGTTTATCTGGCTATTAAACGGATCTGCTCAGCTTTTAACAAGGGCTTTTGGCTTTCACTCAGCCAAGGAGCACGAGGTTGCCCATTCTGAAGAAGAACTGAGAATCATACTATCTGACAGTCTCAAAAGCGGCGAAATCAATCAATCTGAGTTTAAATATGTAAATAAGATTTTTGATTTTGATGATCGGATTGCTAAAGAAATTATGGTACCAAGGACAGAAATAGTGAGTCTTTCTAAAGACGATACATTAGATGTGTTTCTAAGTGTTGTAAAGGACGAAGGATTCACTAGATACCCAATTATTGATGGTGACAAAGACCACATTATCGGACTAATCAACGTAAAAGAAGTGATTACTGATCTCTTGACGATTGATCAGCCTGAAAGTGTTACGATTGCTGACTATATTCGCCCCATTATACGGGTTATCGATACCATTCCAATAAATGACTTATTGGTCAAAATGCAAAAAGAACGGATCCACATGGCGGTCCTGATGGATGAATACGGCGGAACCTCGGGATTAGTGACAGTGGAAGATATTATTGAAGAAATCGTTGGGGAAATCCGTGACGAATTTGATATGGATGAAGTTCCGCAAATAAGAAAACTTAAAGAGCATCACTATATCGTCGACGCCAAAGTTCTTGTCAGTGAAGTAAATGACCTGTTAGGCACAAATATTAACGATGAGGACGTAGACACAATTGGCGGATGGATTCTCACAGAGAACTATGATGCCAAACAAGGTGACATAGTTGAACAAGATGGATATTGCTTTAAGATAAAAGATATGGAGGATCACCATATCAAATATGTAGAGGTTTATAAAGTAAAGGAAAGCTTTGAATCAAAAGCTCCCCTTACGATCCAAAATACAGAGACTGTGAATCAGTCTGTCTTTTGAAAAAAAAATAAAGACAATAGGAGGATCCAGCGTTAAGCTGGTCCTCTTTTTGATTTAAAATGGATTATAGTTGTGAAAGGACACACGGGGTTTGACTGATAGGATTTAGTTTTGACTGATAGAACTCGGGTTTGACTGATAGGATTTAGTTTTGACTCATAGAACTCGGGTTTGACCGATAGAATTCAGTTTTGACTGATAGAACTCGGGTTTGACCGATAGAATTCAGTTTTGACTGATAGAACTCGGGTTTGACCGATAGAAACCCGGTTTTGACTGATAGAAGTCTTATTTTGACCGATAGAAACCCAGTTTTGACCGATAGAAGTCTGATTTTGACCGATAGAAACCCAGTTTTGACCGATAGAATTCAGTTTTGACTGATAGAACTCGGTTTTGACCGATAGAAACCCAGTTTTGACCGATAGAATTTATTTTTGACCCATAGAATACCATTTTGACCGATAGAACAGGTTTTGACTGATACATTCCCGCTTGACCGATTGCAAACCAAGGTTATGACCATCTATATAACCAAATTTTTTACAGATAAAACCTTTAAGAGAATATTTCTCTACCCATTAACACCCAGCTAACCCAAATTAACCCATAATATCTTGTTTTCCTGCACGTAACTGTCATAATTTATCAAAATACAATCATTGTAAGCTCTAGTTTTCTCTGATACCATTTATATGGTACTTATAAATTGATTTAATAATAAGTGACTTCTGTTTATATAGAATAAGGTGACGCTATGAATACACAACAAAAAAAAGTTGGAGAACGTTTTGACTGGAATCTTTGTTTAATCCTGTTTCTCTTTCTTTTAGTCAGCATTACAGCTATCTCAAGTGCACAAACAACAGACAACGATCCAACCAATTATGCGCTTAGACAGGCCGTTTTTTATGGAATTGGTGCGATCATTATTGCGATTGCGATGTATTTTGATACAGAACAATACCGTAAGCTTTCTTGGTTCTTATATGGGATTGGAATCCTTTTGCTCATTTTATTATTTGTGGTTCCGGCAAACTTATTGGCCCAAGATTATCCGAAAAGTTGGTTTTATTTCCCAGGTATCGGGTCGCTGCAGCCCTCTGAATTTATGAAAACATTTTTAATTTTTATGTTAAGCCGGACAATTGTAGAGCATAATGACCGGTATTTTCAAAAGACAATCAAAACTGATTTTTGGCTGCTAGCTAAAATCGGTTTTCTGACCCTGATTCCTTTAGGACTTGTTATGCTCCAGCCTGACCTAGGTACTTCCCTAGTATTTATCGCAATTTTTGCAGGATTGGTTTTAGTTTCAGGTATTACTTGGAAAATCATTGTTCCCGTATTTGGAACGATTGCCTTGATTGGAACCACCGCTTTATTACTCGTTATTTACAATCCTGAATTTTTAGAGGAGAAGTTCGGTCTGGTTAAGTATCAGTTTGACCGGATTTATACATGGTTAGATCCGTATAATAACCCGCAGGACGAAGGGTATAACTTAATCCAGACCTTGACAGCTATAGGTTCTGGGGAAATTACAGGAAAAGGCTATAATGAAAAAGTGGTGTTTGTCCCAGAGCAGCATACTGACTTTATTTTCTCAGTAATTGGGGAAGAGTACGGTTTTATTGGAGCAAGCTTTGTAATCAGTTTATTCTTCCTGTTAATATATCATTTGATTAAAGTCGCCCTTGAAACGAGAGATCCATTTAGCTCCTATGTTTGTACAGGTATCATTTGTATGATTACCTTCCATGTATTTGAAAATATAGGGATGCAAATTCAGCTGCTTCCAATTACGGGGATCCCGCTTCCGTTTATTAGCTACGGGGGAAGTTCTTTAATGGGTACCATGCTTGCGATGGGTGTCATCTTTAGTATTCGCTACCACCATCGAACGTATATGTTTGCTTCCGATGAGAAGTAGGTTGACAATTTAAAAGTTACGATTATAATGGTTTAAAAAATAATAAATCGATGAAAAAGAGAGTAATCAAAGTATGTTTTGTAAGCGAGTCAGGATTTGGTGTGAGCCTGATAAACCTCTTTGATGAACCGCACTTTGGAGATGTGTTTGTGAACTTTCAGTAGCAAACACCGGCGTGCAGCCGTTACCTGATAAGTGGTTCTTAATGGACTAATAGAGTGGTACCGCGGGATAAGCTCGTCTCTAATATGAGAGACGGGCTTTTTTGTATTTGAAAACTTTTAAAGGAGGCCAGCTATGTTACACTCACTATGCTCCACCCTGCTCCAATCAGGTATACCTGAACTGGGCTTAAAAGAAATTGAACAACTGCTCGAAAAACCAAAACATAAAGATCATGGAGACATTTCTTTCCCATGCTTTGCCTTGGCTAAGCATAGAAAGACTTCCCCGCAACAAATTGCGAAAGAGCTGTCTCAAAATCTGTCGGGTCCTCTCTTCCAAAAGATTGAAGCTGTCGGCCCCTATGTAAATTTTTTCTTTGATCCGGCAGCTGTTGCCAAAGAAATGGTTAACGATATCTTAGCTAAAAATTCAAGCTTTGGGACCAATCGAAATGGGGCGGGGGCCAAGATTGTCGTGGATATGTCGTCACCCAATATTGCCAAGCCTTTTTCAATGGGACATCTGCGCTCCACTGTAATTGGGAACTCCCTATGCTTAATTGGTGAGAAAAATGGCTACAAAATGATTAAAATTAATTACGTTGGTGACTGGGGCACACAATTTGGCAAATTGATTTATGCTTATTTACAATGGGGAGACCCGGAAAAAGTCGCCCAAAATCCAATTCAAGAGCTGTTTACTCTATATGTAAAATTTCACGCTGAGGCTGAGCAAAATCCTGCACTTGAAGAAGAAGGCCGGAAAGCGTTCCAGCAATTAGAGTCTGGTAACGAGGAATATATGCAAATTTGGAAAAGCTTTAAAGAGGCATCTCTCCTTGCTTTTCAAAAAGTATATGATCTTTTGGGAATCAGTTTCGATTCTTGGAAGGGTGAATCTTCTTATAATGATAAAATGGAGGCTACCATTTCCCTTCTTGAAGAAAAAGGTTTATTAATAGAATCTGACGGTGCTAGTATCGTTTCTTTGGAAGATGAGAGTTTGCCTCCATGTTTAATTAAAAAACGGGATGGGGCCACCCTTTATGCAACTCGTGATTTAACTGCCGTGTACGATCGTTTTCATGACTACCAGTTTTCTCGGGCCTTTTATGTCGTGGGTCACGAACAATCCATTCATTTTAAGCAAGTGTTTTCTGTTCTAAAAAAGCTGGAAGCCCCGTTTTCTGACTCCCTAGAGCACATCCCTTTCGGACTCTATTTAAAAGATGGACAAAAAATGTCTACTAGAAAAGGAAGGGTTATTTTACTGGAGGAAGTCCTGGAAGAATCTATTGCAAAGGCTCGCGAAAATATTAAGGCAAGAAATCCGGATTTGCCTAACCTGCAAGAGGTGGCTAAAGAAGTAGGTGTTGGCGCCATCCTATTTCATGACTTGAAGCAAGACCGGATGAATTCAATTGAATTTGATGTAGATGAGATGCTGACGTTTGAAGGAGAAACAGGTCCTTACCTCCAATACACGCATGCCAGAGCCCAGTCCTTATTGAGAAAGTCTGGTGAGACTAGCTTTCATTTCACCTATGAATCTCATCAAAAGAGCTGGGAATTAATCAAGGAGCTTTACTCGTTTCCCAATCAGGTAGAACAAGCCTTTAACAGGCGCTCCCCCGCTATCATTGCTCAGTATTTGTTAAAGGTTGCCAAGCTGTTTAACCAATACTATAGTCAGGTAAAAATTTTATCGGACTCCGAACAACAAGAATCAAGACTCGCATTAGTCAAAGCGGTAACGGTCATTTTAAAAGAAGGCATGCGGCTGCTCGGAATGAAAGCACCTGATCAAATGTAAAGAAAAACCTGGCTAGCGCTTTAGGTTAGGCGCAGGCAAGTGCAAGCCCGGCACTAATCACGCTCGAAACGCCGCGTCCTAATGTATCGCTTGACTAGACCATCCTGGCCGTTGTACTTTTTTCCTAAAAATTTTTACTGCGCGGAATTTACATCTTTGCTAAAAATTTATACTTAAGGTGTAAAGCAAAGAGGGTCTGTCCTACGACAGACCCTGAATGATTAATGCTGACCTAAAACTCCCTTTTCCATAGCTGTTTTTTCGCATTTGAAAAAGACAAGCAGTCCGATAAGCAGGTAGAAAGCTGCATTAACAAGCAATGATACATAATCCAGTACAGAAAATGAACTTAATGCAGCCCCATCTATCATCATTTTCCGAATCATGTCAACCCCTTTTACAAATGGCGCAAATTCTAAGAATGGTGCAACTGATAATGGCACGAAGGTAAGTCCCATAAAAACAAACTGTAGAATCTGTAAAAAGGCGTTTATTTGTTTTATGATTATGGCGAGCCCTGCAATCATAAAGCTGATCCCATACATACTAAACAAGGTAACCATTAAAACCGGCAATAAGGAAACAGCATTCAAATGCAGCGATGTTTGCGCAGTCCACATTGAAGAAAGCAATAAAAAGACCAAAATCCCGAGATGAACAATCGTATCTCCAATGATTCTTGCCAATAAAATTTTCCATGCACCCATTGGAGACATATAAAGCTGCTCAAGTGTACCGAGAGTTGCTTCGTTTGACACGACCCAGCCGATATCCTGCATTGCAAGCATCGCTAAATACCAAAAAATATAATTCACAATCACATATTGAACATTGGTTTCCATTGTTGTCGGATCCCCAACAATTTGAATTCCAAAAAACATCATTAGAAAAATACAGTAAAAAGTAATAAGCATGCTGACTGTATTGGGCCAATACCTTTTTAAGACGATGACTTCTCTGTGCAAATTAGCATTAAAGAGATGCAGCAGTTTCACGGACCCCATCTCCCTTCACAATATGGATAAAGGCTTGTTCAAAATCCACAGTTGTCCTGTCTATTTTTTCGATGGTAACTCCATATTTTTTAAGACTGTCAATAATAGCATAGAATTCATGGCCATCTGCTATGGTGAAATTTAAAATTTGATTGCCCTGTTCATCGTTTCCTGCTGTCAGCATGTATTTCTCACTGATATCCTTCATTTGCGATTCATGAAGTGGCGAAGAGATTGTAAAAGCATAAGCTTTACTTTCAAATAAGCTAAGCAGGTGATGAACCCGTTCATCAGCAACGACTTTTCCCTTATTAATAATCACTACACGCTCACAAACATCCTGAACAACCGGCATATCGTGTGAACTCATTAATATGGTTTTTCCCTCTTTTTTAGCGATATCTTTTAAAATATTTCTTATTTCATAGCTTGTTTCCACATCCAATCCCAATGTTGGTTCATCGAGAAAAATAATTTCGGTATCTGCTAATAGCGCAACAGCGATTGAAACCTTTTGCTGCATTCCTCTTGAAAGCGAGTTAACCATTTCGTGCGCTTTATCAGTTAAATTAAACATATCAAGCAGTTCCGTAATTTTGTCTTGAACTGATTTTTTGGACAATCCTCGATTCCCCGCAAAATATTCGAGGTTTTCTTTTACCGTTAACCGCCAGTACAAGTTACGACTTCCCTCCAGTACCACACTAATATGTTTTAATGCTTTCAACCTTTTATGATGAATCGAAATACCGTTGATTAATACCTCTCCCCTTGTCGGGATCAGCAGACCGCACATCATTTTAATAAAGGTGGTTTTTCCCGCGCCATTAGGCCCTAGTAAACCAACCGTTTCCCCCTTATGAACCGTTAAATTAATTCCATTTACCGCTTCTATAAATTCTTTACTTTTCCTCTTCCTATACGTTTTGCTGAGATCATGAATTTCTAAAATTGGAATCATGCTCCCTTTACCTCCCTTTCCAACGGTCTATCTATAAGGTACTGGACATTTCCATATGCTTCCTCGGCCTCAAGACCGATTCAGCCTCCACATTGGGTGGGATATAAACTGAGCAGAGACGAATTTATCCGTACAAAAGGAATATTACTTTCATACATAAAAAACCCTTTACCATCAATGACTGGTAAAGGGTTTTTACGTTATTAATTATTTGCTGACTGATGCGCCACGGTAAAAGTTTGTGATATAAGATCTACCTGAGTTGTGGAATATCATAATCAGTACCGGAACAATAACAACTGACGAAAGAAGAATAATATACAGCACCTGTGAGCTGGTATTGAAATGCTTTCCTGTTTCATCACTATATTGATCCGTGAAAGCTGTAATTTCATCTGTTAATTCAATAGAAGCTGTATCAATAAACTGTTTATTGGTTGCATCGTAATAAAGAAGTTCATGGCCAGTATAGTAGAAGATATTATCACGTACTTCGTTAAATTCAACGAACATTACGTCTACCTCAATTTCACCAACTACGTTTCCTTCCTTATCTACTTGATTAGTCGTAAAAGTCTGACGATCCTTTACTTCTGCAGACCCGCCGTCATAGTAAGAAAAGGATCCGCTAATACGCTCTTCCAATGCTTTGTAAACTTCTTCAGAAACAGACACAGCTGCGAATGCTGGGACTGTAGTAACCATTAATAATAAAGCCATGATGATAAGACTTGCTAATTTTTTCACTGTAACCCCTCCCAAAGTATGAAATCTATATCATGCCTGTTTAATGATTAAATTTTTAAACATTATCACTTTATAAATTATAGCAAGACAACTAGGTTTGAATCAATACAATCTCCTTATATTGTAAAATAAAATAGAACCAACACAGAGTGCTGGTCCTGTATATTTATTCAACTTCGTAGCCCTCTTCATCAATGGCTTCTTTTATTTGCTCGATTGTTACTTTATCTGGAGAAAATTCGACTTCTACTTTTCCTTCCTCAAGAGCAACAGCTACTTTTTCAACTCCATTAAGACCGCCTACAGCACCTTCTATAGCTCTCACACAATGTCCACAAGACATTCCCTTTACATCCAGTACGATACTTTGCATGGACTGCACTCCTAACTTATTTTTTCATTAGCTTTTGCACAGTAATTAAAAATTCATCAAGGATTTCTGGATCGCCTTCTTGAATCCGGTCAATTACACATCCTTTTAGATGACCCTCTAATAATATTTTAGAGACGCTGTTTAGCGCTGACTGAGTGGCTGCAATTTGAGTAATCACATCATCACAGTACGTATCAGACTCAATCATTCGCTTAATTCCTCGAATCTGACCTTCAATCCGGTTTAGCCGGGTTGCTAAATTCTTCTTTACAGAGTCAGGATGATGACTATGTCTAGTGTGATGACCTTTTTCATGTTTTTCACTATGTTCAGGTTGTACCATTTCCTCCACCTTCATCCCTCCTCTCTAGCTTATTTTATCATACCCCCTATAGGTATGGAAAGTAAATTAACTTCTTTTACCCTTTATTTTATAAAAAAATCATAAATATATAGAAAAAACCAATAAAAAATGTACAAAATTTAAAAAGCCACCGCATATCATGATGGGTGGCATTCTTTTAATTATTCGACAATCAAAGTTGATTTCATTTCAGTATGACCTGTTCCGCACATAATATTACATACAAGTGTATATGTACCAGGCTCCAAGTTTAGCGTTTTTGGAGTTCCGGCTTCAATTGAATCCCCAGTTTCTTGGATTTGAATCCCGTGAAGACCGCTTTTATTTTCTAATATAATAGAAACCTCACCGCTCGAAATTTTATATTCTTCCTGATCAAAAGCCCAGTTTTCTGCTACGATGTTTAACTGCTGATCCGCCAGTTCACTAGAAGAACCTTCCTTATCTCCGCCACAAGCTGTTAAGAACAATACCATCATTGAAACAATTAAAGCGAATACCTTTTTCATGGCGATTCCCTCTTTCAAAATCGTAATAAAAGTATATCTTTCATTTTATTTTATACCTGACCATTTACAATACGACACTTGCTTTTTGACAATTTAATGGCAAAATCAAGGGCTTATCACTTTGCTGCTAAACTGCGGCCGCACGATATTTTCAGGGATCAAAAAAGCAAGGATTCATGATAATGTTCATGTCTCCTTGCTTTTACTGATTTAATAAGTAAGACTTGCTGCCACAACAATCCCTACTACAATCGAAGCTGCAAAAAGACTAAAGCCCACGGCCGTATTGCCTTCCTCCACTTTTTTAGCCAGATTGGTTTTCGGGGTAAGAACATATTCAATTATGAAATAGGCAATCACTTGTGTGGCAATTCCAATGAGACCCCATAAAAAGGCATCCAGAAGACTAACACTGCTGGCCCAAACGGTAAAAATAACGATTGCCAGTCCCAGAGCTTTCCCCCATAGCTTTAACGCTACTGCCAAATTCCCTTCTTTAATCAATTGTCTTTCTGAAAATTTAGTTGTTAATGCAAATACCCTTAATCCTAGCAGGATTAGCCCAAAACCGACACCGACATGAGATACAAAACTAACTAATAATTCAGCGGAAAAAACATTTGACATCCATTCATTTCCTCCATTTCTTATTCCAGACCAATTGGTAGATAGTAGGAGGCATTATCTGTTATTTGCCCTCCAGCGCGAATACCAATTGAGCTAGGCTTTCCATTTACTAAAAAGCATCCGAACATAATTTTGACTGGCTTTTTGCCCTGTATCGTTTGGACTATACTATCCATAAGCGGAACGAACTTTTGATAGACAGGTAATGAATCATCATACGTTTTATTGTTATCCTCCATCCATTTCTCACCATGCTGATTCCAGATTTCAACGGTATCGCCTTCCCTGCCAAAGGATGGCTTCTTAACATAGGCTTCTCCTTTTGCCTGAAACGGATCAGGATCTAAATAGGTTGGAAGAAAATAAGTGTTGATGATATCATGCTCTTGTGAAGAATAAAAAGGATGATTCCTGCTATGTAGCCCCCAAATTAAAGCTTGAATGGCTTTTGATTGCATTAAAAAAGCACTTATAGGGTTAATCATTGCCAGCTTTTTTTGTTTTATAAAGGCTAAAAAGATGGTTCCGACTGGCGTACCCGATTCTGGATCCCGATCCTCAATTAAATGCTCTAATGGGTACGTTTGCCGATATAATACATCGATCCGTTCACCTTCGGGAGTATAGATCCCTTCCTCTCTTCCATCTTTTAAACTGGAATGCTCAAGAATTAATAAATCTTCAAGACTTACGTATTCGGCTGCTATCCCGCTAAGTTCCATTAAATATTTCGTGGTCCAAAGGTCTTCCTCATGATCACCATGTGAAGTAAAAACCACTTTGGGGTCGCCGCTTCTTCCCAAGTTCCTCCAAGCAAGAGCAATTGCACGTCGTATGGCTTTTTGTAGCTTTTCTTCTTCCGCATGATTCGGATTTTTACACTGAAAATGGTTACATATAAGTTCATTGATATAAAACGTTTCTTTTATAAAGGTGGGTGTATCCGCATTAAATTCCAATAATTTAATTTGGTTGTTCGACACGGCAAAATCAAGTCGGCCAATCACGCATTGTTCATCTAATGAGGGAGTTTTTAAATAGGGAATCAGTTTATTAGGAAATCCAAGCTGCTCTAATACCTTATCATCTAGTTGAGAAACGAGCTGATTGGTCTTCCAAAATATGTTCCCCACACATTCTGCAGCATGTCTTACTTCCTTTATGAAGGAGGAACTTACCCGCTTTATGTCATATAACGCATACTCAGTTCCATATAAGTCATACCAAAAGTGTGGGATCTTTTTATAAAAAAGGTCTCGATCGATTTGATGGGCCGACTTATCCACCAAATCCACCTCTCGAGCCGCTTCCGATTCCAGATTTATAATTGTTGTAATAACTTTTATAGCTGCTAAAATTGTTCAAATCTGATTTTTTGGAAAAGTATCTGCCGCCATAATAATAGCCGCCGTAATACCTTGAATCGTCATCATCACAATAATAAGTCCCTGACTCATCATCCCAATCCCAGTCGTCACAGTCAGTCCCCGTTGGGGCAGCGTATGTAGGATCATTATTGCATCCAGCCATTGAAACAGTCATAATCGAGGCTACCACTCCGGCCATCAGCTTTTTTGTTTTTTCCATCACTCATCCCCCTTCCATCTGGTATCCTGTCTTCGTCACGTAGAGAACATAACATAAACGATCTTCGTCAATTTCAGCAGAGTCCCGCTCCCATTCTATCCCATTGAGATATATGTAAATCGTACCTATGTAACTAAGCACGTCTAAATGGTTCGTAAAATATTTTGATTCTAAAACAGGATGAAAATTGACCGATTTTAATTCCCTTATTTCCAGCTTAATCGAATCTTTTGCGGATATATCCTCTTTTTCCTTTGGCTCTTCGTTATACTTTTTGACGTAGATAATATGTTTATCTTCTTCAATTGCTGAAGAATCCTGTTTGTATGTCACTCCCTCTTTTACAAAAAACTCACATTCACGCCTGGCTAAAATTTGTTCTAGCTCGATATTTTTATAGTGATATAGGGCGGTAAATTCATTTTCCCCCAGAATTTCCCGATATTCTAAAAAAAGTGACTTCATCGCATACTCCTTCCATTTTTTAATACATCTTCTCATACGAAAGAACCAAAAAAAAGATTCAATTTTTAAAAAATGTAGTAAAATTTATTTATTTCAATATGCTATGATGGAAAGTAATGACAGCCAAAAAGGATGGGTGAGTAAGTGAGCATCATAATAAGACTCTTAAAGAAAGTGAGTAAGTTAGATTTCGGAGTTATATTAGTTCTATCCCTGTTAATTATACTCTTTGGGACTTTTTCAATATACCTGATTGAACCTGAAAACTTCCCTAGCCTGTTTGATAGCTTTTGGTGGACAATGACTACGTTAACAACGGTTGGCTATGGAGACTTTTTTCCCACTTCAGTCGGGGGCCGATGGATTGGTATATTTCTCTTTATCTTTGGAATTGGAATCATCGGACTTCTAATTACAAAAACGGTCGATTCATTGGCAACCTATTCTCGTTTAAAAAAGGAGGGAAAGCTCGTGTACAAGCAAAAAGAACATTACATTTATATCGGATGGTCTAAAAAAGTAGAAAAAGCCGTTTACGAAGTCCTTGCAAACGACAAACTTGCAAAGATTGTACTTGTTAACCAGCTGTCTCATTCACCAATGGAGCATGGTCAAGTCCATTTTGTTCAGGGAGACCCCACGCAAAATGAAACCCTGCTTAAAGCAAATATTTTAGAAGCCAGACGAGTAGCTATTTTTACAGATACAGACATTGATGACCCCGGATTAGCGGATGGAAAAACATTACTCATTGCTTCAGCTGTTGAATCATTATCGGAGGAACATAGACGGAGTATTCATACCATAGTAGAAGTCCGCGAAGAAACCCATATCTCCAAGTTTAAACATATCCATGTGGATGATTTTATTCTTTCAGATGACTCCGTTTCATTGTTAATGGCTAAAGCCACCCTGCAGCCTGGCACAACCTCTATTTTCAGACAGCTGCTAAGTAAAAGATACGGGGGAGATATTTATGAAACACATCCCCTTCCTCATTGGAAAACCTATAAAGATGCATCACTCGAGTTATTCGAGAAAGGGGCGGTTTTATTAGCGGTTAATCAGGATATGATGGTTGCGGTCAATAAAGATCAACCCTTATCAGCTTCTGATATCCTTTACATTGTCTGTGATGAACCGACCTATGAACAATTAAAAAGTCAAAAAGCACTTTTATAAGTCAAAAGTGCTTTTTTCGTTTATTATAGAGCTGGCACTTTCCCGATATATTCAGCCTGCGGCCTGTATATCGTATTATCATCTGCCTGCTCAATCACATGCGCGGTCCATCCGACCATTCGGCTCGCTGAGAAGGTAGGCGTAAATAATTCCTTTTCCATTTCAATGGCACGCATGACAGCCGCTGCATAATATTCTACATTCGTATACAATTTGCGACCGGGCTTCCACTCTGCTAATTTTTCAATCACTCGTTCCTCTACTTGATAAGCAAGGGCTAACCATTCATCCTCCGCCCCCACTTCTTGTGCTATTTGTCTCAGGGACTCTGCTCTGGGATCTTTTGTTTTATACACCCGATGTCCAAATCCCATGATTCTTTCATTGTTGCTAAGTTTAGCATCTATCCATTGATCCGCATTTTTAATTGAGCCAATTTCCTCTAGCATTTCAATTACACCGCTTGGAGCGCCGCCATGTAACGGACCTTTCATAGTTCCTACTGCTGCTGTGATAGCTGAAATCATATCAGATTCAGTAGAGGCTGTAACCCTTGCTGAAAATGTTGAAGCATTAAACCCGTGTTCCATTGTTAAAATCATGTAGGCTTCTAATGCTCTCACATGGGCTGTCTTTGGTACCTCTCCGTTTAACATATACAAATAGTTCGCCACAAAATCTAAATTTTCTCTTGGCGGAACAAACTCTTCTCCTTTTTTCCTTCTATACCAATAGCTGATAATCGTTGGAGTCATAGCTGTTAACACTATAGCCTGTCCCAGTGTGGGCTTCCAGCTATATGCCTCAGTACCAAGTGACGATATCGCAGTTCGCAGAGCACTCATAATGCTTGTATTTAAGGGAAGTGAATCAAGTATCGTTTGGACATGCCCTGGCAAAGAGCGCGCTTCCTTAAACCGCTTTTTCAATTTATGCAGTTCCTCCAGACTTGGCCAAGTCTGATGCCAGATAAAATACGCGACTTCCTCAAAAGACTTAGTAAGAGCTAGTTCCCTGGCATGTTCTCCCCGATACAATAGTATGCCGCTTTCCCCATCTACTAAACTCAGTGCTGTTTGGGCGGCAACCACACCTTTTAAACCTTTTGACACGTTCATCCTCTCCTTTCTCTTATTTCTATTTTATGCCGAACAATACTTTAAAAAAATTAAATAATATTTTATATTTTAATTAATAAATTTAATCAGCGAGAGAGGGAAAAATGATGGAACTCAAATGGTTACAAACATTTTTACTGGCAGCTAAATACGAAAACTTCCGCAAAGCAGCAGATGAGCTGTTTGTTTCTCAGCCAACCGTAACCGTTCATATTCAATTACTTGAAAAAGAATTAGGCTGTAAGCTATTTAAACGAGAAGGCCGTCAGATTATGCTTACGGAGGTAGGGAGAAGCTATATTGAACATGCGCAAAAGCTGCTTTCTTTTTATGAGAAAGGAATTGAGGAAATCAGCCGAATCCAACAAGGCTACCAAACGAAACTCACCTTAGCGGTTTCACCAGTTATCGCTTCTTCTATCTTGCCAGCATTGATACGATCCTATATAAATCTTTATCCGACAATTGATTTAGATATCCAGGTTGTCGATTCACGTGACATCCCAGAGCATATTATGAACGGCAAAGCAGATATCGGCTTATCCCGGCAGCAATTTCAAATGAAGGGATTAACCTGTATCCCTCTTCAAAAAGATCAGGTAAAGCTGATTGTTCCGCATGATGGATTTGATCCTGAATCTGGTCCGCCTATAGAAGTTGATGAGCTTTTTATAAATAAGAGGCTTATCGTTCATTCCCATCCTGAATACTGGGAGGATTTGCTTCCTTCCATCAAATCTGCTTATCCACAAATAAAAACGATGTTTGTATCACAGGTCCATGTAACAAAGCGTTTCATTGAAGAAGGTCTGGGTATTTCGTTTTTGCCAATATCCATTGTCCAAAGGGAGCTGCTGGAGGGCCGCTTATTAGAGGTAGAAACTCCTGACTTTCCCAAGGTCTCTGCCCAATCTTATGCCCTAACTAAATATGAAAGTGGTGAAATTCATCGCTTTATTCAATATATTTCGCAATATCGCATTTAATCGGCAGGGAAACATGGGGACGGTTCTTGTGTTTCATACCTAACTTCTGAAACACAAGAACCGTCCCTCTGTTTCACCTCTTTTTCAGGACTACCCACTTTTCATTTAACGTGGTAGAATATTGTAAATATTATGCATTGGAAGGGTGCCAACATGGATTTACTTAACAATGTCCATTACCTTAAGGTTCAAGAGCGTGAAATTTTAAATAACACTATAGAGTTTGCTTCACGTGCCCATCAAGGTCAAATCAGGGATACAGGTGAACCTTTTATTATGCACCCGCTGATGGTTGCCCACATGCTGGCAGACTATCGGGCAGATCTTGTAACACTTCAGGCAGCCGTTCTGCACGATGTAATCGAAGATACCGCCGTTACAAATGATGAAATCCACGCTGCTTTTGGCAAAAAAGTATCTTTTATCGTTCAATCACTCACTAAAGGCAAAAAGCCGCTCCATATGGACCGTTTTGAATATATGCAATGCTACTATACCCAACTGTTATTAGCTTCGAGTCATGATATTAGAGTAGCACTAATTAAAATTTTTGATCGTTTGCACAATATGCAAACGCTGCACGGAAAACCGGTCTCAAAACAAGTAACCTACGCCAATGAAACTTTAACTTTTTTTGCTCCTTTATTAAAAAAATTAGGGCTTCGCGCCATTCTCCATCAATTAGAAGAACAAGCGTTTTTCTATTTAAATGAGGGAAGGCTTGAAAAAACAAACTTATTAATTAACCAATACAAGAAACAGCTAGAACCCATTCGGGATAGGCTCCAATTTCATTTACACCGGGCTAAACTGAACATATCAATCCAGCTTGATCAAACCCCTGTCTATTCACTTTTGTCCTCTCTCCAATATGACGGTACCTTAGAAAGGGAAGTGTATGTCCGAATTCACACCAGCTCAGAGAAAGACTGCTATCGGACCTTAAAGGAAATTCATTCTATTTGGAAACCAGTAGACGTGGAATTTACCAATTTTATGCATCAGCAAGCCGCTCCATTTGATCCGTTTATCGAAACATTTATTGAAGCAAATGATAAGCAAAAAGTAACAATTAAAATTATGACAAACAAAAATGCCAATAAGTATGATTATGGGATTTTATCTATTCTTAAGAGACCGATTAATCCCTTTGAAGTTTATCGGTCCCTCGAAAAAAGCGCAGAAGATATAAATGCAGAAGCAATGATCCATGAGTGCTTTTTACCGATGATTCATGTCTTTAATCACTATGGAGAGGTCGTGGTTTTACCAGAGGGTTCAACAGTTGTTGATTACCTTTTTCACGTCTACGGGGAAAAGGCATTTTTCACAAACGGCATTATGATCAATGATAAGGTTTCAAAAGTGAATAAATGTCTTCAGGCAGGTGACCGGGTTTACTGTTCAATCGGAACGAAACCTTCTGCTGCTCCTGATTGGATTCACTATGCTACGACCAGCAAAGCTATATTGCATTTAGAAAAACAAAAATTCATTTGAATATGGAATAAGGAAAATCATGATAACTATCGATTTTCACATCAGCAACATCTGACCTTCCCTGAAACATGATAGTAATTAACCCAAGCTCTTTGCCTGGAATAAGATCTAGGTCACGATCTCCTACTACACCATCAAGTGAATATTTATTGTGGAGGTATGAATAAGCCGACCTATCCGGTTTTCTTGGATAGCCGTCTTCCTTTCCGATTACCTCCTGGAACAAGGACTTCATACCATGAAAATCCAGAACCTTTTCGACAATATCGCGTTCTTTATGAGTGACAATGACATTGACTTCCGACCGATTTAATACCTCTTTTACAAACGGAAAAGGCTGATAGGCATCCATCTCTAGCTGTTCCTCAAGTTCTCTCAACTTTTCAATTTCAGCTTTGGAAATTTGAAAATACTCAAATGCATGAGAGAAAGAAACTTTCATCTGTTGGAAAAGGTCCTTTTTATCAATTCTCCCCTCCAATATTTGATTCATTAATCTTACGTAAAGCGGATATGTATCAAACAGGGTTCCATCGAAGTCCCATAGAAGTTTCATTCTAATTAAACCTCTTTTCCAGGCTTGCCGTATGTTGAAGAAATACCCTTTTTGCTGCTAATCTTACTTTTTCCATTTCCTCACTTGTAAAATCCGCCACTATACAGCTTAACGGGATACCGCTTAGTTTTTCTATGTCTTCGACGATTAAGTAAGATGAATAGTGATGTGGAAAATCGGGATTCTGATCAGCCTCCGCTATCAGCTGATTTATGATCCGCGGCGTTTCCTCGTAGATTAATTCTACTAATTTGGCACGGTATTCCAGTTCAAAGCTTTTTAAACCTGGAAATCTTTTGAAATCATCCGCATGCTGGGCCTCGTGCTTTAAGTAAGAAACCTGAAATTTAGATGAATCTAGAATATCTTTGTATGCCTCATAGACACAATATAATTCTTCTTTTTTAGCCCATCCGCCTGCTCCCCGCCTTCCGCATGTTGCAAAATCCAGCCAGCCCCTCAAGATAAAGCCGTGCATGAAAATAACTTTCAATCTCTGTTTCCCTAAGGGAATCTCCACCTCATATTCTCTTTCTTCATTGGCAGTCCAGATATAAGGTCCATAAAAAGGCTCAGTTTTCCCGCCCAGAAAGTGAAAGCGTTCCTTTTCGAAGAGGATTTTGATGTCTCCCTCAAGCTCCTCCATGGTGCTGCCTGGTTTTTTTACTAACATTGAAAGGTTTTGAGCTAACTTCTCTTCAGCTTGCTTCCGTTCTATTTGTTGCAGAAGCACTTGGCTAAGATATGAAAAATAACAGTCTAAGAAAGGTTGGAGTTTTTTAGGAATTGGGGGTTTTGGAAAAGTAGGCTTCCAGGCAAAGAACCGTTCAAACAAATCTTCCCGAAACCTTTGCCATTCCTCTGACAGATTTTGCTCACGCTCCAATAATTGATAAGCCTCTCTTATATTTCCGCTTAAACAATGCTTCCACACCTGCCGGCTCCATTCTTCCATTGAATTAATTTGGTTCATCAGCGGTTCCTCCAAGGCTAGCCACATAATTATATAAGACTTTTCTAGAAATAAATTTTTCTGAAAAGTTAAGATAAATCGTGTACACTAACATTATATTCTATTTTCTGCGTCTTTAAATTTTAATTGTAGGTTAGACTTAATAAGGATCATCAGCGAATCAGGAGGACCTTATGGAACAGGAAATTCAAACACAACCAACAATCCATCCAAATAAATATGAAGGGAAAAAAGGCTGGTTAATTTGGGTCATCATCTTCCTTGCCGGGAATCCAATTGCCAGCATCTATCATATTACAACGAATCTCATTCCCTTTTTTCAAGATGGGGACTGGAATGACATTACAACGAAAGGGACTGAACTGTATCACCCGATTTTTGGAACTGTTATTGTATTAGAATTGGCTATGTATATCTTTATTGCGGTTATGACTGTATTCTTGCTGTATCAAATGCTGCGGAGAAGAGCCGTCTTTCCAAAACTGTTTATCTCATTTCTAATAGCTGATCTAATTATTGGCTTTCTCTATGCTGGCGGCTATATGATTGTTACGGCTAATGTTCCTGCTTTCCAGGACGTACGCGAAGATCTTTACATTGAAATTGGGACGTCTGTTGGCTCACATGTCTTGTTTGCTTTAATCTGGATTCCATACTTTTTAAAATCAAAGAGAGTAAAAGCTACTTTTACTACAGATCCATATGAGGACTCTCTAGAATAAGAAACCGCTCTATAAACTTGGCGGTTTCTTTTTTATTCGGCCTTGTAAAAAGATACTACTCGAATCCTTGCCCCTCTTTTAAACCTTTCTATTGCCGTCTCATTCAGCTTTCCAACCACTTTTGATATCGCAGAAGCCCTTACTGTTATCCCATTGTGGACCACCATTGGGTCGAGCAATCTTGGTTTATTTTTTATCGAATAATCATAATTTTTTTCATCCGTGACAACATCCACATTGGGATGGATTTGTCGCATAATTTGCCGCATGTCTGGATCTTTGCTCTGCTGTAAGATTGACCAAACCCCCTGATCATCTTTAAGCAGGTCATCCATTTTGAGGATTTTTTTTCTTAACCCAAGCCTTATCGCAATCGAGAGTTTCCAATTGCCATAAGCATTTAGAGGGTCCATAAAGAAATCAATAACCTCTTGATAATAAAGCTTGGTAAACCTCTCAGCAGCTTCTAAGGTCTTAAAACACAATAAACCATTTTGAACCGTTAATGATTCCAGCAATTTTTGGATTTCCTCTATGTTTAAATCAAAATAATGAAACTGATCTCTAATCGTATAATCAATCCGATCTGCACATAGGTCAGGCGACGGCTGCTCTAAAATCGTCCACTTAGAAAAGTCATTAAAGATTTGTTCTGTAGTATAGCCGTAATTATGAAGTATGTCTGGAATTTCTGATTCTTCTATCACTCTTCTAAAGATTTGTTCATGGTAGTCCTCTTCCAGATTACGAAGAGCAAAGTCGGAGACATGGGAAAAAGCAGTATGAGAGACATCATGCAGAAGCGCTGCCATTTGCTCCTCTATACTTCCTCCCATCCTCTTGACCAATAGCATGACGCCAACAGAATGCTCATACCGGGTTACATTCCATTTAGGATTCACTAAATAACTGGAGCCCCCCTGATGAACACCCCGCAACCGCTGAACTGGCCTTGATTGAAGGAGATCGGTTAATACAGGTTCTAGCTCAAAGCTTCCATAAATAGGATCCTTAATCAACTGTCTCACCTCGTATCTATGTATCTTTTAACTCTTTCTTTATTTCTTATGTTTCCGATGACCGGAATAAACCCCATAACTGTATTATAAACTTTATAGGATATAAATGGATTATAAATCAGGAAGTATATGTGATTGGGCTTTAGTTATATATGAAAGACTAACTTTTTATCCGATTTTCAATATCACAAGAAACTTTTCATCCTTTTTATCGTATTAGTTATAGAATTGTATAACACTTATTAAACCTATGAAAAAAAGGAGTGGGAGTATGTCATTTTTTAAAAAAGCATTGGCCTCAATTGGAATTGGTAATGCCAAGGTAGACGCGAGACTCGCAAAGGATGAGTGGAGACAAGGTGAAGAAGTCCGGGGAGAAATTGTCCTTACAGGCGGAAATGTAGAGCAAAAAATTGAGGACATTTACATGGAAGTATGCTGTACATACATCCGTGAAGTGGATGACAAAAAGATCACGGATACCGCTGTATTAGACCGTTTCCGCATTGTTCAGCAAACTGATTTACGGGCTGGTGAAGAAAAAAGGGTTCCGTTCTCCTTTATCCTCCCATATGAAACTCCGATTTCTGCAGGGAATTCAAAAGTTTGGGTCCGGACGACATTAGGGATTGAACAAGGGGTAGATGCAAGCGATTTTGATAGCATCTATGTCCGTCCGAGTGAGCTGACAGAAAAAGTTATTAACACCTTCCATCAGCTTGGATTTAAGACTCGCAAAGTGGAAAACGAATATGTAAAACGGTATGCACGCGGACGTTATCCTTTCCTTCAAGAATTTGAATTTTATCCTGTATCTGGTCCCTTCTACCGTGCCTTCGATGAGGTGGAAGTAGCTTTCCGTTATCGCAGCGAGAATGAAGTCGACCTTCTTATGGAGGTTGATCGCAGAGGCCGTGGGCTGATGGGCTTTTTAAGCGAAGCGCTGGAAATGGATGAGTCTAAGCTATCCCTTTCCGTGAACCGAAATAATGTTCATCAGCTACCAAGCATGATTGAAGATGTATTGAAAAGATATCGATAATTTATGCTTAGTTATTAGCAGCCGGTTTCTCTAAGGAGCCGGCTGCTATTTCTTTTTTTATAAAACTCTTTTCGTAAACTTTGATGCTTCTCAATACTAATTTGTGTCCAAGATGATTGAGGTGAATTCGGACAGGTTTGCTGAATTCTAAGGCATTTGTGTCCGAATGAGGGGCTCATTCGGACAGCTTTCCTGTATTTTACGCCTTTCCTGTCCGAATCAGAGGCTCATTCGGACAGATTTCCTGTATTTTACGCCTTTCCTGTCCGAATCAGAGGCTCATTCGGACAGCTTTCCCGTATTTTACGCCTTTTCTGTCCGAATCAGAGGCTCATTCGGACTGATTTCCTGTATTTTACACCTTTCCTGTCCGAATCAGGGGCCAATTCGGACAGCTTTCCCGTATTTTACGTCTTTTCTGTCCGAATCAGACTATCATTCGGACAGATTTGCCGAATTCTAAGGCATTTGTGTCCGAATCAGAGGCTCATTTGGACAGATTTCCTGTATTTTACGCTTTTCCTGTCCGAATCAGAGGCTCATTCGGACAGATTTCCTGTATTTTACGCCTTTCCTGTCCGAATCAGAGGATCATTCGGACAGCTTTCCTGTATTTTACGCCTTTCCTGTCCGAATCAGGGGCTCATTCGGACTGATTTCCTGTATTTTACGCCTTTCCTGTCCGAATCAGGGGCTCATTCGGACAGCTTTCCCGTATTTTACGCTTTTCCTGTCCGAATCAGGGGCTCATTCGGACTGATTTCCTGTATTTTACACCTTTCCTGTCCGAATCAGAAATCTTTATAAAACCATTAGTGTCGAAAAAAACAATCTTTCGAAAAAAAGCCTTTTGGTATAAATGCCTTGTTAATCTAAGTCCGTTAAAGACATCCCCACTTCTTTAATAAAACAAGTTTATAAAAAAAGTAAGTAATTACTCACTTTTTGGTTGACATCCCCCACAAAGAGCATATTATATAAAGTGAGTAATCACTCACCAAACTGATTCCTAGGAGGGAGCAAGTATGAGTGTAAGTATTGCCATTGAAAATATTAGTAAGAGCTTTGGCAAAAAAGTCGTTTTAAACCAAATTGATTTAAAGATTGAAGAAGGAAAGATATACGGATTTATTGGTCCTTCTGGTGCAGGCAAAACCACGTTAGTCAAAATGATAGTTGGAATGGATCGTCCTGATTCAGGAACGATTCATGTCTTAAACAAAAAGGTGCCTAACCTAGAATTATTGCAGGAAATAGGTTACATGGCACAATCGGATGCCTTGTATACGGAGCTCACCGGTAAAGAAAATCTTCAATTTTTCGCTTCCCTTTTCCGGCTAAAAAGGGCTGAAATGAAGGAGCGCATTGCTTACGCTGCTGCGTTAGTGAACCTCACCGGCGATTTAAACAAAAAAGTTTCGGCCTATTCTGGCGGGATGAAACGCCGACTATCGCTCGCGATTGCTTTAATTCAAAATCCAAAAATACTAATCCTGGATGAACCAACTGTTGGGATTGATCCAGAATTAAGACTGAGTATCTGGAATGAGCTGCTTCGATTAAAAACCGAAGAAGGCAAAACAATTATTGTTACGACTCACGTTATGGACGAAGCGGAAAAATGTGATTTTATTGCAATGGTCAGGGACGGTGCGATCTTAGCAAGTGGTACACCGGCAGAATTAAAGGATTATTATCAGGCTGAAAGCTTTGATGAAGTATTTTTAAATGCGGGGAGGGTTAACCATGAGAATCGCAGCCCTAATTAAAAGAATTTGTCTGCAAATGTTTAGGGAAAAACGGACGCTTGGACTATTGTTTGTCGCACCTTTACTGATTTTATCTCTTATGTATCTTTTATTTAATGGAGAAGCGGTTGATTCAAAATTAGGAGTAGCTAATATCGAAGAAAGTCTAATCGGCACATTGGAGGATGCTGATATAGTCATAAAACAATACGATTCAATCTCTGAAGCTTCTAAACTAGTTGTCAGTGAAGACTTAGATGGTTTCTTGGCAATGGATAATGGAAACTTTATCTTAACCTTACAAAATAGTGATCCTACTTCCGCGAGAGCAATACAAATGAAAATTAATCAAGTCATCGGTGCCGAGGCTCAGGCTCAATTGGTCAATCAGATTGGAGGTCACGTTGACATTCCCCAAGTAAACATAGAAACAGAATATGTGTATGGAAATAGTGAGACTGGTTTTTTTGATGTACTAAGTCCGATATTGGTAGGTTTTTTTGTATTCTTCTTTGTGTTCCTGATTTCGGGAATTGGTCTGTTAAAAGAGCGAACAACAGGGACACTGGAGCGATTAATGTCTACCCCAATCCGCAGAGGGGAGATTGTAGCATCCTACTTAATCGGTTATGGTTTATTTGCTGTGCTCCAAACCTTTATTGTAGTCTTATATTCCATAAATGTTTTAGATATGATCCTTATTGGCTCGATTTGGAATGTCATCTTTATTAACCTTCTGCTTGCGCTTGTTGCCCTTTCGCTGGGTACACTTTTATCAGCTTTTGCTGCGTCTGAATTTCAAATGGTTCAATTTATCCCTGTCGTTGTGATTCCGCAAGTCTTTTTTTCCGGCATTATTCCGCTTGAGGGGATGGCTGAATGGCTGCAGGCACTTGCTAAAATCATGCCGATTCATTATGCTGCCGATGCTCTAAAGGATGTCATGTACAAAGGACATGGACTCAAGTCGATTAGTGGGGATATTCTAGCTTTAACTGTATTTGCTGTCATCTTTATTGTCTGTAACATATTCGCTTTAAAGAGATACCGTACGTTATAATAAGGACAGATTTCTAAGGAAGTGGTCTCTATGTCTAAGCACAACCTTTTGGATGCAATGATTGCCCAAACAAAACGATCAAAGAAACAAACCGACAAACAGCAAAAAATTGCAGAAACAGCAATCAAACTGTTTGCTGAAAAAGGCTACGCCAACACCTCGACAAGTGAAATCGCAAAAGAAGCTGGCGTGGCTGAAGGAACGATATTTCGTCACTACGGCACAAAGGACAATCTTTTGCTTTCAGTGCTGCTCCCGTTTTTAAAAGACTCTCTTCCGGCTATGGCAGAAGAGGTTTTTAATGAATTGCTGACCGATCAGGTGGTCAGCTTTGAAGATTTTTTACGGGCTTTATTAAAAAACCGGATCGCATTTTTCAATGAAAACAAAGAAATATTTCAGATTTTTGTAAAAGAGGTTCTCTATAGTGAAGCGTTAAAAAATGAGATCCTCCCTTATATATCGGAAAATATCTTCCAGCGAATTGGCAAAGTCGTAAATCACTTTAAAGAACGGGGAGAACTTGTGGATCTGCCAACGGTCACCATACAAAAACTGCTGTTTACCTTAATTGGCGGTTTTCTCCTTACCCGATTTGTATTAATCCCTGACCAAGACGGAACAATTGATGAAAAAGAAATCGATCAGCTTGTTCAGTTTGTTATGGATGGAATTCGAAAGAAAAGCCAGAGCGTATAATTCTCTGGCTTTTCGTCTTTATTTTTTATTTTCCCGCTGAATATCCCTCTGCGAGACGCCCCCCAAACGGTGCGAGTACTTCGTCTGTTAGAGCAATGATTAATTTCTTTTCACCGGTTCGGTAATAGGTATGAAAGGCCTCGTAAAATTTTTCTGCAAACATAGGATTAAATGCAAGCAAAGCACGATATACCCATTTAGAAGACCCTAGCCACTGCTGATTGGTACGCAGAATAAATTCATGGATCAGGTTGGCTAGTGCATTGGCTATCCATAGCTCTTCTTTCGGGTTCTCCGCTCCAATGAAGTCGTCCAAGACATCGGTTACCATATACCTTTTTGATTGGATCGTTTCTTCTGACCATGGCTTTGGTCCCGCTTCTAAGAGTCCTTCCGCTTCCTTTTTAACCTTTTGTATAAAATCATGTTCTCTAATAATCTTCCCTTCCGCGATCATCCTGGCAAGCGAAGCTCTCGCGCGATTTCGGTCTGACTCAAAAAACTGATTGTACGAAGCAAAATTATGTACGAACACCTCAATTGGCCAATCAAATGCATAAAACGTTTCCCGATAAGCATTCGGAAGATCTTTTTGAAAAATGACAATATCCAGGTCTGATGTAGATGTTTCCTCTCCCCTAACCACACTTCCTGAAAGAAGAGCACCGTCACAGTCAGAAAAATATTCTGCAATAAACTTAAGAGCAGCTAATTCTGGTGAAAGTTTCATTGTTCTACCCCCAGGGATTTAAGATAAAATTTCCTCAAATCCTATGATTCATTTTTCTTATAATAATATATAAATTTATTCATATTTACTAATACAGTATTCCATCTTAAGATAAAACCATAAAGGGGAAGGGAGGAAGTCGTTTCCTTTGTGAAACGATGATGAATATGGATCATCAACAATCTGTGAAGAAACAGTTCGGGCAAAATGCTCATAATTATGTGACGAGCCCTCTCCATGCCAAGGGAGATGACCTTGCTTGGATGAAACAATGGATAATTGAGAACGGAAAAGGCGGGGTCCATCTAGATATTGCTACTGGAGGAGGGCATGTTGCCCATACATTTGCACCTTTATTTGATCAAGTGATTGCTTTGGATCTAACTCCCGAGATGCTTACAGTTGCGGAAAAATTTATAAAGGAACAAGGTCATTCCAACGTATCCTTCCAATTAGGAGATGCCCAGGCCTTGCCTTTTGCAGACGAAACATTTGATGTCATTACTTGCCGGATTGCTGCCCACCATTTTCCGCGAGTTCAAGTGTTTGTACAGGAAACGTATCGGACATTAAAAAAGGACGGTGTCTTGATCATCGCAGATAATGTTACCCCTGAAAAAGAGGAATTAGATCAGTTTTATAACGAATTAGAGAAAAGACGGGACCCGAGTCATTTCCGTGCTTATAAAAAGTCAGAGTGGATTTCAATGCTTGAAGAAGCAGGATTATGGACAGATTTCCTTGTCACCTTCAAGAAAAAATTTATCTATGAAACTTGGTGCCATAATATGAGTCTGCCTGCGGAGAAAATGAAAGAATTAAATAAATGGATTCTTTCATCCGAAAAATATATAAAGGATTTTTTCAAAGTGGAAGTAAAAGAAGATACGGTACAGTCGTTTCAGGGGCAATCTGTTGTGGTTGTAGCATCAAAATAAAAACTAACAGAGCGACTTTCTATGGGAAACGGCATTTTACTACCGGTAGTTTGACATTTACTACCGGTAGCCGGGCTTTTACTACCGGTAGCCCGACTTTTACCTCCGCTAGCCGGGCTTTTACTACCGGTGACACGACCTTTACTTCCGCTAGCACGACTTTTACTTCCGCTAGCCTGACTTTTACTTCCGCTAGCCTGACTTTTACTTCCGCCAGCACGACTTTTACTTCCGCTAGCACGACCTTTACTTCCGCTAGCACGACCTTTACTTCCGCTAGCACGACCTTTACTTCCGCCAGCACGACCTTTACTTCCGCCAACCTGACTTTTACTTCCGCCAACCTGACCTTTACTTCCGCCAACCTGACTTTTACTTCCGCCAGCCAGTATTTATCGTTTAGAACTTAAGACATTAGACATTCATACACGTATTTCCCAATTTGCCTGATGGCTTGCCTGCCGGTTTCATTATGTTCTAATTGGTCAGTCAGGACGGCTATGTACGCTGTTTTTTCTCCGGCGGTTGTAATCATACAATCATGTTCTGCCCTATCTAATTCTCCTGTTTTGTTATAAACTTTCACTTTTTCAGCATCGATATAGGCAGGCAGCTTATGAGTGAACTGCTGCTGAGCCATGATTGAAAGAATCGCTTGAGAGCTGTTGTGTGATAAAAATGATGCCTGATGAATGGTTTTTAAACAGCATGCGATATCACTTGCACAGGTTATATTTTCAATTCCTTTTTCTTTAGATTCAAGGTCCATTAATTTACGATTCAGCTGAGTATACTTCAAGCCTAAGTCCTTTATACAGGATTGAATTACATCTAACCCAATCAAATCTATTAACATGTTGGTGGCTGTGTTATCGGAGACCGTAATCATTAGCGTCATTAAATCCTGAACAGTTACTCGAACTGGGTCTGAAAAGGAAGCTATTACGCCGGAACCTCCTACTTTTTCTTGCTTAGGCACATGGATTATTTCGGCAGGATCTATTATTTTTTGCTCAACTTGGCGATATCCGGCTATTAAAATAGGAATCTTAATCAGACTTGCGGATAAAAAGATTTCATCACTGTTGACTTTGATTTTTTGGTCACCAATTGCAATAAAAGCACTAAATCTGCCTGAAAATTGGTCGTTTATTGCCTTTATTTTCTCTTCTAATACAACTGTGTTCATATGATTTTCCCCTTCCCTTTTGGTATTATTTTTTATCTTTACTCTATGGGGCAGTCTATTCGTTTGGTTATATGAGTCTGGAGGTGATTCGATGTTCGAAGCATTAGTAAGTGCCAATAGTCCCTATTCTTCCTTTAAGCTATTTTCGGTTTCCCACCTCGTTATCATCGTGTTTACAATTATGCTTATTGCTGGATTTTATAAATGGAAAAAACCATTGCAGCCATATCGGGATTTGATAAGATGGGGATTGCTTTTTGCCTTAATAGGTTCCGAAATTTACTTTAATGTATGGAACATCGTAATCGGAGAATGGAGTTTACTTTATACTCTTCCTTTTCAGCTTTGTTCGATTTGCATTTACTTATGTACATTTATGCTCCTCACCAAAAATTACAGACTGTTCGAGATTGTCTATTTCTTAGGATTAGCCGGAGCTACTCAAGCCATTTTAACGCCTGAGCTTTTTTATGATTTCCCACATAGCCGATACTTTCAGTTTTTTATAGCTCATATTGCTATTATACTTTCACCGCTTTATATGACATGGATTGAGGGTTACCGAATTCGCTTTAATTCTGTGATAAGAGCCTTTCTTACATTAAATGTTATTGCGGCTGCTGTTTTTTTAATAAATGTAAGGCTTGGGGCCAATTATATGTTTCTTATGCGGAAACCTAATAACACCAGTTTGCTTGACTTCCTCGGTCCATATCCAAGGTATTTGATTGCATTAGAATTTATTGCATTTTTCTTATTTTTGCTTTTGTATTTTCCATTTTATCAAAGAAATTCTAAGAATGAAGTCATGTGAATAAAAAAACCCAATCCTATCAGGACCGGGTAATATCCTATTTATACGGTTCCAGCTCTAATAATGTTGCTACATCAACGAGCTCAAAATTGCGTTTTTGCAGTTCTTCGATAATAATTGGTAGTGCTTTTGGAGTTTCCACTCGTTCCTTCGACGTGTGCATAAGTATAATATCTCCGTTTCGGATATTTGAAGCGACATTTTCCACAATTTCCTCACTTACGGCTCCATCTGCCCAGTCAATCGTGTCAATTGACCATAGGATAATATTATAGCCCTCTTGTTTCGCTGCGTTTACGACATCTAAGTCAGTATCCCCAAATGGAGGGCGGAAAAGAGCTGGAGCCTTACCGATAACAGCCTCGATCGCTGCTTCGGTCTTTTGCAAATCTTCTACAACTCCCTGAAAATTCTTCGACTTTAGATTTTCATGCAAGTAGCTATGACCTAACACAAGATGTCCGCTCTCGGCTGCTTTTTGAACCACATCCGGGTATTTCTCCACATTCTCTCCTACAAAAAAGAACGTTCCTTTTACACCATACTGATCTAAAATATCAATGACGGAATTGGTTACATTTTCTTCATCAGGCCCATCGTCAAAGGTTAAGGCGACCATTGGTTTATCTGGTCCGTTTAGCCACATATTGCCGTAGCCTTGTGCAAAAACCTGGATGTCTTTTCTCCATGCCAGCATATTTTCCCACGTTTCAGCCGGAAGATGACCAGACGTTCCTTTAATGTCCAGTACGTACTCTTGTGTCGTTGTATCCAATGTCTTTTCACTAAAAACTGAAATATGATGAACTCCTTCTTCTTCTTGCGGAATGATAAATTTTAACTGAAACTCTTCATTAAGCTGATATACGTAAATTTGATCGGTTCCGTAGTATCGATTTTCATCCGGTTCTCCTAATGCCTCTTCAATCATGGAATAAGTGATAGAATGAAGCGATTCACTGTAGGAACGCAGGTCAAAGACTGGTCCTTCTTTTATATAGCCAACTGTTACTCCTTTTTCTGTATAATCAGCATAATACCCGTAACCCGCCTGATTCACCCGGTCAGGTTCTCCCCATTCTGCTTTTATTTCTTGAAAATTAGTTTTTCCTATTTGAAATGGGGCATCTTCTACAATCCCAGCTTCAGCAGCAGCTACTATTGCCGAAATGAGATCATCTTGCTCGCTAGGATTAGGATCGAGTGCCGATTCGTCCTCTGAGTTTTCCGATACTTCCTCTGGCCTTGGTTGGTCCACCTTCGCTTCACAAGCTGCCAATAATAATATGAATACGGTTCCAATAAAAATCACAAATTTTTTTGACAAACTCTTCTCCCCTTCCCTTCCTCTATTTTATCATCTGGAGATCTACTAATCTTTAAAAATTTTCGGATAGCTTAATTTCCTGCTTTGGTTAGATTTTCAGCTGCAATAAAATCCTGTATGATGAAAAAGAGATGATGAAACGAAAGGAAGAGATGAACTATGCCATATTATGCAGCTTTGTTACATATGCAAAATCCCGAAATCAATCAAACATATCGCCCAGATCATTTGGAATACCTCGAAAATCTAAAGGAACAAGGTAAGGTGTATCTCAAAGGGCCATTTACCGACGGAGCTGGGGGACTTGTGATTTATAAAGCAGATTCACTTGAAGAAGCTAAACAATTAGCGGAAAATGATCCTTATGTAAAACTTGGGGTCAGAAGACTTGAATTGCACGAGTGGAGTATCTAGGTGTTGGGCCTGTCGCCGCTCGCAAATTTGTCTTATAGATAATCAGGACTGGAGTTGCTGGGATGAGTAAAACACTTATTTTTGCCCATCGAGGAAGTAAAGGCACCCACCCCGAAAATACGTTGGCTGCCTTTCAAAAAGCCATAGAATTAGGGGTAGATGGAATTGAATTAGATGTACACGTGACAAAAGATGGTGAGCTTGTTGTGATTCATGATGAAACGGTTGACCGTACGACAAACGGAACCGGTCGAATTTGCAATCTGACATTAGCGGAAATCAAGCAATTCGACGCTGGCAGCTGGTTTTCTCCAAATTTTGCTGACGAAAAAATTCCTGCCCTGACAGAAGTACTGCAGCTCTTAAAATCAACAGATATCCTTATTAATATAGAAATAAAATCTGATATCATTGCTTATGAGAATATTGAGGAAAAGGTACTGGCTGCAATTAAGAATAGCGGATTGAACGAAAGCCAATTTATTATCTCCTCCTTCAATCATTATTCTGTCGCGCGTTTTAAAAAACTGGCACCCCAAATCGAGACAGCGATTTTATTTATGGAAATTCTGTTAGACCCATGGGAATATGCAGCCAATATGGGAGCATCTGCGCTTCATGTGTATGAACCAGTAGCCTTTACTGAAATGTCCAAGTGTGCTATGAAACATGGCTTTCCGGTACGAGTATTTACAGTCAATAGCCACGAGCATATGAGAGCTCTTATGGACTTACAGCTTTCAGCTATTTTCACTGACTTCCCTGAGGATGCCTTACGGATAAGAGATTAAATAAAAATTTTTGGATATAGAAACTCGCTGACATAAAGTACAAAAGATCAAGGAAGATTTTTTCTCCCTTGATCTTTTATTTCTATTACATAAATACCATATCGAAAGTTGGAGCAGATACACCAACTTTTTCAAATACTTTATTTACAGCATCGATATAGTTTTGTTTTAGAGTTTCTGCTTCTGTTAAATCTTCACTGCCCGCCTGAAGAATTTCAGCTTTTTTAATGTAGAATTGGCTGATGATGTTGGCAGCATCTGTAAGATCTTTTTGATAATCAGCCAGTGTTTCTGGAATTTCAATAGCTGCAATTTCATCAGAAATAGCTGCAGCTGCATCAGCTGGCTTCACTTCAGCTGCTTCAATGCCTTCAGGTGTCGTAAACCCTGCGAATGTTGCTTCTGCATTACGAATCACTTTAATGACTTCACCTTGGTAAGAAAGCAAATCTGTTTTTCCTTCATTGGATACTTCATTTTCTTCTGCTGCAGGTGCTGCAGTTTCTTGTGCCTCTTCTGATGAACTTCCGTTATCGCTCGATTCAGAATTACTTCCGCATGCTGCTAGCACAAGTACTAACATTGAAACTAAAAGCAATAAAAACTTTTTCATTATGTGTATCCCCCTAATGAATATCTGTTTATTTATCCTGACTGTTGCTAATTGTACCACTTTAGTAAATTTTTTCAATCCTTTTAATTCGAAAAACGAAGTATATTAAAATATTTATTTTTTATGAATTGAGTGATAATTTATAAATTTCGTTTGATTTTTAAATTTTATTAAAATAATGTTAAATACGGGCTAGTTATCTTAAACCGGAGATCCCGAAAATTTATCAAGACATTTCGCTAATCCTGTTAAAATGTGCATTTTTATTTATTTTCATATGTTGAAAAGCTATACTATACTCAAGTAACCCTCGAGGTGATATGAATGAAGGAGTCATCATTGTGTCCAAAACTGGAAAAGGCAATGGAACTAATCGGCAAGCGCTGGACCGCTATGATTATTTATCAGTTATTAAAAGGTTCCCACCGTTTTTGTGAAATTGAAAGTTCTTTTCCTATTAGCGGCAGACTTTTATCAGAAAGACTCAAGGAATTAGAAAGCGAAGGAATCGTGAAGCGCGAAGTATTTCCGGAAGTTCCCGTGCGTGTGGAGTATTCCCTTACTGAAAAGGGGCAAGCTCTTGCACCTCTCATGAAGGAACTAGAAAAATGGTCTGATCAATATGTAAGTGTTCAATAAGATACCGCCCTCCTTAAGAGCTGGCGGTTTTTATTGGATTGCAATCGGGATATAAACAACTTATCTTCCTCTTTCTCATCCATGTGTCCATTATCAAGTCGATTCTCACAAAAACAAAAAAGGTGCTCCGTTTGTCACGAAACACCCCGCTTCATTTATTATTATGCTTGTTTAGTCGCTTCAATTTGGATTGAGATTTTTACTTCATCTCCAACTAAAACTCCGCCAGTTTCTAATGCAGCATTCCAAGTTAGGCCATAGTCACTGCGCTTTATTTTTCCTTCCCCACTGAAACCGGCTACTTCTGCACCCCAAGGGTTTTTGCCTTGACCCTGGAATTCTACAGTGAATGTTTCACTTCGTGTAACACCATGAATAGTTAAATCACCCGTTACTTCATATGCCCCTTCTCCAGATTTCACAATATTAGTTGCTTTAAAAGTCATGTTTGGGTGGTTTTCAACATCAAAGAAATCTCCTGAACGCAAGTGATTATCACGGTCTTCGTTGCGGGTATCAACACTTGCAAGATCGACACTGAATTCAATAGCAGCCGTCGTTAAATCAGCTGGATCTGCTTCAATCGCTGCTTCAAAGTTTTTGAAGCCTCCTTTAACTGTTGCAAACATCATGTGTTTTACAGCAAAATCAATGCTGCTGTGAGTAGGATCAACCGTCCATTTTGTTAATGGCATACTCCTCTTCCTCCTTTTACTTACTTTTAGTAAACTCATATACAAATTAAAGAATACTAACTTTTAGTAAGTATGTCAATTTAAAAACTATCAGAAAACTGATAAAAAATTAAATATTTATTTCCCCTGCCCTGTACCGTAAATGAACCCTTGTATATTCCAGCTTTCTAAGACACAACCTAAGGTTATCAAACTAAAAGTCGAGTTGAATACTGTTATGGCGCTTAATACTTATATTTTCATCTCCATTATTTGTGTAATTGTATTTGCCCTTTCAAAGAAAAAAGCACATGAATTCGAGCTGTTACTTATAATTTTATTAATCGAATTTTTATTTTTAACCTACTTCGCAATCATAAGCACTAATTACAGTTACATTAAAATATCGACTAAAGCTCAAGATTATGTGACATATCAAATATTTGAAATTGTACTTCTTCCCATGTTAGTACTTCTTACGATAAGCTACACATCATTTTTAAAATCGGCCTTTGCCAAATGTCTGCTTGGGCTCACATTGGTTGGCGTCCTATGCTCTATCGAATATTCACTTCTCAGACTAATCATCATCGAATATAAAGGCTGGCATTTTTTCTATTCGATTACAGCGTATAGCCTAATTTTTATATTGATACAAACGGCTAAGCACTGGTTCCGGAAGATACTAATCAACGAGGGAATGATCAAGCATGATTCTTCCTAAAAACTTCGACCAAAATGAATGGTTCATTTTAATATCTCTTATTGCAGTAATATCGATTATTTGCTTTTTACCAAAACGATTCCCTCATAGTATTACGATCCTAATTTTTGCTTACGCTGTAACGGTCGGCCGTGTTACGGATCGGTTTTTAGCAGCACCGTGGGCTGACTTTTACGATATTATGGATACGGGCAAATTTGATTTGTTTGATTTGTTTTCCTATGTTTTGTATGCGATGTTTAGCTACCTTTTTATCTACATATTTCACCGGATGAAGATGAAAGGCTTATTGATTCTCGTATATATTGTATTATGGTCCCTTTTTTCAGTTGGGTTTGAATGGATATCAGCTCAATTTGAGGTTGTGAAATATAAGGGTTGGGTTCCTTATCTATCCTTTAACTATTACTTAGCAATCGAAGCTTTAACGCTTTTATTTTTTACTTACCTCAAAAAAGTGTATAGAAAAACGGTTTTAAAACAATATGAGTGGTGACATTTCCCAAGAAAAAAAAGAGAAGCATGGTTCAAACTAAGTGTACCCCCCGATAAACAAGGAGGGATTTTCATGGCTGAACAATGCTTTTACTGTTTAAGAGAAGTTGACGACAATCAGCTTCATTTTGTAACCTTTTTGGCTTCAATGAATGAACGTGAGGAAGCTTTATGTAACGAATGTTACCAAGAATGGCTGCAAGGGATTAAAGAATAATGTCGGCTTGGGTATACCCCAATCCGGCATTTTTTGCCGTTAAAATCGAATATACACAGATTTTAGAAGAGTAACAGAAGGAATGGTTTTGCTTTTGAAATGAAAGGGAAAATTGTTCCTGTTCAGGAAAAAATCGATGGAAGAACAAAACCGAGAGCTTGGATCCGCAAAACAGATAATGAAGTAACGTTCGTGGCTCTTTATTCATATCACCAAACAGAGGGCAGAACATTTATGAATATAGCTCTTCCCCTTCCCTGGACCTCAATGATTGGAATCTTAGAGCTGAGTCAGAGAGAAAAACAGCTTCAATTAACAAGTAAACGACTTAAAACGAGCGATGCCGATTCGGGTATTTATGTAACTCTTAGGGACAAGCTATTTAAATTGCCGCTCGAAGAATGTTTTCAGGTATCTGAAATCCAAGAAGGAGTTTTAAAAGCTCATCATCAAATGTGGATTATTTCAATTCCCTTTTTATCAATCGAATATGATATTTTTCATAAAGATTATTTGCATTAATCGAAGAAAAACAACCACACCATTTCTAGCGCGGTTGTTTTTTATTGCATTTCGGATAAACCCCCGGTGAGACAGGCAACTTCAAAAGTAGATACAGATTTTTTTATTCTGGATGTTTTCAATCTCGATATCCATGTCATAAATTTCTTTAAGAATGACTGGGTCAATGATATCTTGGGCTTTGCCCTCATTAACCACCTTTCCATCTTTCATCGCTACAATATAGTCCGAGTAGACTGAAGCAAAGTTAATATCATGCAGGACGATCACAACGGTTTTACCGAGTTCTTCAACTAGTCGTCTGAGTGTCTTCATTATTTGCACCGAATGTTTCATATCCAAATTATTTAGTGGTTCGTCCAAAAGTATATATTCGGTATCCTGGGCGATGACCATTGCAATGAAGGCTCTTTGCTTCTGTCCGCCGCTTAACTGATCGAGATACTTGTCTTGTATGTCGGTCAGTTCCATATAATGAATCGCTTCATTGACATACTTCCAATCTTCATCTGTCAGTCTTCCTTGAGAGTATGGGAAGCGCCCAAAGGAAACTAGTTCTTTTATCGTTAAGCGCAAATTAATATGATTGGATTGTTTGAGGATAGAAATCTTTTTTGCAAGGTCATTGCTTTTCGCCTTTGTAATGTCCGTCCCATCAATATAAATGTCTCCCTGATCCTTATCAATCAGGCGGCTAATCATGGATAATAATGTACTTTTCCCTGCACCATTTGGTCCGATAAAAGATGTAATCTTTCCCTTCTGGATTTGAACTGACACATTTTCGATAACATTCTTATCGCCGTAGCCTTTATATACATTTTTTACATCTACCATGATTTCCGCTCCTTTAATAATAGATAGATAAAGTAGATGCCGCCAATAAAGTTAATAATGACACTGATTGGAACCGAAAAGCTAAATATTCTTTCCACAATCAGCTGCCCCCCTACTAGGGCGATAATACTTACCAGCATGGAACCTATTATTAAAAATTTATGTTGATACGTTTTTAAAAACTCATACGTAACGTTTACAACTAACAGCCCTAAAAAAGTAATGGGCCCTATTAAGGCAGTCGGTACTGAGATTAAGATAGTAACGACAAATAATAGTCGTTTCACCACAAAATCATAATTGACACCTAGGTTAATTGCGTGTTCTCTTCCCATCGACATAACATCCAGATATTTAAAAAACTTCAAGCTGTAAAGAACAGCTGCAGCCAATAAAATCAACGCAATCCAAATAATACCCGAGTTCACGTTATTAAGACTGGCAAACATCCGGTCCTGAACGATTAAGAACTCATTCGGATCAATTAATACCTGCATAAAAGCAGAAAAGCTTTCAAATAGCGTCCCTAATATAATACCGATTAATAAAAGAAAATAGATGTTTTGCCCCTTTTTTCGAAAAAGCAATTTAAATAAAAAACTAGAAAACACGATCATGAATCCAAGCGAGACAAGAAAATTGACTTGTGCCTGCATAATCATCACCGTTGCTGATCCGAATACAAAGACGACAACGGTTTGAATCAATAAATAAAGTGAGTCTAATCCTAAAATACTAGGTGTTAAAATTCTATTATTGGTAATGGTCTGAAAAACGAGCGTTGAATAGGCAATAGAAGCACCAGCCAATACAATTGCTGTAATCTTTGTAACCCTTCTGGGTAGGACATAATCCCAGTTCGAACCGATATCAAAAAACAAAAATAAAGCAGTCAGCAGGACGGCAGCAATTACTAATACACTAATTTTATTTTTATTACTCATATGCTTTTCTCCTTAACAGTAAATAAACAAAGATGGCACTGCCGATCACACCGACGGTTAAGCTAATGGAGATTTCATATGGGTAAATAATGACTCGTCCCAGAATGTCACAAAATAGAACAAAAACAGCACCCAGCAAGGCTGTGTGGAACAAATTATTTTTTAAATGGTCACCATGATAGATGCTCACGATATTCGGAATAATCAGCCCCAAAAATGGAATCATTCCGACCGTAAGGACGACCGATGAAGTAATTAGGGCCACAATCACCAACCCGATATTGACTACCTGTTTGTACTTTAGCCCTAAATTTTTTGCAAAATCCTCCCCCATACCGGCGATTGTAAATTTGTTGGCAAAAATATAAGCGACTGCAAGAAGCGGAATACTAACATAAATTAACTCGTATTGGCCCTCTATAATCATGGAGAAATCACCATGAAGCCATGATGATATATTCTGAATCAAATCTCCTCTATACGCAAAAAAGGTTGTGATTGAATTGATAATATTCCCGAACATTAACCCAACCAGAGGTATAAAAATCGTATCTTTAAATTTAATCTTATCTAGTATTTTCATAAAAATAAATGTACCCAAAAGGGCAAATACAAACGCAACCAGCATCTTTTCCAAAGGGCTTGCTGAGGTAAAAAGCATAAGGGAAACTAATACTCCGAGCCTTGCAGAATCCATAGTCCCGGCTGTCGTTGGCGATACGAATTTGTTTCTGCTTAATTGCTGCATGATTAAGCCACAAATACTCATACTTGCTCCGGCCACAATAATTGTAATTAATCGCGGCAATCTGCCAGATAACAAGATTTGTGCTTGAGCTTCTGTTAAATGAAGTAAATCGAATGGCGAAATGGCAGTGACCCCAATAAATACAGAAGCAAATGAGAATATAATTAAAGCGACGAGCAAGTATCTTTTTTTCATATAGCATCCCTTAGACGTTTTCTAGTATTAAATGAAAATTATTATCAATTAAAATAGTAATGAAAATCATTCTCAAAGTCAATGTATATCCATGATGAAAAATTGAAGAATGGCCACAATCCTGGATAGAAGCAGAAACAGCTGCTGTAAAATAAATGAGAGGCTGGCTCAAAAAATACGCCGCCTCTCTTTGCAAAAGCTATTCTTTAAACCGCAGCAATCGCAGACTGTTTAATGTCACTAAAATAGTAGCTCCCATATCTGCCAGAATTGCAATCCATAGGGTTAACCAATTCGGTATAACTAACAATAAGGCAACTGCCTTAATCCCAATTGAGAACGAAATATTTTGTTTAATGACAGTTAGGGCTTTACGGCTCAAACTAATGGTAAACGGCAGTTTCCTTAAATCATCCCCCATGAGCGCAACATCTGCCGTTTCGAGCGCAGTATCTGTACCCGCACCACCCATTGCAATGCCTACCGTGGAAGCAGCAAGTGCAGGGGCATCATTGACACCGTCCCCCACCATGGCTACATCCTTATAGTCGGATCTTAATTTTTTTATAAATGTTAACTTGTCCTGCGGCAAAAGCTCCGCCTGTATCTCTTTTACTCCTACGTTTTTGCCGATCGTGGCAGCAGTACTTTTATTATCTCCTGTGAGCATAATTGTTTTTTCAATGCCCATTTGATGAAGCCTCTCGATTACTTCTCCACTTTCCTCACGCACTTCATCAGCTATAGCCATAATGGCAAGTATCTCTTTTTCAGTACCCGCCGCAATCACGGTTTTGCCTTGATCCTGAAATGCTTGAATTTGTTGTGTAAGGTCTTTATTAAAATCTGTTTTTAAGATTTCTTGAAAAAGCTGCGGACTTCCAATCAGATAATCCGTACCATTTATTGTCCCCTTAATTCCTTTACCAGTAATAGAAGTAAAGTCTTCTACTGTTACCTCAGCAGAAGATACACCTGCGTTTTCTGCTTTTTTCACAATAGCCGAGGCAAGAGGATGTCCAGAGCGGCTCTCTAAAGCGGCAATCCATGCTAATAGCTCATGTTTATTGATTCTATCATGCAAAATTTTAAAATCAGTTACAGCTGGAACTCCCTTTGTAAGGGTACCGGTTTTATCAAAAGCAACCGTTTTGAGCATACCCATTTGTTCCAGATAGATTCCGCCTTTTATCAGTACTCCGTTTTTCGCCGCATTTCCAATCGCGGACACAATTGAAATAGGGGTCGAGATTACCAATGCACATGGACAGCCGACCACTAGAACCGATAAGCCTTGATATACCCATGTTTCCCAGCTTCCATTAAAGAAAAGTGGCGGAATAATAGCAGCTAATGCCGCAATTACCATAATGACAGGTGTATAATACTTCGCGAATTTATCAATAAAAGCTTGAGTAGGTGCCCGTTCTCCTTGAGCTTCTTCAACAAGATGAATAATTTTAGCAATTGTGGTATCATCGGCGAGCTTAGTTACTTTAACCTCGAGCAATCCCTCTTCATTTAAAGTGCCTGCATAAACTTCGTCATTTACCGTTTTCTCAACTGGAACAGATTCTCCTGTAATCGCTGCCTGATTAACGGCAGAATACCCGTTTACAACCACTCCATCCATCGCAATCTTCTGTCCTGGTTTCACAATCATGATGTCACCGACTGCGATTTGGCCAACATGGACCATTATCTCTGCACCATTCCGTCTAACCAGAGCTTCTTTTGGTGCATAGTCCATAAGGGAACGAATCGATTGTCTTGCCCGTTCCATCGAAAAGCGTTCAAGCGCTTCACTGATTGCAAATAGAATAACCACAATCGCCCCTTCTGCCCATTCACCAATTATGGAAGCTCCAATAATCGCTACTGTCATAAGGGTTTTCATATCAAAATCTAAATGAATCAAATTCTTGAAACCCACTTTAAAGAGGGAGAAACCGCCTATAACAATAGCTGATGCAAATAAAATCGATGTTACCAAATTGTCTTCTCCGTTTACGAATTGAGAAACATATCCAATGGCAATTAAAAGAGATGCATATAAAAGTGTGCTATGTTTTTTATAGAAAGGTTCTTTATCTTCCTTTTGAATAATTTGTGGGGTTTCTTGCACCTCAACCGGTTTTTCAGGGATCACCTTTAAGTTTTCAAATGCCCCGGCTTTTTCTAAATCTTCAACGGTTGTATTTCCATAAACAGAAATTTTCGATGCGCCAAAATTTACTTTTGCATCCTGAACCCCAGGAAGCTGTTTCACATTTCTTTCAAACTTCCCGGCACAATTAACACAAGAAAATCCCTCTACTCGATAGACGGTTTTCTTTTCTATGGATTCAGTTGCTTCACTCATGCTTCCACAACCTCCCTTTGGTGAGCAAAGGCGACTAAGATAAGCTGCTTGACGTGTTCATCATCTAATGAATAAAAGACTAATTTTCCTTCTTTTCTATATTTGGCCAAACCTAGATTTTTTAACAGACGCAGATGGTGAGAGGCAGTTGCCGTTGTAGCACCAACAATGTTTGCTGCATCACAGACACACAATTCATCCTCCACTGCAAGGGCATATGCGATTTTGATTCTGGTTTCATCTGATAATGCTTTAAAAACCTTAACAACATCGCGGGGTTTCTCCTCAGCCAGTTTGTTTTTCACCCGGCCGACTTTTTTCTCATCTATACAAGTAACTTCACAAACGTCATGAGCCATAAATTCTCCTCCGTCCTATTATTCAAATGAATATTTGACTGTTTTTATATCATTAATGTATTCCTTTATAGGCAAATAGTCAAATAATTGTTTGATTGTAGTATTCGGTCATTCAATTTCTAACCAAGACCATTTCTTCTCTCTTTTACTGATTTTTGTCCTTTATCCTGCATCAACATAAAAGCCTGTTCTTATTGATTGATTAAGAACAGGCTCTTTTTTTGATTGATCATAAAACCTCAGTTATTTTTAAACTCCATCTTCCAGCTGAAATAATCTTGCTCAGGATTCTTTTCATAGCGTAAATAAGCATTAAACTTTTTCCCGCTTTTACTGGTGAGGCCTTTGACAAAAGCAACTTGATTCGTGAGTATGGATTTCACCATCGATTTTGTTGCTTTTTTCTTCATAGTGGCTAAGAATTTATCATTCTTCCAAATGACAAACTTACAGCCGTTCTTCCAATTGGAGCAGCCAAAGCCTTTACTTCCCTCCAGCACTTTGGATCCGCACACAGGGCAGTTACCGAGAGCCTCATTCAGTTTCTTTTCTGAAGATACCTGATGAATCGTAATATCCTGCCCCGCTTTAATGGTTTCAACAGCTTTACTCGTAAATTGAAACACAATATCTAAAAACTGCTGTTTTCTAACTCTATTTTTCTCAATATCCGAAAGGGACTTCTCAAGTCTGCCCGTAAACTCTAAGTCAAAGAGTTCTTTAATCGGAAAAGTTTCAACTAGTCTTCTGCCAAGCTCTGTACACATCAGATTTTTATTCTGAGTTGTAATATAGCCGACTTCCTTTAACTTTTTGATTGTTTCCGCTCTTGTTGCCGGTGTGCCGATGCTAAATCCGCTTAAAATACTCCCCAATAATTCCTCACTATCTTCCTCTTTATAGCTCTTTCCGCAGGTTTCCATCACCCTTAGCAGTGTCATCTCTGTATGTGGTTTTGGGGGTTTAGTGACATGAGAAGAAATCGTATCGCCTAGAACCATCACCCGGTTATCTGCCTCTATAATCGGAAGAATCGTATCCTTAGATTCTATTCTTTCAACCTTCTTCCATCCCTCTGCCAGCTGAATCTTACCTTTCGTGTGAAAAATCCCAGAAAGACCAGCATCGATCACTTTAGTTTGGATTTTGGTCTCCTCATATTCTGCAACGGGCATGAACTGCATAACAAAGCGATTTTTGACTGCATTGTAAACAATTGCCTCATCCTCTGATAAGCGCTTTGGTTTCAAATACGTCGGAATAATCGCACTGTGACTCTCTACTTTGGCGTTGTTAAAAATACGTTTAGAACGGGCAAATTTAATCTCATCTTTATAAGGAAGATCTTCAGCTATTGTTTTTAATACTTTCGCCGTTTTCTCAATCAAACTTTCCTCTAAGGCGACACTCGACGTCCTCGGATAGGTGATTAGCTTCTTTTCATATAACCCTTGGGCAACTTTTAACACCTTATCTGCTGTCCACCCTTTATATTTGTTCGTTATGTACCCTTGCAAGTTAGAAAGATTAAAGAGAAAGGGGGGAAATTCCTTCTTACGTTCTACTTGTTTATCTGTCACAATCCCCTTTTTATTTAAAATGGCCTGTTCAATTCTCTCGAGCGTTTCTTTCTTTTTAAATTTGTCCTCTCCATCTTCTGTATAAGAACCTTCATAGGTTTGCTGATTTTCTAATTGAAAGGTTGCCGTAAGTTTAAAATATTCCTCTGGCACAAAATTCTCAATTTCCCGGTCCCGGTCATAAATAATTTTTAATGTCGGCAATAAAACTCTACCTATATTTAACGCCTTTCCTTTTCCTTTTTGATACTTTAAGGTCGCAACGGAAGTAAGGTTAATTCCAATCACCCAATCAGTCCATTGCCGGCTGATTCCCGCGTCCAGAAGCGGCCGCATTTCTGTATTGGGTTTAAGCTTTTCCAGTCCCGAAAGAACAGCTTCAGGTGTCCACTCATTTAATAGGAGACGATACACTGGCTTATCAGTCTTAATTTTGTAAATAATACTGTCGCCGATTAATTGACCCTCACGATCATAATCGCAAGCTGAAATAATTGTGACTACATCGTTTCTCTGCATTAAATAGTGAATGGTTTTGAGCTGCTTGCTGGCTCCTTGATCCGGCTTTTGCCGATATTTTGGATCCGTTTTTACCTTATATTGAAAGGTAGAGGGGATGAAAGGGAAATTTTCTAGCTTCCAGGATGTCATTTTACTGTCGTAATCTTTGGCATCGAATAGCTCAAGCAAATGTCCAAAAGCCCACGTAATAAAATAGCCATTCCCTTCAAAATAGCCATCTTTTTTTTCCTTAACCTTTAAGGCATCCGCAATATTTTTCGCAACAGATGGTTTTTCGGCAATAATTAATTTCATATTTCATCACCTATCAATGGAAAAATTTCAAAATCTGGGATTTGATTACTATGAATGGAGGGTACATAAAGAAAAGAGGGGATGATGAGGTTTTTGTGTTCCTAAGTATATCATATCAATTTGTCAAATAGAGAAAAAAATCGAAAAAAAACCAAAGCTGTTACGCTGCAAAATTGCTAACTGCTTTGGTTTTTATGCTTAAAGATTTCCGTAGACTAAATTTCCCCGATGAAAGACAGCCGCACGCTTAGCCCTTCTCGCCACTGCCTCTGCGGAACAGGATGCTTCAACAAAAACCGCTTCAAGCTCATCACCGATCACTGGCCAAACTTTCTCTCCCTTTTTATTCAATGGGGTTTTCCCTCCCGTAATAAATCCAAGTGACTGTGACAATGATAATTCATCCACAAATCCATACACTTCAGCCAATCGGCTTGCCTTCTCTAATTGATCACCAGTCCCAAAAGGAGACCAATGGTCTGTGAGACTATCAGTTCCTAGCTCTACTTTTACCCCTTTTTCATGCAGTAATGGAAGGGGCATAATCATTCTGCCAATTGGCACCGTTGAAGTAACTGTCATTTGAAGTGCTGCAAAACGCTCGGCAAGCTCATTGACTGTTTTCTCAGGAACGCCTGCAAATCCAAACGCATGGCTAACCGTTACTCTTCCCTGCCATCCAGCTTCTTCAGTTAAATCTGCGAGTTTTTTCATCGTATAAATGCCTAAATGATCCCGATCGTGGATATGGATATCGATACCCGCATTAGCTTCTACAGCAATGTCCATTGTAGCATGAAGAGACTTTTCAATGTTTAGATCTACTGTGCCCGGATCGACACCCCCCACTAATGTTGCACCCTGTTTCAACGCCTCTTTAACAAGGTTCTTCATTTCTGAACGGAGTAATCCATGCTGCGGAAATGCGACTACTTCAGCTGTGATTTTTCGTGAATACGTATCAAGTGCCTGCATCGTCGCTTCTAAGTTCCCCAGACCAATCCAAGGGTCTATATTACAGTGAGTACGAACATGAGTAGACCCGTTACCAAGAAGCAAATTCAAAATCTTTTCAGCCCGTTCCCTGGCAAAAGGTAATTGCTTTGGGAGCAGGTCACGTTCCTCGATAAATCTGCCTATTATATTTTTTACCGGACGGACCGCTTTCCATGGTCCGCCATAATAGGTTTTGTCAATATGGATATGCATCTCTTTAAATGCCGGTAACATTAGCTTACTCTTTGCATCAAAAATAGGTAATTTATTATCATAATAATTGAATTCCGAAACGATTTTAGCTATTTTTCCATTTTCAATCAAAATGTGAAACAGTTTGGTATTGGTCCCGACTACCTCATCATTTTCATACTTATAACCTGTTTCTAATCGAACATTTGTTAACCAATAAGAGGAATGCACGACGTTCACCCTTTTACATGTATTTTTTTATAACTCTTTCGAGCTAAAAGCCATATACCAGAATTTAATATATTGGATATTTCTAAGAGCCAGTTTTTGATGTATACTGTATTATATAGAATTCAACAATTTATACAAGGTGGTGAAACGAGCATGCCGATTCCAACAAACCATTTAAAGCCTGTCCGTAAAACGGCTAAAGAGAACGTATTTACTCAGCTTCAACAATGGATTATTGATGGGACCTTGCTGCCAGGTGAAAAATTAAATGATACAGAACTAGCTGAAGTATTAGGTGTTAGTCGAACCCCCGTCCGAGAAGCCCTACAACTTCTTGAGGTTCAAGGCTTTGTTAAAATGTACCCTGGGAAAGCCACTCAAGTAACGGAAGTCAAAAAGGAATCTATTTATGAGCTCCTTCCCCCGTTAGCGGTGCTGCAAGCTTTAGCTGCAGAACTCGTCATTCCTCATCTAACTGATGATGTCATTTCATTACTAGAGAGTACCAATGATCGATTTGCAAAAGCAGTCCGTTCTGAAAATTATTTTGCTGCACTTAAAATCGATGAAGAATTCCACCAAATCATCGTTGACACCGCACAAAATTCATATATCCATCAGATTATCTCACAGCTCCAGGCTCATGTTCGAAGACTATTTTTTCATAACTCTATTAAGTTAACCGAAAAATCCGTCGAGGAACATGCCAAAATCATTGAGCTATTGAAAAACAAGGATGCTGAAAATGCTTCTGCCTTAATGCGAACCAATTGGCTTAAATACTGATTAACGCTTTTCGCAAAAAATAGAGTCCTAAATAGACAAAGGATAGACCCATTGGTGATCTATCCTTTTTTCAATTCTCTCATTTTTGTTATTCATGCCTATATTTTAACTTGAACAAAAAAGTACACCACTAATGTACAGCACACATTTACTATTATGATTTATGCCTCATAAGCAGCTGTTACTTTTTGAAATCTGGCAAGAATACCTGTGACTAGCGTAACCACAATAAATGGCACAAGCCATCCGAGTCCTTGCGTATAGAGCGGTAAATAATCTTCATAGAACGAAACAATAGGAGCCAACCATCCATAGTAGTCCATACCTAATAAAGAACATAATGTTTTAAATCCATCTACAATGCTAATCAGGAATGTAACTGAGATTGCCCCTACATAAACCATACGAGCATGATTAAATAGCGGTGACAAGAAAGTTAATAGCATTAGAACAATGGCTAACGGATATAGGAACATGAGTACAGGAATAGAATAAGTGATAATGTTGGCTAACCCAAAGTTTGCAATCACAAATGTTAATAGAGTAAAGAATACGACTAATGTTTTATAGCTAAATCTTGGAAACAGCGTATGGAAATATTGTGCATTTGCCGTGATTAAACCGATAGCTGTAGTTAAACAAGCAAGAATGATTAACACGGCCAGCATGACAGAGCCAAATGTTCCAAAATAATAAGAGGCTGCTCCGCTTAAAACCGGTCCTCCCGTATCAAAAAGACCTAATGTTTCTACAGTCGTTGATCCTAAATAGGCAATCCCAACATAAATAAGTGCAAGTAATCCAGTGGCAATAAACCCGGATTTAGCAGTTGCCCGCAGAATTTCCCCTTTTTCTGTAATACCCAGAGAACGAATCGCATTTATGACAATAATCCCAAATACTAGGGAGGCGAGTGCATCCATGGTATTATATCCTTCTAAAAATCCTTTAACAAATGCCCCATTTGCGTAGGAATCTTGAGGAACTCCAGCATTCCCCATTGGGTTTATAACAACTGCACCCAAAAGAACAATCAATAAAACGACAAGGGCTGGAGCCAATAGTTTCCCTACATGATCGACAATTTTCTTCGGATTTAATGACAAAACAAGGGTAATCGCAAAAAATAGAATTGTGAAAATAAGCAATCCGCCTTGTGAATTTTCAGGGAAGAAAGGAGCAATTCCTACTTCAAAAGCAACAGTCCCTGTTCGGGGGGCGGCAAAGAAAGGTCCAATGGTTAAATACAACAGGGCCGTGAAAAATACACCATAGGCTGGATGAACTCTGCTTGAAAGCTCTTGTAAGTTTCGGCTGCCTGAAAACCCCATTGCTAATATTCCGAGCAGCGGAAGCCCTACACCAGTTATTAAAAACCCAATTGCGGCTGGCCATAAGTTAGTCCCAGAATATTGCCCAAGCTGAGCTGGGAATATTAAGTTACCAGCACCGAAAAATAGAGCAAATAGCATAAATCCGATTGCTACATAAGATGAAAATGATAGTTTTTTATTATTCATTGTCGTTTATCTCCTCTAAGTTGCGTTTTTAACAATAAATTCTCGTATGCAATATATTAATGAAACCATCTTACTATCAATATCAGCAAAATGCAATATATTCGGCCTAATTATTTTGATAATTGCGAACTACCTAAAAATATCTGATTCGAAAACATATACATCATACCTTATTTTTCATGGAAATTACCCATGGCTGCATTATTGCAACCTCTCATTATACATGAACAATTGTAATATATTGCAGGTAAAACACCACGAATTTGGAAATATACTGTAAGAAAGATTTCATCCTAGTATATTTAATAGATTTCTTATACAATCATTTCATTCATAGAAAACACGTATTGAAAGGAACCATCATGAAAAAAGGAATTATTTCTTACGGCGAAGCTTTTGTCGATTTTATCGCTCAAGATTATTCGAATACGCAATTTAAACGATTTATAGGCGGGGCAACCCTTAATTTGGCAGTAGGTGTTCAAAGACTTGGAACCCCCTCATACTATTTATGCAAGCTTGGCCAGGACAAAATCAGTGCATTTATAAAATACGAGCTGATTAAGGCAGGGGTAAATATTGATTTCAGTATTGTATCTTCCCATAAAAGAATAAGCGAAGTTTATGTTCACCTTAATCAGCAAGGGGAACGTTATTTTCACTCCTACGTAAATGAAACACCAGACGAACAGCTATTAGAAACCGAGTTGAATCAGGAGCTTTTTAAAAAAGCTTTCCTATTTTATTGCGGCTCTGGCACTTTATTTCATCCAATCGCATACAAAACAACACTTGCTGCATTGGAATTGTCAAAGAAGCACGGGACCCTTATTGCGTTTGACCCAAATATTCGTATCAAACGATGGGAAAGTGAACAGTACTGCCGCATGGCGATTAAAACGGTACTTCCCCAGGTCGACATTCTCAAATTAACAAAGAGCGAACTTTTATTTTTAATGGAGACAGATACAGTTGATGAAGGTTTAAAGAAACTAGCTTCATACTCTGTTCCCTTTGTCTGGATCACTCTGGGGGAAAAAGGGGCACTGGCAGTCTTCCATGGCCAGCCCTACCATACAGAAGGTAAAAAAGTGCAGGCTATAGACACAACAGGAGCTGGAGATGCTTTTATGGCCAGGATCCTTCACTGTATTCATTCCGATGGATTACCATCAGATAAAAATGAAATCATCCGGTATACAAAATTCGGCAATAAACTTGGAGCTTTGGCTGCAACACAAAAAGGGGCTTTAACGATTTTTAATAAATGATTGAAGGACATGGGTTCCGCTACTTGTGATAAATCAGGTTATTTCAAAATTATAGGACATAAGTTCCGCTAACAAGGCAAAAACATGCGATTTTGCCTTGATTTTCGTTAAATAACGGATCATATGTCCTGTCCTATAATTAAATTTGCTGTTTTTAAGGAAATAACGGATTATATCTTCGCTGCTGATAACGCTAGAATTGTTCGCTGAATTAGCCCTTCCACCATCAGTTAAAAAGTGCTAATTTTTCTTATTGGATTTCATGATCAACATACTTCCCGTAGCGAGGCATTGCAATTGTATCAAACTCGCGAACCAATTTTGCCAAGCTTTCAGACAACAATTCCCCAGACATCGGCAACCCATGTCCAGTAACTGCAACCTCTGGTTTCAATTGTTCAATTGTAATAACCGACTCCTTGGCAGTTTTCCAATCAGGGGTAAAATATCGGGGGGGACCGCTGATTTCAAGTTCTTGTGTAATAACTTTATAGAGAACATCCTGCTTAACGGTTACAAAGGCATCTCCAGCGAGTAAAGCTCGATCTTTCTCTCTAAAAAATGAAACATGGCCTGGTGTATGACCTGGTGTATGAATCCAGCGGAAATCAGGCAAATGCGGGACTGATCCATCTGATGGCAGTTTTTCAAGATAGTTGCCGATGTTTATCGGTTCATTAGGAAACAGTGGAGACACTTTCGCGACCATGCCCCCTTCAACAGATGGATCTGGCTCGGGGTAGCTCTTTTCCCCTGTTAAGTAAGGAAATTCTAATTCATGAGCAAATACAGGAACATCCCAATGGTCCACCAGCTCAATAATGGAGCCAACATGGTCAAAATGTCCATGTGTTAAAATAATAGCTTTTGGCCGGCTGTTTCTGCCAAAACGTTCCTCGGTCTCCGAAATAATTTCTTCAGCAGCGTGAGGCATGCCGGCGTCAACTAAAACAAATTCGCCAGCTTCTGGTTCTCCCACAAAAATAATATTTACAATTTGATTCGTATAACAGTATAAATCAGGCAATACTTCAATTCCAACGCCACTCCCGACTGATGTTGCAGGAATAAATTTATAATCCCGTCCGTAATTCATCTCCTTGTCCATATATACCCTCCTTGGAATCGTGCATATATGAATTATTGTCTCTCTATTTAAATAAAGTAATCATAAAAAACACACCCAGATAACCTAGGTGTGCCTAAAATTTGCTTTTATTGTACACTCTCAGCAATTTCTAACATTTGCTCTTTTGTGAATTCTGTTCCCGCTCCTGCTAATTCAATTAACAGACTGTCTTGTTCCCAGCTAACACTATAATAACCATCCATCTCATAGTAAATCCCCTCAGTGTCATGAACCGTAATGGCTTCCCCTTCCATGTCCGCTAAGCTCATGACCTCAGCAGGGTAAACGGTAACCATTACCCAGTTTTCAGGGTCTTTGTCATAGCTTAACATTACACTGTCCATTGTTTCATCATAATAACCTTCCGTATAGACATAGCCTTCTGGAAGCTCGGCGGGTTGCGGAATTGTATAAGTTACTAATTCCTGCATTTCTTCTACGCTCATGCTTTCAGCAAATAGGTCCGTTTCTTCCTCTGCTACCGCATTCTCTTTCACTTCTGCCGGTATTTCAATAGGCTCGACCTTATTTATATTTGAAGTAGTAAATTCACCCTTCAATTTCATTGGAGTAGTCGTTCCTTCTTCAACCATTTCAAGCTCAACATCAAAAGTTTGGGAAGTTTGATAGAACGTTTTCTTATCTACACGAATTTCCATATCTAACTTATTAATCTTAATGGATTCAATCATTTCCTCCATATAAGGATCTGAAGAGAAATCTCCCATTGAAGACACAACCAAATCCTCAATTAATATCTTGAATGCCTCATCATTACCTGACAATTTTAAAACATACGCATCCTCTTCTTCAGTCATCTGAAATTGATCGGTAAACTGAGACAATTTTTCCATTTCTTCTTGATTAAGCTGATCAAAATCACTTAGCCCCATTTCAGCAGCATCCATTTTCATCCATTCGCCAAACATGCTCATGTACGCTTCTTCATCTTGTACATACATTTCCATATCCATGCTCATCCCTGGCATTCCCATGTTCAGGTTGAGATGCATAGCATCTGGTTTGTGCGAGATGTCTCCTGTTGCTTTCATCGTTGACTGCATATCCATCATATCGATGTCCATATTCATATCAACCGAATAACTTTCAAGCGATTTACTAGCTTCAATAGTCTTATCTAGAACTTGAGATTTATTTAAAGACTCTCCCGTACCGCAAGCAGATAAACCCATTATGAATAAAAAGCCTAAGATTAATAGACTATATTTTTTCATGTCACTTCTCCTTCTTGGATTTGATGTGTAAAACAGATAATATTAGGAATGCTTACATCATATTAGCATCTGTCTGAAAAAAAGTTTATCTATCAAATAATGGTATTTTTTTATAGAAATTTTTATAGTGAACATGATTCCCAATGGGCTCATCAGAAATCAGATAAAAATCATATAAAAACCGGAATAATCATACCTTCGATTATTCCGGAATGTTAACTTAATGGTTATTATCGTATTATTTAAACGATTTATCTGCTTGGACGGCATGAACCTCATCTTTATTAACTTCCATTCTCTCATTACTCATCCAAAAAACAATCAATAAAGTGCAGCCTGCTGGGATTAATGCCCACGTAAAGGTATTTACAATCGATGAAGCTAAAGCATCTGTGATAGTAGATAAAAGTCCTTCTGGTAATTGACTACGAGCCGCTGATGATAATATATGATTGGGATCAACATCTGCATTAAACTTTCCAAGCTGACTTGTTAGCTTCTCCATTTGCCCTGAAAAATCATGCTTTTGAATAATCCCAAAAATGGCGATCCCAATTGTCATTCCTAAATTTCTAATAAAATTATTAGTAGATGTGGCAGCTCCTCTTTGGTTAAAGTCAAAGTGATGAATCGCTGCCATACTTAAAACGGAAAAGGAAAAGCCTACACCGAGACCTACCAAAACCATATAAAGTGTGAGTAAGGTTCTGCTTGTATCTGGTGTTAACGTACTCAGCAGAAAAAAGCCTGCTGTCAATATCGCTCCTGCGAGAACCATTATATTGCGGTAGCTGACTTTCATAGACAGAATGCCTCCGACCTGTGCAGTGACTACTGAACTAAGCATCATTGGCAGTAAAATTAGGCCTGAATTGGTTGCTGTTCCCCCGTATACTCCCTGCACAAAGATAGGGATATAAACCACAGCTGCCATAAATATCCCCCCATATAACAAGGCAAGGATATTACTGCCCGCAAATAAACGTTTTTTGAACATTTCAAAAGAAATAATCGGTTCCTTTGCCCTTTTCTCTGCAAATAAAAACAAAACAAATAGGGCAATGAATCCAGCTGACAGACCGAGAATGACCGGAGAATTCCATTGATACAATTGTCCGCCCAATTCTAGGAAAAAGAGAAGACAGACAACAGCACCTACAAGCGTTATGGCTCCCCACCAGTCAATCGACTGTTTTTGATGAATTTTCGTTTCCTTGTAGAAAATAACTACTAATAAGAAAGCAATTACTCCTAGTGGAAGATTAATATAAAATACCCAGTGCCAGCCGACGAAGTCAGTAAGGTAAGCACCGACTAGAGGTCCAAAAATACTCGACAGACCAAAGGCAGTTCCAAAAATGCCGCCAATTTTTCCTCTGGACTCTGGCGGAAAAATATCAAAAAGAATAGTAGAAGCAATCGGAATTAACGCTCCTGCCCCAATCCCCTGTATTCCCCGGTAAATGCTTAATTGGCTAATCGTGTCCGCTGTTCCGCAAAGGGCCGAACCAATCATAAAAACAGTGGCACCGAACAAAAAAAATCGCTTCCTGCCGTACATATCGGACAGCTTTCCAAAAATAGGCATACCCGCAAGCTCCGTGATCATGTAGGCAGACATCACCCAGACAAAATGTTCGAGTCCGCCTAAATCGCCTACAATCGTTCCCATTGCAGTCACAACGATTGTATTATCCATTGCAGCCATGAGAATACCTAACAAAAGACCGACTAGTACAAGGCCAATTTTACTTTTTTGCACAGTCATATTTTTTCACTCCTTATTTTGTTTACTTCATAAGATCCTATTAACTAAGATAATTGATGAATGTTTGCCGTTACTCAGGCTGATTAGGGGTATCTTTTCCTATTTCAAATGGAGTCGTAACACCTTTATAATTCAAATGCAAAGTCATCCCTATTTCCGCATGATCTAAGTTATGGCAATGGTCCATCCAAATTCCGGGATTATTAGCTAAAAATGCGACTTCATATGTTTCGCCTGGTGCAACATTCAGGGTATCTGTCCACCAGGGACTCCCAGTTACTTTTTTACCGTTTCGGCTCAGAACCAGCATATGATGCCCATGCAAGTGCATCGGGTGATCCATAAAGCTCCGGTTTACAAAAGTAGTCTTTACAAGATCTCCTTCTTCCACTTCTAGCATATCCGTCTTAGGGAACACTTTCCCGTTGATTGTATATAAACTATGAAACTCACCATCATAAAATCCGGGTACCGAGTCAAATACTAGCTTAAATTCACGATCAAACGAACTACTTAAATCAAATGGTGTACTTAGGGGACTTCCGTATTTTTCTGGTTTAAAGACTGGATAGTTTTTCATTTTATTAGAGTTAACATTTTCTACACCTTGACTGGAACCATCCTTACTGAAAAGAATGCCTACATCAGGCGTATCGAAAAAATCCTCACCTGCTGCAATCAATTTTACTGGATGGTCAGGCATTATAAACTCAACGTCCATCCGTCCGCCGCCTGCAACCGATAGACGGGTTTTTTTCAAATCACTAGGTTTATTTATGTTATTCCCGTCAATTGCCACAACTTGAAATGCAGTCCCCGCCAGAATAAAATCCCTTGGCAAATTATCAGCATTAATCAGCCTTAGTCGAACCTTTTTGCCTGGTTTGATTTTCTTCTTTTGCAACGTGTCATATAAACCCAAGGCAGGTACGAATCCATTTTTGGTTTCCCAATTATGATAGACGACCGAGATTTCTTCTTCAGTATCCAGTTTTTCCTTTGGCTCAATGATTAAAGACCCAAATAGTCCTTTCCTGACTTGTTTAGAAGATTGCTGGTGCGAATGGTACCAAAAGGTTCCTGCCTGGTCTGCCCGAAATTTATAAATAAAAGTCTCCCCTGGTTGTACTGCATCCTGGGTAACTCCAGCTACCCCGTCCATTGCATTAGGCACATTTACGCCATGCCAGTGGATGGAAACCCCATCTTCGATATCCTTATTAATTAGCTTTACTTCAAGAACCTCCCCCTGCCTTACCTGAATCTCGGGCCCTGGAAGCTCTCCATTAAAAGTCCAGGCTTCAATTGTTGTACCGGAGCTTAGCGTTACTTGCTTTTTTTCAGCTCTAAGTGTGATCCGTCGATCAGGGACTCCTAATGGCAGACCCTTTAATTCTGTCACACTTACACTATGCTCCGTATGACCGCTTATCTCGTGGGACATAGCGATTACTCCCGGAAGCTTGCTTTCTTCCTTTGCTGTAAAAAACAAAGCCCCAGAACCAATGACAATAGAAAGAGCAATCAGACTAAATCTCGTTATGCTAAATCTTGGCCAAACCAACATCTGCGAATGTTCGAGAGCTCTTGTTAAACGCCTATTCTGCGTATAAAGATATAGAATACTGGCAACATAAAATCCAAATAACAAGGTAACTTTTGGCGCCATAGGATCTACTAATGGAACAAATGCAATAAAAAGACTGGCAAAGCTAACAACCGCTAAAAAACGAATAGGGATTTGTACGAATTGATCGGCTGTTATCTTTCTTTCTTCCTGCTGAATCACATCAGTCCCATTATTCCGAATGGTTCGAGCTATCCGAGGAAGAAAATATACAGCCGTAAAAAAGGATACCGGGATAAGAAACGTAAGAGACCCAACTGTCATATTTTCTGCAAACTCCCAGCCTAAACCTATTCCATTAATCATGGCAATCGCTACCTTCAAAATGACAAAAAATTCTGCTGCAATGATTGCCAACAATAGAAATTTGAGGATTAGTAGAAACTTTTTCCTCTTCACCTGAAAAGGTAATCTTCTCACAAGAATTGCACTAATACCCCAACACAGAAATAGTAACCCGCTAACGATGGCATCAAAGCCATATAGCATTTCAAACATATTTTCCCCTCCCTTTTTCAGTCTTTTGAACTGGTTTTCTCCTAATTGATTTGCTATAATTTATATAAAATCTTCCCTTCTAAATATCTTAGATGCTAAGATATTTGGAATACTAAGGCGAGGGATCTCTTATGAATAAACATCATTCTCATAGAGAACTAATTGGGACAATCAGTCAGCTGCTGCGAAACCAAAGTACAGCAACGATTTTTCTTCATCAGGCTATTGCTGAACGTTTAGGTATCAATCCGACAGACCATAAATGTATGGAATTGCTGCTTAAATATGGGTCTATGACTGCTGGTGAATTAGCTGTAAAAAGCAACCTCACTACAGGAGCTATTACAGGAGTCATTGACAGGTTAGAAAAAGCAAATTATGTGCGCCGTGTAAAAGACCCAAACGACCGCAGGAGATTCATTATCGAAATTGTTCCGGACTGTCTTCCTGCCTTCGAACAGTTATTTCAGTCTATTGGCGAAGAAACAGCTTCTCTTTTGAACTCATACAGTGATCATGAATTAATGGTTATCCGCGATTTTATCGAAAAAAGTACAGAGGTGGCACTTAACGTAACGAGTAAACTGCGTCAAGGTTAGATTTCTGCAAAGCTCATTCTTTAATATTCAATAAAATTCCCCCCCTTTTATTCTTCGTCAATTATCTTAGAAGCTAAACATTTTAGTTACTAAGATAAATAATAAAAGAGGGGAATTTTTCTGTCAAGCAGACAAGTGAAATTTGAAATTTAAAATGAAGCTGGAAATTGCCTAGTTGCACTTATCACACTCGAAACGCCAAAGTCTCGAATTAGCCAACCTGGCCTTCGTACTTTATTCCGTTGAATATGATTCATCACGAAAATTTTATACTTTCAGTATAAAAAATGAGCAAGTAGTTATAGCGGGGAGCCTACCCCAAAATTGGTGCACAGCACATTTTTGATTTCCCCATCGCATCATTTAGAAGTTTTATGGATCGAATAACGGTTTCTCTTTCGAATTCATTCAAGTGGGAAAAAACCTCATTTAAATATGCCTTCATTTGCTGGTCAATCACTGTTGCAATATATTTACCTTCTGCTGTTAATGAAAGAATATGAACTCTGCGGTCATCTGGGTCCGGTGTTTTTTTGACCATATTGATTTTAACCAGAGATTGAACCTGTCGGCTAAATGTAGTGATATCAGTTCCTAAGGCTTCCGCTACCTGCTGCATGGACGGTTTATGCTGACGATCAATTTCATATAGGATATGACTTTGAATCAGGGAAATTTCATAGCCCCCAGCCGTACAGCAATTTTTATTTAAAAAACCAAAACGGCGTGTCATAATCTGAAATAGCTCCCGAAGATTTTCTTCCATCGTTTTTCACCTCTATTTTAGTTATACACTCGTTATTTGCATGTTGCAAGTATCTATTGAAATGAATTTTAAAAATATAAACTTTATAGTTCAACCATCTGCACAAACGGCAGATGCGAATCAAGCTGACCTTTAATTCTCTTCGCGCGGGTGTCTTCTCCTTGCAGCCACTGTTTAAAATCAAAAATAAGCGGCATTTGATCTCCTCCTAGCGCAATCCATGCTTTTAATTCTTTAGGAAGGTAAACCGTTGTATGCAAGGTGCCGGCTGAAGCATCATATTTTTTGGAAAACACGCCTTTCCCGATATCATTTAACATTTGGAAAGCCTGATAAGGCCCAGTTACAAACGGTTGCTGATCCTGTATCGCTTGTTGTCTGCGGATTGAATCATGCAATCGATAACGGTTTTCCCCGGTTATTTTTTCAAAATGATTGGTACAGACATTGGATTTCCGAACCTCTACTGCCCGCGGAGAAGCTTCTACAACTAAGGTTTCTCCATTTTGGTCCAGTAACACATAGTTGAACGTATGCCGATGTGGAATTTCCTTTAATAGGGATACCGCTTCTTCCACGTTCGCACACGTCTCCAAAATAAGCCTTCCAATCATATTACAAACAAATCCATCGTCCGTGTTTCTTCGGTTGACAAAGTTATAGCCCATGGCCAATCCTTTTTCGTTGATTCCATCAGTGCGTCCTGTAATTTGCATAGATGGACCAACCAAGGCATACCCTTGGTCGGTCGGCTGATAAAGCACGTAGCGCCCTTCATAAGATAGGGGATGATTATCATAATTTCGAACCATGTAGTCTGCCCCTGTAAAAATCGAGCAGCCGCTGCGGCCGTACTCAAGATAATACCCGCCAAACTCTCGAACTGTATCCACAGTACTCCATTGCAGAGCATCAGCCAAACCGTCAAGCTCATCCCAAATTTGTGGGGCAACCTGAAGAATAGCCTGTTTTACCTCTGATACATTAATTGTGAAGTGACGTTCTCTTCTTGAAGCCCACTGTTTTTCACGATTAGGTATTATAAGGGAATCCTTCAATAACAGACCCTGCTTATATCCGAATTCATAGTGGGTGCCTCGAAATTGCAGGACATCACTGTATACGTGTCTCATAAAAATATCCTCTCATTTCCCGATCATACAAACAGTTTACTCCGATCCCGCTAAATTTAAAATTATTTTGCTTTTGAAGGGAAAATTTTAAAGCCTGATTTTGATGAGCTCCATATCAAAATCAGGCTTTACTGTTAGACGTTCATAAAACTAGTAAACTTTTAATCTCTGCCAAAAAATTTACGGGCTTTTTCTAAGTAAGGCAGATCCTCATCCAGTAAGTCGTCTTCATGGAAAATTGCAGAAACCGGGCAGACTGATTCGCATGCACCACATTCTATGCAAATTTCAGGGTCAATATAAAATTGATCATCCCCTGGTTCAATACAATCCACTGGACAAACCTCTACGCATTCCCCTGCTTTCTCATCGATACAAGGAGCTGTAATAACATATGACACGATTATCCCCTCCATAATAGACATAATTTTTAGAAAAAGAGACTATTACTACTATTATATGAGAAAACTAATGAAAATGCCTACCTTTTCAATCTATTTTTTTCATTTGTCATGATTTTTTAATTTCCTGATTGTGTTATCCTATCATTCGTTTCTAGCAGTCAGAAAGTAATCTGTTCTTTAAGGGATTCCATTCCAAAACGATTTAAAAACCTCGGAAAATCCTCTCTTTTTTTCCCGTTTGCTGCATATATATCAATAATTTGATCTACTACACTGTAAAGTTGCTCAGGTGTCAGGGACTCATACAATAGCTCTCCAACCCGCGCATCCTTTCCCTTAGCTTTTCCTCCAACATATACATTAAAAGAGTCTCTAACCTTCATTACACCGATATCGTTCACCATTGGCTCGCCACAGCCAATCGGACAGCCTGTATAGGCTGGCTTTAAGGTAAAAGGGACAGGTTTACCGGCAATCCGGTTATTTAACTCCTTAGCAACTGGCATTCCTTCTTCTAACTCCCCTTTACAGAAATTACATGTCCTTAAGCTTTTAACATATTTTCCGACTGGGTAGCAGTGGAGGCCAACCTTAGTAAATTCTTCTTTAATCGCATCCAAATCATGTTCTGGCACTTCCAGATAAAGCTGCTGGAAGGTAGTTAACTCTAACTCATCTGCTTCATCCATATATTTTGCAATCGTCACAAGCTGTTTTGGCGTTAATTTCGCGCCAAAGCCTATCCCGCCATTGACGGCGATTTTTATTTTATTTGTTGTCATTCCTCTTCCATCCTTATGTTATAAAAAAGTTATGTGAGTGGAAAATACCTTGACACCCCTAAGGATGCCGATTGGTTCCCAAATGTTAGTCTTGGTGATTTTGACCATGCTCTTCATTATTGACTACTTCTTCCGCAAAGAATCCTTCATAAATCGCATAGCTGCCTATTACAAGCAGCAAATAGAAAAAAGCTGCCAGTGCCCATTTTTTCATAGAGAATCAAACCTTTCCTGATTAAATCGTTTTTTGATTTAGTTTAACTCTTTGTAAACGAAGAGCATTTAAAACAACGGAGACTGAACTAAAGGCCATTGCAGCCCCTGCTAACCATGGAGCCAAAAATCCTGCAGCCGCGATTGGGATGCCTAACGTATTATAAGCAAGTGCCCAAAATAGATTTTGCCTGATATTTCGGATGGTTTTGTGACTCATTAAAATCGCATCTGCTATGCTGTTTAAATCGCCGCGCATCAGGGTTATATCTGCCGCTTCCATAGCTACGTCTGTTCCAGTTCCAATCGCCATCCCAATATCAGCCATCGCTAACGCCGGTGCATCGTTAATTCCGTCTCCAACCATAGCCACTCGTTTGCCCTGCTGCTGAAGCTTTTTCACTTCTTCTGCTTTACCTTCCGGCAATACTTCGGCAATGGTTTGATCAATTCCGACCTCTTTCGCAATTGCTTGGGCGGTACGCTTGTTATCCCCGGTCATCATAATCACTTCAATGCCTGCATCTTTTAGGCGTTGGATGGCCTGCTTAGATGTAGCCTTAATGGTATCTGCCACAGCTACAAGTCCTTTATACTCTCCATCAATCGCTACCAGCATCGCCGTTTTTCCGTTTTCTTCAAAGCCTTCCATTTCATTCGATTCAAATGCTATAGTAAATTTGTTTAACAATTTTCTTGTTCCAACTAATACTTCACGGCCTTGAACAACCGCTTTAATCCCATATCCAGGAATCGCTTCAAACTGATCAGCACTCACGATATTAATGTTGCGTTCCTTAATACCCTCCACAATAGCATTGGCCAGAGGGTGTTCGGATTGTTTTTCTGCTGACCCAACGAGACTTAAGAATGATTCTTCATCTATATTTCCATCTACCACTACATCTGTTAATACCGGCTTCCCGTTTGTCACCGTACCTGTTTTATCAAGCACGACGGTTGTAATCTTATGGGTCATTTCTAAATGTTCTCCGCCTTTAAATAAGACCCCAAATTCAGCTGCCCTTCCTGATCCAGCCATAATAGAAGTTGGAGTTGCCAACCCTAGAGCACACGGACAGGCAATCACGAGTACGGCAATTAATTTTTCAAGCGCTTCGGCAAAATTACCAGGACTTATCCAGATAAACCAGATTAAGAAGGTAATAAGAGATATTCCTACTACGATTGGTACGAAAATACCTGAAATTTGGTCTGCTAATCTTTGAATCGGCGCCTTAGATCCTTGCGCTTCTTCGACAACCTTGATAATTTGCGCTAAAGCGGTATCTTTTCCTACTTTCGTTGCTTTGACTTTTAAAAATCCATTTTTATTGATGGTTGCGCCGATAACGATATCTCCGACCGTTTTATCTACTGGAACACTTTCTCCAGTAATCATGGATTCATCTAATGCAGAGTTTCCTTCGATGATTTCCCCGTCAACCGGTACCTTCTCTCCCGGTTTAATATAGATAATATCCCCAACAGTCACTTCCTCAAGCGGAATCTCGACTTCCTTTCCATTTCGTAAAACAGTCGCTGTCTTTGCCCGAAGCCCCATTAACTTTTTAATGGCTTCGGAGGAGCGCCCTTTTGCCCGGGCCTCAAACAGCTTCCCTAATATGATTAATGTAATCAGAATTGCACTTGTTTCAAAGTAAAGCTCAACCATATGAGCATTTGTTCCAATGGATTTAATCGACTTATAGACACTGTAAAAGTAGGCAGCTGAAGTTCCAAGCGCTACTAATACATCCATGTTGGCGCTTTTATTGCGCAAGGCTTTATATGCTCCTACATAAAATTGTTTCCCGATCACAAACTGAACTGGAGTAGCTAGCGCCATTTGTACCCATGGGTTCATAAACATATCCGGTACATAGATAAAGGACGTAAACTCAAAATGTCCAACCATCGCCCACAATAATGGCAGAGAAAGGATTAAAGAAAAGATGAACTTGCCTTTTTGCTTTTCTATTTCCTTTTCGCGATAATCGGCGGTTTCCTCCTGATCTTGCTTTAACTTTGCTTCATAGCCAATACTTTTTACTTTTTCAATCATATCTTGGACACTGACCTGTGAGGGATTGTACTCGACAGTGCCTGTTTCTAGCGCCAGATTAACCGCAGCCGATTGAACACCTTCTAATTTTTTTAGACCTTTTTCAATTCGAGTGGCACAGGCTGCACAGGTCATTCCCATCAGGTCAAACTCTGCCTTTTCCTTCACAACCCCATAGCCCAAATCCTGTATTTTTTTCTCAAACGCATCGGACTGTGTAACTTCCGGATTGTATTTAATCGTTGCTTTTTCAAGGGCTAAATTAACGTTCGCCTCTTCGACTCCTTCCAGTTTTTTCAAACCCTTTTCAATTCGGTTTGCACAAGCCGCACACGTCATGCCGGTTACTTGTAAGTTAAGTTCCTGTACTTTTTTACTCATTTTTAATTCTCCTTATACCTATACGGGGTATATTTTTTTGAAATAGAAATCGCGCTAACGAGAGCACGGTTTTCACCATTATTGAACTTCATAACCTTCTTCATCAATCGTTTGTTTAATTGTATCTATTTTTACTTCTTCAGGATTAAATTCAACTTGCACGGTTCCTTCTTCCAAAGAAACCATGACGTCTTTTATTCCTGAAAGTATTCCGACACTTCCTTCAATTGTTTTTACACAATGTCCGCAAGACATTCCAGCAACATTTAATATTATTTTCTCCATTATGGTCCTCTCCTATTATTTTTTCATTAATTTTTGAATGGTAACGAGTACCTCATCTAAGACATCATCGTCTCCATCCTGAATTCTCTCCAGCACACAGGTTTTTAAATGACCCTCTAATAAAATCTTAGCTACACTATTTAAGGCCGATTGAGTAGCAGCAATTTGCGTAATCACATCATCGCAATACGTGTCCTTTTCTATAAGACCTTTAATCCCGCGAATTTGTCCTTCGATTCTATTTAACCTGGCTGTTAAATTTGCTTTTACCTTATCTGAATGGTGACTTTTTCTTTCCGTGGAACAACAGTCAGCCACATTTAACGTTTCTTCATTATTAAGGTTTACCGACATTGCAGCACCTCCTTGATTCCATCTTAATATACCCCGTATGGGTATGTCAAATGTTTTTTTAGCCATTTTTTTCAAAAAATAAATCTTTACTAATAACCCTTTGTAAACTCTCAATTCGATCATTCAAGAAACCATGTAAATACATTATTCGTTTCTGTGGGAAAACAGAGCTTTTCCTATAACCCTTCTACTTTAAAAATAAAAGAAGGTCAAAAGGTTTCACTTATATTAAACAACAGTGATTATATTGATCATGATATAGAAATTAAATCAATTCCGATTCAAAATAATTTGGTTGATAGTCAACATTCCTCTCATCATTCCGAATCGAATATTCACCTTCATTCAGAAGCAAATAGTTCTAACCAGCTAATTTTTACACCTTTAGCAAAAGGGACATATGAGTTTTACTGTTCCACCCCTGGTCATAAAGAAAACGGAATGACGGGAACATTAACTGTATATTAACTGAACACCGTACCTCTTTCTAATCGAAAGAGGTTTTTTATGCTCTAAATAATCAAAACTGTAGGTAGATGAATAAAACAAATTGTTTAAAAAAATTAAGCTATGGTTACATGTAGTCCATCTGAAGGGTTTTTTTAATTATTTTGATTTACAATAGGATAGGCAAATGAAAATTTCTAATTATAAGAATGGAAAAAATACTTAATTGAAAAACAGCTTTAATAGGGTATAGTTATACTATATTGTTTCGAAAGCAGAAATATAAGAAATAAGAATTTTGGTGATATACATGAACAAATTAATTATAACTATGATATCTGTCCTTTTTATAAATTCCATTATGTCTTCAACCGTTTTTGGGGAAGACGCTCCGGCGCCTCCAACCATTAGTAGTGAAGCTGCCATCATATTGGAAGCCGATTCTGGACAGATTCTCTTTGATAAAAATGCAGATGTTCCAATGTACCCTGCCAGCCTAACTAAAATCGCAACAGCTATTTATGCAATCGAAACGGGAAATCTGGATGATATCGTCACGGTGAGCAGTAAAGCTAGAGAGGTAGATGGAACAAGGGTTTACCTGGAAGACGGAGAAAAAGTTACGTTAAAGAAGCTCCTCCAAGGACTGTTAATTAATTCAGGCAATGATGCCGGTGTTGCCATTGCGGAGCATTTAAGCGGCAGTGTCGAGCAGTTTGCTGATGATATTAATAAGTATTTAAAAAACGTTATAGGAATCGAAAATACAAACTTTGAAAATCCGCATGGTCTCTTTGATCCGAACCATGTAACGACAGCTGAAGATTTAGCTAAGATCACTCAGTATGCCATGCATAACGAGGTATTTAGAGAAATATTCGGAACTCAAGAACTAGAATGGCAAGGTGAATCCTGGGATACAACCCTCTATTCTCATCATAAAATAGTAAAGGGTGAAATTCCCTACGAAGAAGTAACGGGTGGAAAAAATGGTTATGTCGACCAATCTGGATTCACCTTGGCAACAACAGCTGAAAATAATCAATTAGACTTGATTGTCGTAACCCTAAAAAGCAGTTCAGAAGCCATTGCTTATCAGGACACCGTTAGCTTATTAGACTTCGGCTTCAATCATTTTGTCACGTCAAGTATTGCTGAGGGAAAAACGTTTGACGTAGATGGCGTGGAATTTATGACAAAAGATACATTATTTTATACCTATCCTAAAAGTGGACAAGTTCATACAGAGGTCAACAAGGATGGGGTATTAGAAGTTATGGCTCAAGACGGTACTGTCCTTGCTTCTTATGAACTAGATTCAACTGAAGTAGCTGCAGCAGCAGAAGTAAAGAAATCAACCGCTTCCGAAGAAAGTAATCCATCGGTTTTTGATGGGTTATCGGATCATCTGCTTTTTGTTTTAGCAGCATTAGCCTTTGGAATTGTCATCCTGTTTTATCGGCAAACCCGTAAGGTATAAAAGACCCCTTTGCAGTCTGCAAGGGGGTCTTTTTATGCTTTTTATAAAAAATTTATGGGTTTTTCAATGTCAGTGTTACCTGATTTTTTATTAAAATATGCTTTAAATCTAATAAACAAAAATATCGCGCGAACGAATAAATCAATAGCTATCGATAACCAAACTCCAGCAATCCCCATTTCAAACTGGATTCCCAAAATATACACACCGAGAATCCGAATAATCTACATGCCAATAGCCGTACTATACATTGGACTCTTTGTATCCCCCATGCCTTGCAGGGCACCTGCTATTATTAAGCCAGCAGCTAATGCCAGCCCTCGAACATCAACCAGCAGTATGTTTTATTCAAGAACTTCTCTTCTCATTTCTGTCTAAAAAGTTTTTGTCCGCCTATTGTAAAATATTTTTTAACAGTTTTTTCTGTTATCTATCAGTTACAATACAAGCAGGTGATGTTGATATGAATAAACTTTCAATTAAATTGGGGCTTTCCTTTTTTGTAGTTTTCTTTGGGATTACCGTATTTCTTTTATTTTTTTTACATCAATCCATGGTTGAAACACAGGTTGATGGAGAGATGTCTTCTTTGCAGTTAAGAGGTAATTCTCATCGGGATGTGTTGTCTCAGAGCTTTAATCAAAGTACATTAGATCATGTTATGTTAATGGAATCGACATCCGATACCATTGTGGTAGTTTCAGATAATGAAGGAAACATATTAAGTTCTTCTGATGCGGTAACACCGATTGTGCAAAATATGATTAATCATACTGTTTCAGACAGGATGCTTCAAAGCAAAGATGCTTTTATTGAGACAGAATTTTGGGACAGCCCTTTTATAGCAACCGTAAGCAGCTTCCAGACCCAAAATCAGCCCTATTTTCTGTTTATGTTTAAACCGACAGAAAATTTACAGATGATGATGCATGAAATGAACGAGCATTTTGTATACGGAGCGATTATCTCTCTGCTCGTTACGATTCTAGTCATCTATTGTCTGACAAATATTATTACCAAACCATTAATCAAAATGAAACAAGCAACTGAAAGGATGAGTATCGGCGATTTCTCAGTAGAGCTTCCTGAACACCGAAATGATGAACTGGGAAAGCTCTCAAAAGCGATTCATAAGCTTGCTGATGATTTAAAGCATTTAACAGAATCCAGGAAGGAATTTTTGGCAAGCATCTCTCACGAATTAAGAACACCCCTAACTTATATCAAAGGGTATGCCGATGTATGCAGAAAAGGGCTTATTAGTGATCAAGAAAGAGAGAAATATCTTCATGTCATTTATGAGGAGTCTGAACGGGTATCCAGATTAGTACAGGATCTGTTCGAATTAGCTAAAATTGACAAGAATGAATTTGCCATTGAAAAAAGCAAGGTTTCCGTTAATGAACTTATTCAGAACCTATTTGAGCGTTTTCAACCAGCTTTTGAAAAGGAAGGAAAAAAACTGGATTTAAAAGTAAGCGGAGAGATTTGGGCAAATATAGATTCTATTCGTATCGAGCAATGCCTTCTAAACTTATTAGACAATGCGAAAAAGTATTCGCTCCCGAATAGCACAATTAAGTTAGAAGTTTTTGAGAAAAAGAGAAAGATTCACATCACAATTCAAAACAATAGTCTTCCGATTGATTCTCACCATCTTCCCCGCTTATTTGATCGCTTTTATCGGATAGACTCATCTCGCTCTAGAAAGCTTGGGGGAACCGGCCTGGGGCTTTCGGTTGTCAAAGAAGTGATCGAGGCTCACGGAGGCACCGTATCCTTTAAAGATAGCCACGGATTAATTACTGTACAACTATCTCTGTCAGGGGGAATCGGGGAATGAAAAGAAAGGTATTAATTGTGGACGATGAACCACAAATGCTAACATTGCTTAAAATTTATCTGGAAAATCATCAGTTTCAATGTACATTAATGGACGATCCTTCAGCCGCAGTCGATTTTCTTAAAACGAATCCAATCGATATAATCCTGTTAGATATTATGATGCCGAACCTCGACGGGTGGGAATTGTTAAAAGAGATAAGACAATTTTCTAATATTCCGGTTTTATATCTGACAGCCCGAACGAATCAGGAGGATATTATTAAAGGATTACGGCTTGGGGCTGATGATTTTATCACTAAACCATTTGACGAAGAAGTATTGGTAGCTAAAATCGAGGCTGTTTTAAGGAGATACTATGGCGATGGAGCTCTGACGATTGAGGGCTTAACTTGGGATTCAGATGCACGAAGAGTATTATTTGCCGGGAATGAAATTCTTCTGACACCCAAGGAATTTGCATTATTGGGGCTATTCCTTAGAAACCAAAAGAGAGTATACTCACGTGAAGTGTTAGTGGATTTAATCTGGGGAGACGGGTCAGATCCTTCCGACCGTGCAGTTGATTCCCACATTCGCAACTTACGGGACAAACTGAGAAAAGCTGGATTCCCAATAGAAAAATACCTGCATACGATCTATGGTGCCGGATATAAATGGAATCATTCACAATAACCAGGAGGAAACCTGCCTAATCAGATAGGCTTCCTCCTTTTTTATTATTCCTGGACTAAATGTGCTGCCACTAACCTGTAATCACGGTTGGCAGCATAGCTCCCCTTCACCGGCTTCTAATGCTGATTTTAAACTGCTTAGTACCTGATCCCATGCCATCACATGCCAGTCTATAGCCCTTTGCCATTCTTGCCCCTCGCCCCAGCCAGTGTGTGTAACAGTTACTTCCGTTTGTTCTCCTATTTCTTGTAGCTTTACATTAACTTCTGTAAGCTTGCTGCTTTGATTCATAAGTTCTGCCAGCGGATCTGGCCCCTTCCAAGTGAATGACAAGCTTTTAAATGGCTCTAATCCAATAATAGTACACCCTTTTGTACAGTTCCCCACTTCATTGCCTGGCTCAAAATATAATTCGTATTTGCCCCCAACTTCCGGCTCAACAATTGCTTTTCCAGCAAACCATTGAGAAACCCTATCGGACTTTGTCCATGCATACCAGACTAAATCAGCCTTTGAATCAATCATTACTTTCTTTTTAATTATTTTTTGTTCTGCCGTGTTTTGATTGGTCATACTAAACCCTCCATTTATTGGTTTTGTATACAGATTATACCGGATTACCTAATACTTTTAAATTCTAGTACAAAATTCAGCAATGGAGAATGATTTAACTGAATTTTCAAAAACTATGCCCAATTGATTATGATTATCATTATTAAATAATTATTATTAATTTATAATCATTATTATTTACACACTCATAATTGTATGTTAATCTGTTTATACACTTTTAAAATAGCCTTCTAAATACTAGTGCACATTAATTTACCAATTGTTTTTTGATGATTATCATTCTCAATTAGTTAAGTTTAATTGAGAATGTATTTCAGTTGAAAAGGAGGTCTCTCCCGTGCTTGCCGAAACGAAAACATTAAAACAGCCTACCAAGCTCGAAATCTCTTGGCTTGAAAAAATCAAACCTCATCTCGAACTAATGGCCGCCTTATTCAGCGGATTACTGATTTTAGCCGGGTGGCTGTTGGCGGAAAACTCATTTCAAACAGCGTCCGTGATCATTTATTTAGCAGCGTACGTGATCGGCGGTTTTGCCAAAGCAAAAGAAGGTATTGAAGAGACAATTGCCAATAAAGAATTTAATGTAGAAATTCTGATGATTTTAGCAGCCATTGGCTCTGCCATAATTGGCTACTGGACAGAAGGCGCCATTTTAATTTTTATCTTTGCATTAAGTGGTGCTCTTGAAACATACACCTTAAATAAAAGCCATAAGGAAATCTCTGCATTGATGGACCTTCAGCCCGAAGAAGCTGTTCGGGTAAAAAACGGTACGGAAGAAAGAGTCTCCATTGTTGAATTATTTGTTGGGGATCTACTATTAGTAAAACCGGGTGAACGCGTACCTGCCGATGGGCGAATTATCGAAGGACATACCAACCTGGACGAAGCTGCTATTACAGGTGAGTCCATGCCGGTTAGTAAAACGATTAATGACGAGGTTTTTGCGGGAACCGTTAATTTGCGCGGGACTATTTTAGTTGAAATGACAAAACCTAATAGTGAAACGCTCTTTCAAAAGATTATTAATCTTGTCCAAACGGCCCAGAGTGAAAAGTCTCCTTCCCAGCAATTTATTGAACGTTTTGAAGGAAAATATGTAAAAACAGTATTAATCGCGGTTGGCTTGATGTTGTTTGTCCCTCACTTTGCATTTGGCTGGAGCTGGACTGAAACCTTCTACCGTGCCATGATTTTACTGGTCGTTGCTTCACCTTGCGCCCTGGTAGCATCCATTATGCCTGCTACCTTATCATCTATTTCAAATGGGGCACGCAATGGAATTCTATTTAAAGGTGGCGTTCATCTTGAAAATCTGGGGAATATACGTGCCATTGCTTTTGATAAAACCGGTACCCTTACTAAAGGACAACCGGAAGTAACAAATGTTATTGTTCGCGATGACTTAACGGAGCATGAATTTTTGACGCATGTTGCTTCTATCGAAAAATACTCAAACCACCCGCTTGCAACAGCTATTGTCCGCTATACCTCTTCAAAAGGTATAGAATTAATGAAGCCAGATAATATGGAAGATATTGCAGGCTTCGGAGTCCAAGCAATGTTCAATGGATCCAGATGGAAAGTAGGCAGGGCTGATTTCGTTGGACGTGAAGAAGCTGAGCAATTTCAGGGAGGAGTGGCCCACACCTTAGCAAAGCAAGGGAAAACGGTTGTTTTTGTTAAAGATGAGAAAGGAATCGCAGGATTAGTAACGCTAAAAGACATGGTTCGGAAAGAGACGGTGCAGGCGATCCAAGCGCTAAAAAAAGCGGGCATTTATACTGTCATGTTAACTGGTGACAGCAAAAAGACGGCTCAAGCGATTGCTGCTGAAAGCGGAATTGATACCTATATTGCGGAATGTCTTCCTGAAGTGAAAGTCGATGAAATGAAGAAATTAAAAGAAAAATTCGGTACGGTTGCTATGGTTGGCGATGGAATCAACGATGCTCCCGCTCTAGCAACGGCTACTGTAGGAATCGCGATGGGAGAAGGAACCGATGCTGCCTTGGAAACAGCTGATGTCGTGTTAATAAAAAATGATTTGCCTAGAATAGCCGAAGCCGTCAAGCTTTCAAAGAGAATGAATCGAATCATAAAACAAAATGTGGTATTTTCAATTTCTGTAATCTTACTTTTAATAGCATCAAACTTTATGCAGTCTTTGGCTTTGCCAATCGGCGTTATCGGCCACGAAGGAAGTACCATCCTTGTCATACTAAATGGTTTGAGATTACTAAAGTCATAATGTTTTAATAGGGCAGCTGGCTAGGCTGCCTTTTTGTTTTCCTCTAAGAATTGGCTGCGAACCTTTTAGCTGTTCTTATACGGGCTTTTTCAGCCTCAGCCTCGCGATTTCGTGGTTCTGCATTAGTTTCTAATGATTCAAGCAGTTTTTTTGTGGCGATGGCTACTTCCTGAATGGCACGATTAAATGCTTCTTCATTTGCCTTTGATGGCTTTTGAAACCCCGAAATCTTTCTCACATACTGAAGAGCCGCTGCGTCGATTTCCTGATCCGTGGCTTTAGGGTCAAAATTAAAAAGTGTTCGAATATTCCTGCACATAGTTCTTCCCCTTTTCTTATTTTTCAGTGATAATTCTATTTCTTTTATTATACACCATATCGATTTCTGCTTTTTCAATTCTCCCTACTGCCGGAGTTTCCTAGACTTATTTTTACCCTTTATCCGACTTCGATAAAAATATAGAAACGAATCAATCACAAAGACAAGAATAAAAAAGACAAACACAAACATTTCTGGGGTTTCCATAACCTGAAATGGGCTCACATTATTATGGATGGATGTCCTTGTGTCAAATCCTTGAAGCAGGTCTACCCCTAAAGAAAAACTCATTAATAGCACCATCATTAATAAAGAAATCCCAATAATCTTCATATACCATCACGCTCCATTCAATAGTCTCTCCTTTTTTTTACTTTATATAGAAGGGTTCGAATAAAAAAGTCATGCATTGGAGAAAACAGGAAATATACAGCTAAGAAAGGAACAAGAGTGATGCCTCCTTTTTTCAAACGTTCGAAGCAAAAAAAAACAAGACCAAACGAAGAGACTGACAAAAATCAATCCATTGATCCATTGATAGAGTCTATTGATGATTCACTTACAGTAAACTTAGACTACATTCGGAAAAGAACAGGAAATAGCCCTGATGTCGTCATACGTCAGTTTAAAATTGGCAAAGACCTGGAAGTTCCGATCGCAATTGTTTATTTAGAAGGTTTATCAGACCATACTACTATCAATGATTTCTTAATAGAATCCATCATGCAAAGTAAAACATTACAAAATGAACTCACCCTCCAAGACGCTTTTGACATCATGAAAGAGCAGGTCATTGCCCTTGGAACTGTAAAAGAGGTTCTAGATTGGGATAATCTGTTCTCCACTTTAATGACTGGTCAAGCGATTATTTTAATGGATGGGAAGAGTTCAGCACTTAGTGCCAGTACAAAAGGCGGGGAAAAACGTTCCATTGAAGAGCCAAGCAGTCAAGTAACGATACGCGGGCCTAGAGATGGATTTACGGAATCAATCCAGGTTAATATTGCGCTTGTGCGAAAACGAATTCACAACCCTGACTTATGGGTTGAAACGATGAACATTGGCAAGATTACAAAAACAACCGTTTCTATTATGTACATAAACGGAATTGCTAAAAAAAAGATTGTCGAAGAGGTCCGGACTCGATTAAACAGAATCAACATCGATAGCATTCTTGAATCAGGTTATATAGAGCAGCTAATCGAAGATCAAACTTTTACAACCTTTCCGACAACTTATCATACTGAAAGACCTGATACTGTTGCAGGAAATCTCCTAGAAGGAAGAATAGCTATTTTCGTAGATGGTACTCCTTTCGTATTGATTGTTCCAGCGTTATTTATTCAATTTTTCCAATCAGTTGAAGACTATTATGGCCGATTTGATATATCAACCTTCCTTCGCTTTTTAAGGATTTTAATGTTTTTTATTTCAGTTATTGCACCTGCTGTTTACATTGCCGCTACAACCTTTCATCAAGAGATGATTCCTACACCTTTATTAATTACGATTGCTGACCAGCGAGAGGCTGTTCCGTTCCCGGCATTTGTGGAGGCACTTATAATGGAAATTGCTTTTGAAATTTTACGGGAAGCTGGTATCCGGATGCCTAGAGCTGTCGGATCAGCCATTTCTGTTGTAGGTGCGCTTGTAGTCGGACAGGCAGCAGTCGAAGCAGGGATTGTTTCAGCTGCCATGGTTATTATTGTCGCGATAACAGCTATTGCCAATTTTGCAACTCCCTCGATCGCGATGGCCATTTCAGCCCGCTTGATTCGCTTTTTATTTATGGTTGCTGCAGCTACATTTGGTTTTTATGGAATCATCTTAGGAATAATCATTCAGGTTGTACACCTTTGCAGCTTACGTTCATTTGGGGTTCCTTATATGGCCCCGCTTGCTCCGATGATCCTTTCTGATAATGATGATACAATTGTCCGCGTCCCATGGTGGGCTTTCAGAACGAGACCTAAATTATTAACCGGGGAAAATCAAATTAGAGAAGGCAAAAATCAGAAACCAGAGCCTCCTGCCAATCAGGGAATGGTTAATAAAGACACGGACAAGGATAAGGGTGGCCAGCAGTGAATTACAGAAAACTTGTATATTTACCAATGCTAATAATGATTCTCTTTCTTCTTTCCGGGTGTTGGAGCCAAAAGGAATTAACCGATATAGCGTTCGTTTCAGCATTAGGAATCGATAAAACGGATGAAGGAAAGTATGTTGGAACTATTCAGGTTATTAACCCTTCCAATGTCGCAGCTACTGCACAGGGAAGCGGTACACAATCTACTCCCGTTACTATTTTTTCTTCTACTGGAGACACGATTACTGAAACGGTCCGCCGTTCAACAGCGAAGGTTTCACGTCGACTATATTTTACTCATACGAATCTTCTTGTAATTGGCGAAGAGTTAGCGAGGGAAGAAGGAATCGAGCTTCTTTTTGACGCCATTGACAGGGATCCTGAGTTTAGAACCACAACCACCGTAGTGATTGCCCATGGTGCAAGGGCAGAAGATTTTGTGAAAATATTATCTACTCTGGAGAAGATTCCAGCCAATAATGTAATCAAAGTTTTAGAGTCGTCTGAAAAAAGATGGGGTGAACATGCGGCTTTTTCAGTTCATGATGTGATTCAGAGTCTAGTCTCCCCAGGCAAGGAACCTGTCATTACGGGCTTTATTCTAAAAGGAGAAGTAAATCAGGGTAAGAAATTAGAAAATCTTCAGAAATCCTCTCCTGATACAAAAATTGAGGCAAATGGTATAGGTATTTTTAAAAAAGGAAGGTTAGTTGACTGGCTGGATAATGAACCCTCAAGAGGTGCTTTATGGGTTCTTAATAAAATTAGGGCCACAGCGATAGAAGTGGATTGGGAAGAAAATAAGGATGCCATCGTCTACGATTTGATCCGTCAGAAAACAAATGTGTCAGCTTCAATGAAAAATAATCAGCCCACTATCACCATCGAGGTAAATGGGGAAGGTCAAATCGGGGAATTAAAAGTACCTGTAAACTTAAATGACCCTTACGTGCTTTTGGAAATAGAAAAGAAACTGGAAAAGGAAATTAAAGAAGAAATAGAGGATTCTATTCGAAAAGCCCAAGAAAATCAATCCGATATTTTTGGATTTGGAGAGGCAGTCCATCGTTCAAATCCAAATGAGTGGAAGAGGTTAAAGCTTGACTGGAATGAGGTACACTTTCCTGAGTTACAAACAGAAGTTACTGTCAACGCTTTTATACGCTCTACAGAATTAAGAAACAAATCTTATCTTTCTACCATGGAAAAGGACGGTTAAGCTGAGGGGAGTGACTAATGAGTGGAGAAGGCCAAAATCAATGCATATCAGCTGTTTGTCCTTATATTCCTTTTTGAGATGGGAAGTGCTTTGATTATACCTATTGCAGTCGAAGCTAAACAGGATGCCTGGCTTTCCATTCTCCTAGGTATGCTTGGCGGTCTGTTATTATTTTTTATTTACCACCGCCTTTATCTTTACTACCCAGATATTTCAGCTGTTGAATACGTACAAAAAATAACTGGCAGATTTCTCGGACGAATTATTGCCTTATTGTATCTCCTTTATTTTGCTTACTTAGCAGCCAGGGTGTTACGCGATTTTGGTACAATGCTCGTTACGATTGCCTATTTTGATACGCCCTTGTTTATCATTAATGCATTGCTCATTATGGTGCTTATTTATACTGTAAGAAAAGGAATAGAAGTATTAGCAAGAACAGGAGAATTACTCTTTGTGTTAATGTACCTCCTTGCCTTTGCCGGCTTTGTGTTAATTGTAATTTCCGGGCTTATTGATATCAATAATCTAAAGCCAGTTCTTGAGGAAGGAATTATACCGGTTGTAAAAACAACTTATACACAAACTTTATATGTCCCTTTTGGGGAAGCCGTGGTATTTGCAATGATTTTGCCCTATTTAAACAATCCGAAAGTAGCAAAAAAAACTGGATTACTGGCTATAGGGTTGAGCGGCATTAATTTGGCAATTGTGTCAGCCATCAATTTTAGTGTCTTGGGAGTCGATTATATGATGCGATCCCAATACCCTCTTCTTTCAGCTATACAGAGAATTCAGGTAGCGGATTTTTTAGAACGCCTCGATGTTTTTTATATGATCGCTACTATTATTGGCGGATTTTTTAAGATCAGTATCTTTTTTTATGCAGTGATTGCAGGAACTTCAAGTTTATTTAAGGTCAAGCAACCTTCACGGTTAGCTTATCCGATTGGCCTTGTAATTTTAGTATTATCGATGACGATCGCAAGCAATTACTCGGAGCATATACGAGAAGGACTGGATATTGTTCCGATTTATTTACATCTTCCATTTCAAGTTATGATTCCAATCCTTCTATTAGGGATTGCCTTTGTAAAAAATAAAATAAAACAGTCGAAGAAGGATTCAAACATATCAGAGCCTGACTCTCGATCTATTGAATAAGATTTACATAGGGAGTCAGGCTCTATAAAATTAGGATTTCTTATAGATATATTCAACTTCATCATACTGCTCGTTGTATTCTACAAAAAGATCATGTCCGTCGAAATACCACAAATCAGATTCATCTACAAAAAATAGGATTCCATCAGCTGTGGTGCTAGCTGCAATGTTTACAGGAGCTTCTTCCTTGGAAAATCCAAGAGAAAATCCCTTCTGAATTGGGCTCGCACCGCCGTACCTCGCGTGAAATTTAACATGATCACCACTTTTTATGCCCACTTCATCCTTAAACCATTTTATTGCTGCATCGCTTATTACAAGTTCCATTTTATTTGGCACCCCTCTTTGTTAGAAACTGAAGCTATCTGTTATTATTTACACTTCATAATCTTTCACATGCTAATGCATCTGTATTTTAAGGTTCCTTTATATGTTATTTTAGCATTCAAACTAGGATTTCCCTATTGATATGATTAGCTTTTTCCTGTTGCATGCTAAGCTAAGTCACAACCGTGAATTCTAAAATGATTGGTTGACTTCGATCAGCTACTCATTGTAAGATGTAAATCGTAATCATTCCAATTTACATTACGTAAATCGTAATGATTCTTATTAAGGAGGTGATACCATGCGAGTAAAAATAACTCTAGCATGTACTGAAACAGGAGATCGAAATTACATAACGACAAAAAATAAACGGAATAACCCTGAGCGACTTGAATTAAAAAAATACTCTCCAAGACTGAAGCGTCGCACCCTCCATCGGGAAACGAAATGAGAAAGGATGAAACCGATATGACTAATATTCCTGTTACTGTAATCAGCGGATATTTAGGTTCTGGTAAAACCACACTGCTTAATCATCTTCTGTCAAACCGCCAAGGGAAGAAAATTGCGGTAATTGTTAATGATATGAGTGAAGTTAATATTGATTCCGCTCTCATTCAGCAGGGCGGGTTTTCTAGAACTGAAGAAAAATTAGTAGAACTGCAAAATGGATGTATTTGCTGCACTTTACGAGAGGACCTCCTCATTGAAGTCGAGAAGCTAGCTCAAGAAGGAAATATTGATTTTATCGTAATTGAATCAAGCGGAATTAGTGAACCTATTCCAGTTGCACATACCTTCTCCTATGTTGACGAGGAGCTTGGAATCGATCTTACAAAATTTTGCAGACTGGTTACAATGGTTACAGTCGTTGATGCTAATCGTTTTTGGCATGATTATGCTTCCGGCGAATTGCTTCTCGATCGACAACAAGGAATTAATGATAACGACTCAAGAGATATTGCAGATCTGCTTATAGATCAAATTGAATTCTCTAACGTCATCCTCCTTAATAAAATTGATTTAATTGGGGAAACAGACCGGCTGAGCTCCATCAACTTTTACAAAAACTCAACCCAGAAGCAAACATTATCGACTGCAGCTTTAGCAGGGTTGATTTAAAAGCAGTTTTAAATACCGGTCTATTTGATTTCGAAAAAGCGAGCAGAGGCGCAGGCTGGATTAAGGAGTTACAGCTTGAGCACACCCCTGAAACAGAGGAATACGGGATTTCATCGTTTGTCTACCGAAAAAGACTTCCCTTTCATCCCGAACGATTTCATCAATTTTTAGAAGATCTCCCAGTTGAAGTTGTGCGGGCGAAAGGTTTCTTTTGGCTAGCTAGCCAAAATGAAGCAGCAGGACTATTATCTCAAGCAGGCACATCTATTACCCTTGAATTTGGAGGCATATGGATTGCATCTTTACCTAAAGAAGAAAGAAATAAAATTATAAGAGAGGATCCATCCCTGCAAGAGCGCTGGCTAGAACCATGGGGTGACCGGATGCAGGAGCTGGTGTTCATAGGGATAGATATGGACCAGGAGAAAATTGAAAAATTATTAGATGCATGCCTATTAACAGAAGAAGAATTAGCTGAACCATGGAATGGCATGTTTGATCCTTTCCCGCGCTTACATGCGTCTATCAACTGATTCTTGTTTCCTTTTTTGCTTTTCCATATTTACTTTAAGTTAAAGAATCGTCAAATATGAAGAAAACCGGGCAAAACTGCCCGGTTCTTTATTTTAAAATATACTCCATTACATATGTTCCTGTATATTGTTCAATTGTATTTAACCACCCTTCGACGTCAACTGTGTACGTTCCCTCTGTGACCGACGGAATGAAGGTTTCTTCTGTTGTAGATAAAGCATTACCCGATGACCCTACTAGAGCTCCCGATGCATCTCGGACATAGAGATCCAAATCGTTTGTTGGAGACAGCCATTCGATCTTTACTTGTAAACTAACCGGATTGCTTCCCAGTAAAATATCATAATAATCATGTGAAGCAGCCCCGGCCTCTGAAGCGCCTGCTCCAACCGTTCCCGTCCATGTATTTTCAACAAAATAGGTGTCATACGTTTTTCCAGTATTTTTATCCCTATATTTCCCCAGCTGTAAGGCAGTCTTTTCTGCCAATTTAACGGCTTCATAAGCATTGACATACCCGGCTCCTACTTCATGATAAGCATAGCCTTCCATTGGGTCGGCTGTATTTTCTAACAGATCTAATACAACATCCGGGTGCAGGCCAGGCTTCGCTTCCAGCATAAGGGCTACAATCCCTGAAATATGCGGTGTTGCCATACTTGTACCACTAGCTGTTGTATAATAAGGTAAATGTTCAGGTGCAATATAGGTCGCATCTGTAACAGATCCAAGTGAATTCATGACAAGCCCTGTAGAAGACTTGGTTGCCACAATATCAACTCCAGGGGCAGTAATGTCTGGATGAAGAAGATCATCTCCCGCTACCCCGCGAGACGAAAAATCAGCAAGCTGCTTATCCTTTGTACCGGCCGCAACTGAAATGACCCAAGGTGCAGCAGAATAAGGATTGAGCGTATTATCATCGGGTCCTTCATTCCCCGCTGCAAATACAACAACCATCCCTGCGTCATGAGCGGCTTTGCTTGCGACGTTGATTGGATTATTCGCTGAGTATTCTCCTGTCGTTCCCCAGCTATTGCTTATAACTTTTATGCCATACTCTTCTTGGTGTTCTAATACGTAATTAAATCCTTCCAGCGCCCAAAGAATGTTGAGCCCTTCACCTGTTCCTAATCCAACCAGTTTAGCATCCGGAGCTATTCCTTTGTACAAGCCGTCACTAGCTGTTCCTAGCCCTGCTATGGTGCCTGCTACATGGGTTCCATGACCAGAAGAGGTATCCGTATTCGCTACATTTTCTAAATAAAGGGGACCATCTGAGAAAATTCCTTCTCCAACTAAGAATTTGACGTTCTGAACGACTTTCTCTCCAAGCGGTAAATCGGGATGTGTGGCATCGATTCCACTATCAATAACGGCGACTGTTACTCCTCTTCCTGTATATCCTAAATCATTCCACACTCTCTCGGCTCCCACTAACTCTCGACTGTCACGAAGAAAATATTCAAGCTCTTTGTTGTAATAGATTGATAGAGCACCAACGATGCTCGTATTTAATAATGCATATATTTCTAGCCTGGTTCCTTTTACCGCGACCATTGGTAATTGACTATACGTTTTAGTTTCTAGTCCAAGAAGCTGTAAAAGATTCACCTGGTCACTTGTAGGCATAGAATCATAGGTGACAACTGCCTCTACTAAAGCTTGGTCAGTCACTTGCTGCAATACATGTATTAATTCGGAATCAACCTCCAGCGCCAAGGCTTGTGCTTCTGGCTGTACGGTAAAAAACGTGCTGGCTACTAGCAATAAGGCAAATGCTGCAAAAATTAATTTTTTCATTCAGACCGCCCTTCCCATTTTTTTGAATTCTCAAAAATCTCTAGTAATCTCATTTTCTGCGAAGTCCGATATAAAAACAATCAACTAGAAGCACTATTCTAGAGATACAACCATTGATGTAAAGGGTTAGTACTGAAGTAGTATATAATGAGAGTTGGAAAAAAGTGCATTCCAAATACATATAAAACTAGGCTTAGGAGCTTCGTCCTAAGCCTTTCTTTATTATTGGCATTCATTTACTGTGACTGGAACAATTTGCGATATAAGAAGAAAACAGATCATTGACAAATCTTTAGTTTGCTATTAAATCTCCCACTGTGGATTCCATACAATTTCCCATAAATGCCCGTCAGGGTCTTGAAAATAACCGGAGTAACCACCCCAAAAAGTATCGTGGGCAGGAACTGTGATCGTAGCACCCGCCTTCCTTGCCTGTTCCAAGACCTGATCTACTTCTTTCTTACTTCTTACATTATGACCAATTGTAAATTCAGTTGGACTGGATTCAGTCCGCTTCAGTTTTGTATCATGCGCGATATCTTTGCGATTCCATATAGCGAGTTTTAAGCCTGCTTGCAAGTCAAAAAAGGCAACGGCCCCGTGTTCAAATTCCTCGCCAACTATACCCTCCGTAGACAGCCCCAGCCCATCCCGATAGAAAAGTAATGACCTTTTCAAATCATCAACACCTAATGTAATAACAGTAATCCTCGGTTCCATACCAGCTAATACCTCCTAAAAAGTTAAAGTATACTTCATCACTTATATTTCCAGATCTAAATATGGTAACTTATAACGATAATAATTTTACAGTCAAACAAATTGCTTATGTTTTTTAATCTAGTTTACTGTTATGGCTTGTAAAAACACATTGTATAATTTCCAATATTTGAGTAATATCAAGCTATAAGGACTTGTAGGGGAATAAAAAATGGAGTTAACAGTACACTTCTTTTTCAATCTATCTTTAATAATGATTTTACTATTTTTTGGTGTGTTATGGTTGGAAAAATTGAAAAGCTTGCGTTCGATTCAAATAACGGCCGTCATTGTATTTGTAGCAAGCCTCGTCATTTGTTTAATTTTTACATATCCGTTGCATGATAGTTTATTTTTAGATTTGCGCTTAATTCCTATCATTATCGGCGGACTGTATATGGGACTCGGTCCTCTCTTAGCAGCGATTGCTATTGTTCTTCGCGCCTTCTATGGAATTGACTCCGGATTTCTATTTCATGCATTTTTTTACTTAATCATTGCTCTCCTATTTTTCGAGCTTTCTCCTCGGTTCTTAAAAAAATCTTCCAAGAAACGAATTCTGCTTTCTGTTCTCATTACATTTCTGCTGAGCTTGCCTGAAGCCATTACTCTTTTATTGATAGATATTTCTTATCCTATGCTTGATGTGTGGATTGCATATGCCATCATTCAACCGCTTGGTGTTGGAATGATAGCCTACTTTATCGAGGAAATAGACAAAAATATTCTCCTTCGGCAGCATGTCATTAAAACAAAACGCCTTGAAGCTGTCGAACAAATGGGAGCGGCGATCTCTCATGAAATACGAAACCCGCTTACAGCAGCAATCGGATTTGTCCAACTCCTGCAGGATCACACAATATCAGAAGAAAAACGGTCACAGTATCTTGCCATTTTAAAAAGTGAACTCCATTCAGCTGAAAGAGTCATCCAAGATTATTTAACATTCTCCAAACCACAAATCCATACTCAACAATCCTTTAACATCTATGACGAAATAAAACATGTAATTCATCTGTTGAAGCCCTCTGCCAATCGCAATTCGGTTCAAATTGTAGAAGAGCTCTCTAAGCATGGAACCATCAAAGGGGATCCGCAAAAGTTCCATCAATGCCTCGTTAACATTATGAAAAATGCAATCGAAGCAATGCCGAACGGCGGGATATTAAAAGTATCAACGGAAACCACAACAGCTGATGTGATAATCCGCATACAGGATACAGGGTCTGGTATGACCCAAGAACAAATTGAGCGTTTGGGTGAGCCCTACTATTCTACTAAAGGAGATAAAGGGACTGGACTTGGACTAATGGTCGTCTATAGCATTGTCAAAGCCATGAAAGGAACAATTATCGTAGAAAGTGAACTTGGTGTGGGGACAACTTTTAAGCTCATTTTTAGAATGTCCCCGCCAACATCAAAACTTGAAAAAGGTTTCCGGTAATGCGGGATTGAGTCAAAAACCGCATGGTTCCTTTTTTGTACGTTCAAAATCTAGACTTAATGCAGGTTATATTCGGACATAAGATCCGCTATTCCATAAAAACGACCATTATGATGATACGATAGGACATCCGCTCCGTTATTTTGCCAAAATCAACGAAAAATGGCTGTAATTTGCACAAGTAACGGAATCTATGTCCTATAATTTTTGAAAATCAACCCTTTTTCGTTCAATAATAACGGAACCAATGTCCTCAAAAAATGAGCACGTTTGCCCCCCTGCTAATTTTGCCATTAAACGGTTTTTTTACATTTACTATACACTACTGAATCGGCATAAACGAAACTTTCCACACTCCGCTTTCATCTTTTACCATTTGAAAACCCATTTCACCCTGATCTCCCATAAATAAAATATATCCTTGATTTTCACCAGTCTGAATAAATTCACCTTCATCAATATTTTTATATAGATTGATAATCTCTGCTTTTTGAGCCTCAGTCAACGGTTCTTGAGAATACTCTAAATGTTCTTCTAAGCTCCACTGCACTCGTTCTGGTCTAGTTGTGTACAAAGCATATTCTGTCAAATAATCCTCATCTAACCCCGCTTGAATATATAGCTTGGCAATGCTAATAGGAGACAACCCTTTCAGATTTTCTATGTTTTGTTCTAGCCTGAACCGCTCATAGGCATTCCTTTCTTGCTCAGTCAGCGAAAATTCTTCAGACTGGTCATCCCATAAAATCGTTAGAGGTTCTTCTATTTTTAATTCCTCGTCATCTCCGACCCTCAAATAAAGATTTTTCACTTGTTGAAGCTCTCCGAGTTGATACGAAAAGATAACCTCAAACCTATCTTTATTTACGTCAGGCTGAATACTTATAAGTTCAATCGTGGCAGACTCTATGTTTTCGTATTGCTTTAGAACCTGATCAATCATTTCATTGTCAGACTGATAAAGTATATTTTTCAAGACTTCTGGTTTGTTATGAATAACTGCATCTAGATATAAAATCAGTTTCTTTGCTTGCTCAGGCATGCCCGTAACCTTTGCAACTCCCAGATATAGTTCCTTGTATGCAGAATTTGAGTCGAGTAAATTCTGAATACCTGTTTCTGAAGGAAGTGTGGTATCAGGTGTCTCAGGAGTCGCTTGTTGCATGTTTCCTAAGTAATGTAAAGAAAGAACCAATAAAATAGCCACAACTGCATTCATTGATACAACTACCCGAAAAGGAATATATGACCGCTTTTGAAGAGTACGTTCTCCTTTACCCAAACGATGTCGCAAATCATCAACAAACTGAGGGTCAGGTTCTATGCCGGGACGGTTACGGAGACTTAGTAGCAATTCTTCCTCTACTCTATTGTTTCCTTTCATTGATTCTTTCCCACCCTTCTTCCAGAGGACCAACTTCTCTTTTTAAATAGGTTTTGGCACGATGGTAATTCAATCGGACTTTCTCCTCGGATATTCCTAAAATTTCAGCTGTTTCTTCTGTAGAATACTCTTTAATTCCTCTTAAAATTAAAATACTGCGGTATTGTGGTTTTAATTTTAAAAGGGCTTTTTGTATAAATTCCCATGAATCCTGCCCTACCATCCTATCCTCAGGAGAGGGAGCATTTGATTGTTCTTCTTTAAAAAAAGAAGGAAGAAACGAAATCCTTCTCATTTTTCTTTTGTAATCTATCGCTGTGTTCTTTGCAATAGTTAGAATCCAAACTTTTGCTTTCTCTATACTTTTTAAAGAGTTTATATTCCTCATCGCCTTTATAAAAGTTTCCTGAGTGATGTCTTCCGCTTCATGTTTATTGTTGGTATAGTAGATACAAAAATGATAAACGTCTTTATAGTACAGATTATATATTTCTTCTATATCTAAATCCTTTTGACTCACCTATCACTCCCCCTTTTCAACAATTAGACGATTTCAAGTTTGATTTATTGCAAATTTTTTTATTATACGGAATCAATTTTAAATTGTAACAGAGCTCAAAAATAAAAAACTCAAGCATTTATAGCTTGAGCAAGTGTAAATGATCTTACTTTTCTACATCCTCTATTTAAACCACCTTAGGGAGTTGAATCGTAACGGTAGTCCCCTCATTTACTTTACTTTCAATTTGGAGAGATCCATTATGGTTTTTAATGATTCGATTACAAATCATCAGTCCCAAACCCGTTCCTTTTTCTTTTGTACTATAAAAGGGTTCACCAAGCTTTGGCAGTCTATCTTCGGGTATGCCTACCCCTTGATCTTTGAATTGGATTTGAACGAAATCGTCCTTAACATTTGCATTTATTATGATTTTTCCTCCGTTTGGCATAGCCTCGGTTGAATTTTTTATCAGATTAATAAAGACCTGCTTTAATTGATCAGCTTCACCTTCAACATATTGTTGACTAAAGTTAATATTGGTAATGAATTCACAGTCAGAAAGGATGGCATGTGAGTGAAAGAGCTTTATAGAACTCTCAATAATCTCCCGGATATCCACCTTTTGAATAAATTCCACCTGAGGTTTTGCTAAAACTAATAAATCAGTAATGATTGTTTCAATTCTTTCTAATTCACTTAATACTACGCTAAGATATTCATCTGTATAATGTTCTTTTACCAATTGGGTGAATCCTTTAATAGCTGTTAGCGGATTACGGATTTCATGAGCAATCCCTGCAGCTAATTGGCCGACTACTGACAGCTTTTCTGCCTGCTGTAATTTTTCTTCAATCTTTTTCCGCTCTGTTATGTCTCGGATAATAACTTGGTATGTTTTTTTCTCCTTGTACATAGTTGGGATAAATTTTAGTTCCACCTGCTTGGTCTGATGATCCTGACGTACAATCGTAGCCTCGTTCAATGAGGCAGAGAGGTTTAATAAACTCCTTTTCATACAGTCTTGAATTCGATTTCTTTCTTTCTCATGGAACGAATCTATAAATGATTTTCCAATGATATCCTCACTGCGGATTGTACCAAATAACCGTTTGCCTGCATCATTAATATATAGCCAAATTCCACTTAATGTAATAATACCCACTGTATATTGTAAATTATCTACCAAAAGCTGATATTTCTCCTGGTTAGCCTTTAGTTCTTGTTCCAACACCTTTTGTTCTGTCACATCACGAGAAATACAAAAGAGTTCCTCTGAATCAATAAGAAGAAAGGTCGATTCAAGCCAAATATAATCCCCTTCTTTTCTCAGGATCCGAAAAGATAAACGATCCTTATCAACGATATGTTTGGTAATCGCCTTAAAGCTATCCTCTACTAATGGCCGGTCATGAGGATGGCAATAATCCAGTATACTCTTTCCCAATAACTCATTTGTTTCATAACCCAGCAAACTGAGGGAAGCTGGAGATATATATGTAATGACTCCGCTTTGGGTAAAGTGAGAAATAAGTTCACCCGATCTATTAATAAGAGCGTGATAACCATTGATTTGTTTGATTAGATCCTTTGTTTGATCCTCTTTTGGCATCATTATCTTCCTTTATTTCAAATATCTAATTTTAGTTTAAAATAAATTATTGCTAGCAGGAAACGGTTACACTTCTACCAAGATGTTCCATCCCAGTTTGGATACAAATGAATGGTTTTCCCCTTATGAAAAATGTACTATTTTTTGTTGAAAATAGGAATATATTTCACAGCTTTTCTTTTACCTCTTTTTTTGAAATTTCCCTATCAATTACATTAAAAAACTGAGCAATGGTTCGATTTTTGCCTTTTTCCTCTTCGGATAGATAATATAGGCAGGCCTTTTGGGTATTGGGTGGATAGGAGTAAAAGGAAGCTTTTTTAATTGTTTGTTACGGACATGTTCTTTTGCAATATACTCAGGTAAAAATCCAATTCCCTCCCCGGAAAGAATCATTTTTACAAACAAAGAGGAATTATCTACCTGAAGAGCATAGATGATATCACCAAGGGATTTCATATACCATTCAGTAAAAGGAGACCCCCAGTTCATGTGAATATAGGGGAGATTATTAAAATCGTCTGCTAAGATTGGTTCTTTATTTACTGTAAACGTCTGGTGGGCAAATAAATGAATGGTATCTTCAAAGAAAGGTATTACCTCAATTTCATGGTGATGAGGCGGAATATAAACAACCCCGATATCTATAAAACCATCCATCATTTTCTGAACGATGTCATTTGAATGGCCCGTAATGGTACGTAATGCAATCTTAGGCTGTTCCTTTCGGAAGGACGTAATAATGGGCGGAAATACATGTTCCCAAAGTGACTGAAGACTGCCAAAAACAATCGATCCCTCAAATAACCCCTCAGATCGAACGATTCTTTCCCCTTCATTCATTAATTCTTGAATCCTTTGGGCGAAGGGAAGAAATTTCAAGCCTGCAGGTGTTAATTCAACCATCCTGTTGTTCCGTTCAAATAATCTCTTACTCATTCTTTCTTCTAGTAACTTAATTCTGGTTGTCACGGTTGACTGGGCAACATGCAGCAACTCAGCGGCTTTTGTGAAATTTTTAGTTTGGCAGACTGCTAGAAATGCCTCTATTTGTTCCGATTCCATCATATATGCTCCCATAATCAAAAATATTGATAATAATCATTATAATTATTCGTTATACAAATAACAAATCATCTACTACGATGAAGGGGGAGGAGGGAAATCATGAAACGACAGAAACTTCCAAAGGGCGTTGCCTTACTCTTTGTCAACTCACTATTCATGTCGATAGGATTCTATGCGTTAATTCCATATCTAGCTTATTATATCACGGAGAATCTGCTGCTAACCCCTTTCATTGCTGGATTGGTACTAATGGTACGCCAATTCAGTCAGCAAGGAACCACCTTCTTATCTGGAATTATTGGAGATAAAGTTGGTTACAAAATCATAATTTCATTAGGTCTTTTAATACGGGGAATGGGCTTTTTCTTATTTGCGATATTTACTTCAATCCCAGGTTTGTTAACGGCCGCTATCGTTTCCGGACTTGGCGGTTCCCTATTTGAACCTGCAAGCAAAGCGGCTTTATCGGAATTAACACCTCTTAATGACAGAAAACGGGTGTTTTCAATTGATAAGATTATAAAAAATATTGGAATGGTAGGTGCAGCTATAGTAGGGGGTATCATGATTCAATTTCCGTTTTACTATTTATGCCTGATTAGCGGAGGGCTTTTTATAGCAGGAGGTTTCTTAACTTATTTTCTTTTGCCGGATGTAACGATTAAGACTAGGAACCTTTCAATTAGCCAAATGTTCTGGACTGTCATCAAGGACCGATACTTTATCCTCTTTACCTGTTTTATGACAGGCTACTGGTTTATGTTTATTCAGCTTTATTTAACGATACCCATTTATGCAGAAGAGCTTACCGGCACTCCAGAAATCGTATCTGTTTTGTATTTCACTTTTGCCGCTTTCATTATTTTTATTCAATATCCCGTTCAATCCATTATTAAGAACAATCATATGGCAGTCTGTTCTGGAATGATGTTAATGGGTGCCGGATTATTGACGATTGGCGTAACAGCTAATATCGCCATCTTTTTTATTGGTTTTCTTCTTTTTGCCCTCGGGGTAATGGTAGCTGAACCTGCTATCTATGATTTGACTGCCTATTTGTCTCGTGAGGGAATGGCTTCTAGCTATTTTGGATTTTTTTATTTCTCCATGGCAATTGGCGGAGGACTAAGTCAGGGGATTGGGGGATGGCTATTGCAGACCGGAGAAGCCATGGGACTGCCAGCTTTGCTGTGGTATATTTGCGGGTTGGTGTCGCTCCTATCAGCTTGTGGATTATATTTTCTTTTTAAACACTACAGAAATCCGCATGTTGGTAAAGCGAAGATTCACAGCGCCTGATAATAAGCTAGTGCTAGCGGGTAGGCTCTACCAGGAGCAGAAAGCGGATCGTGGTTGAGTTAAAAGTGAAATCAATCAATAGCGGAACCAGGAACCGAAACACCTCCAAACGAGGATTTTATCTTGAATAACGGAATGAGGATTCATTATGTGAGGAAGGCGGATCCTCGTTCCGCTATTTGGATGAAAAACCGTACATCAAGGACCGAAGCGGATCCTCGTTCCGTTAAAACTGCAAAATCAATCAAAAATGCAGGTTAAAAAGGCAAATAGCGGAACCAGGAACCGAAACTAACCTCCAAACGAGGATTTTATCTTGAATAACGGAATGAGGATTCATTATGTGAGGAAGGTGGATCCTCGTTCCGCTATTTGGATGAAAAACCTTACATCAAGGACCGAAGCGGATCCTCGTTCCGTTAAAACTGCAAAATCAATCAAAAATGCAGGTTAAAAAGGCAAATAGCGGAACCAGGAACCGAAACTATCCTCCAAACGAGGATTTTATCTTGAA
>NZ_JAKZKT010000019.1 GCF_022808645.1 Bacillus litorisediminis
GGCATAAAGAATAAGAATAATAGACAAATCACACTCATTTCTAAGATGGATTCTGAGAAAAATTCTTAAAATCATAAAGGCATTTGGGAATAAAAACATTCCCAAATGCCTTTTGTCTTCAATCTGATATGTTCTTTTTTTTATTAAAAAGAACATATTTTTTATTTATTTTTCATTATTTATAATTTTCTAAAGATTATTGAAAATGGATTGAAACCTTGTATAATATTAGGTAGGATTAAGTAACTTTGAGAAAAAATGCTCATCAGCCTTTTAAAAATTGTTGCTTATCCTGCAATAAAACAGAAACGTTGTTTTGTCATACGAAACAGAAAGGAGAAAATGTCTTATGAGTACTGGAATGTTAGCTTTCTTATCACTTCTTCCGATCTTAGTAGTGGCTATTTTCTTAGTAGGTCTTAAATGGCCAGCTAGTAAAGCTATGCCAATATCTTATATAGTGGCTATTGCACTGGCATTGTTTGTTTGGAAGGTACCAATGGCTAATGTAGCAGCAGCATCAGTTAATGGCCTAGTTGTAGCAGCGACACTGCTATACATTATTTTTGGCGCGATCCTTTTATTGAACACCCTGCAGGAAAGTGGCGGTATTAAAACCATTCGCCAGGGATTTACAGATATCTCGGAGGATAGAAGAATTCAAGTTATAATTGTAGCTTGGCTGTTCGGATCATTTATTGAAGGTGCTGCTGGCTTCGGAACGCCAGCTGCCGTAGCTGTGCCATTATTAGTCGGATTAGGGTTCCCTGCGATGGCAGCCGTTGTAGCTGGAATGGTGATTCAAAGTACACCAGTTTCATTTGGAGCAGTAGGCACACCCATTCTTTTAGGAGTTCAATCAGGATTGACTGCTGATCCAAGCATTACAGATAACTTCCTTTCATTAGTAACCATGATTGGAACAAAGGTTGCACTACTACATATGCTTGCAGGTACACTTGTACCGCTTTTTGTGGTGGCATTAATGACGAGATTCTTTGGAAAAAATAAATCATTTACCGAAGGAATTAAGGTTTGGAAATTTGCGTTATTCGCTTCCTTTGCCATGACAATTCCATATATTATTGTGGCGAATCTGCTGGGGCCAGAGTTTCCATCCATGCTAGGCGGCTTAATCGGTCTTGCAATCGTTGTTACTGCAGCCAAAAAAGGATTCTTAATGCCTCCTAAGGACGAAGTGTGGGATTTTGATGAAAAATCAAAATGGGACCCGGAATGGGTTGGCAGACTTGAAATTAAAGACATTGCCCACAAAAGCGGCAGTATGAGTATGATTCGGGCATGGATACCGTATGTATTGGTCGGATTATTCCTTGTATTGTCAAGATTGGAAGCGCTTCCTATTATGGGCTGGCTTCAATCGTGGACAGTTTCATTTAATGAAATGTTTGGTACAGGAATTACTGCAAGTTTCCAGCCATTATATTTACCAGGAACCATTTTTATTGTCGTTTCACTCATTACGTTCTTTATTCATGGAATGAGTGGGAGCGCATACAAGCGAGCTTGGGCTCAATCTGGAAAAACCGTTGTGGCTGCTTCAACAGCACTAGTATTTACAGTGCCAATGGTTCAAGTGTTCTTAAATACAGGCGGCGGAGCAGCTGGTTATGAGCGGATGCCAATTGAATTAGCTAACGGTGTAGCTGCTTTAACAGGAGAGCTTTGGCCATTGATTGCAACATTTATTGGCGGTCTGGGTGCTTTTATTGCGGGAAGCAATACAGTCAGTAATATGATGTTCTCATTATTCCAGTATAATGTTGGTTCACAAATCGGAGTAGATCCTACATGGGTAGTCGCTCTTCAGGCAGTAGGAGGGGCCGCTGGAAACATGATTTGTGTTCACAATGTTGTTGCAGCCTCTGCAGTAGTAGGTTTAGTAGGGAAAGAAGGAGCAGTCATTCGAAAAACTTTATTCCCATTCACATATTATGCCTTATTTGCCGGATCAATCGGATATTCGATTGTATGGTTTTCGCAAAAGGGAATCTTCAATCTTGGATCGTTTATAGCTTTAGTGATCATTGGAGCAGCAATTTATATTGTAGCAACGAATCATAAGCGTGCGCTTCTTATTGCTGATACGAAATCAGTAGAAGTTAAATAAACAGCTAACATTAAAGTACATCATAGGAATTAAATAAATCAAAATTTCACGTTTTTTTTGAACGTATGGAATGTGATGCTGACATCCATGCGTTTTTTTATTCGCTGCTAGATCAAAATTAGCAATAGGTAATTAGTTTTTAGTAGGAGATTGGAAATTATTGAGAAGCAGTCAGGTCGAATCAATTGATTTAAAGGGTAATTTGGAATAAAATGTTTTTTTGTATTAATTGAGGTGACCCATCATGAAACCAATCTTACAATTAAATGAAACTATGCGAACCAAAGTTCAAAGTCTTGAATCTGAATGTGAACGAATATGTAAAAAATTAGTAAATGAATACAATCATACATTTTCACAATTAGGTGTGACATTAAACATTGAACTTGTACGAACACGAAAGCATTTTGAAGTCAGCCAAGATCAATTGTTTTCAAAAGATTATCATTCCTTTATCGAAATCGGAATTGAAAAGAATAATGAGTATTTTACCAATTCCGTTGTATCAATTTGGAAATGCAAAGAAGAATGGTTTAATCTAGTTGGCTTTATCACTGAAAACACTGCGGAAAAGATTGAGCAGAATATTAGGGAGATTATTCAAGAAATGATCCATGATTTAAAAGAAAGCTATTAGATTTTTCGGATGCTTCGTCAATGCTATATTTTTCACAGTATGATGTACATTAAAGTGGTTAGACTAACTGCATCAAATCTCGAGGAGAGATGAAGTGTGAAAAAATTGCTTGCTTTATTTGTGATGTACATTATATTTTTTTTATCATTTTCTATTTGTAAAGCAAATGTGAAGCCCGATCCAGATTCAATTCTTTCCTTACAGATTGAAATGTTAAGGTGGGACGAAGTCAATAAATTACTTCCCAAGTATTCAACCTTTAAGGTTGTCGATTTCGAAACTGGACAAAGTTTTATGGTTCAACGCAGAGCTGGCCATTATCATGCTGATGTTCAGCCAATCAGTCATAGAGATACGAAAATAATGAAAGACATCTATAACGGGGAATGGAGCTGGAGGAGAAGGGCGATTCTTGTTGCGGTTAATGATGAGTGGATTGCGGCTTCTATGCATGGGATGCCACATGGAGCTGGTGCTTTAAAAAACGGATTTCCGGGCCATTTTTGCATACATTTTTTTGGCAGTAAGACCCACAGGTCTCATGATACAGATTTATCCCACCAGCTGATGATTTTAAAAGCTGCTGGGAAATTAGATCAATATGTGTCTGAGGCAGAGCCTGAAGAGGTTGTTGATATTTTTTTTGCAGGCCTAAAACAGCACGATGCTAAGATAGTGGAGTCGGTGTTGATCCCAGGACAAAAAATAAATTGGGATACAGTCTGGGATGAAATGAATACGATTAGCTTAAGAAGATTCTCCATAAGTAAGGATCACCCTTCATCTATCTATATAGAGGTTCCCGTTGAATATGAGTGGATTCATAGGGATATCGGCAGGAAGGTATATGATAATGAGCTGTTTCTTGTTAAGCTTTCACCTATTAAGGGGTGGAAGGTAGATTCAGAATGGCTGACTGATGGTGTGTATTAAGCTACCAGCCTTCATTGATTTTCTAAGCAAGAAAAAAGGCTGGGCATCGTATGCTCAGCCTAAGATTCTCCAAATTTAATGAACATTCGTTCATCCTCCACTAGTCCACAAGCGGCACATTGAACCTTTACATCAGGTCCCCGATAGGCAAGATGGAATGGTTCCAGTTCTTCGTTTGTATACCGCTGTACAACATCACCTGTTTGCGGGTCTAATTTTACCGGTTCTGCATGTTGCTGAATAATATTAAACCTAGTTCGATTGGTTTTACAGTTTGGGCAACGATATGGTGCTGCCATAAATGCATACCTCCCTTATTAGTTTAATGATTAGTATTTGAAGAGTCGGCGTATATATGTAAATTTTTATAAGTAAAGGTAAAAATGTATGATTACATAGTAATAAATACAGCAATAATTGATATTTGCATGTAACGTCTGTAACAATAGGGGCTGTTTTTAAAGAGTGTCAAGCTAATATTTTGCCCAAGTTTATTCCAATCATATAATTCATAACCAACTGGTGAATGATTTGGGGGATTTTGATTTTTTTACCAGTTGACTGCTTATCCCAAGAGATACATAGATTAATAGGATTTGTGCTTATTATTTTCAGCAGAATTTTGTAGGTTTACAGGTTTTTTTGCGAAATTGGAAGCATCGTCCAAAATTATTACAAAAAACGGATGGTATGATGTTGTTGTAAGCGAAACGCGAAAAAAATTTCAAGGAGGCAAACTCATGAAAAAGTCATGGATTATTTCTGCAGCTGCAGCAGCTACTCTTATTTTTTCTGGAGCAGCAACCACAACAGCAGATGCTGCTGAAGTAAAAGTTCAATCTAAGGTGTACACTCAACAGTTTAACAATATAAATGAAGCAAACTCATATATTCAAAATCTATTAAACAAGTATGGTGTCCAATGGAACCAATTTAATGGTTTTGTGCCAACTAATCAGCCTACTACACAGGCTCCAACTCAAGCACAGCCTAAAGCTCAAGCTCCTGCACCAGCACAAAAGCCAGCTGCGCAACAACAACCAGCAAAACAAACAACTACAAATACTGCAGCAAGTGTTTCAGAATTTGAAAAACAAGTAGTTGAATTAACAAACCAAGAACGTGCAAAAGCAGGACTTGCACCACTTCAATTAGATGAAAACCTAAGTAAAGTAGCTAGAGACAAATCTCTAGATATGCAGCAAAAAGGTTATTTCTCTCACAACAGTCCAACTTACGGATCTCCATTTGATATGATGAGAAGCTATGGTATTCAATACAATTCAGCAGGTGAAAATATTGCAATGGGTCAACGTTCTCCAGAGGAAGTTGTACAAGCTTGGATGAACAGTGCCGGACACCGTGCAAATATTCTAAATTCCAGCTTTACTCATATTGGCGTAGGTTATGTAGCAAACGGTAACTACTGGACTCAAATGTTTATCGGAAAATAATAGGAATGATCTTAAACCTCAGGGGCTTTCCCTGAGGTTTTTTTACTTTAGGAGTACAAAATTTTAGCAATGCTGTGAAATCGACGTAGTCAAAACTTTTAGCAATCAAGCACGAGGGGCATGGAGACATAAGTCATGCGAGGCCACAGGATGTTGCGTATCGAGCATGATAATGTAACCAGGCGTGTGACTATAGGCTTGGCGCTTGCCTAGTTTTCTTTACATTTTTCGGATTTTTTTACATCATACTAATTCTATATGACGAAAACAGAGGTGCTAATGACATGCTTATCCGCAAAGCAAACCGTGATGATCTTCAGGCCATTATGTCGATGATTGAGATTACCGTTAAGCTTATGGAAAAAAATCAGAATGATCAATGGACGGGTGAATACCCCGCTAAAGATGATTTTCAATCAGATTTAAGAAAAGATAACTTATATGTAGCAATTCTCCATGAAAAAATTGTGGGATGTATTACGATTGATCAGGAAGAGCCCGAAGAGTATTCTTTAGTAAAATGGAGGAGGGCAGGGGAAGCTTACCTTTTTCACCGGTTAGCAGTAGATCCTGATACGAGGGGAGAAGGAGTAGCTTCCAAATTAATATCATTTGCTGAGAGTATAGCAATCAAGAACAATGTGTTTTATATGAAGGTAGACACCTATTCGCTTAATCAAAAAGCTCAAATGCTTTTTGAAAAACTGGGTTACGAAAAAAGAGGAGAAATTTATTTGTATGGTAAGATAGAGCCTTTTTATTGTTATGATAAAATTTTACATTCCTGATGTATGACAGAATTAATAGGGAGGGAGTTCAATCTCTGTTTCTTGCCATTCAACACTTTTAGGGAGTTTGATCTCGAGGATGTTATCCTTAAAGACTGTTTTCGCTCCTTTTTTTCGGACAAGCGATGGAAGTGGAATCGTCCAGGTATCCCCTTCTGCAGGAGCATCCATGATCATGCATTGATTTCGGGTATAACTAATTTTCATTTGATGAAGCCAGCTTTTATCTTCTATAGTCAAGCGGATAAATACATCATCATGCGTTTCAAATACCTTTTCTGAAAAAGGAGATGCAGAATAATCAGCTGCTCCTTGATGTTGATTGAATCGATGACTCCATGAAGATGGATTGCTCATCATTTCTTTAATTTGTGGCGGAAACATTTGGTTCATCATTTGGTCGACATATTTTTGAAAATGTTCTGGACTAAAGGATCCCCCTATTGAGTGCTCATTTTGCTTTCCAAATGGCATTTTCCAATTCCAAGGAAACATCATCTTCCCTCCTTTTAACTCAAGTGTATATAATTACGTTAAATCTGTATTAATATCGTATGCTTTTTAATTTGAACTGTTAATAGGGGACATAAATGGCTAAGCCGGTTGTTATTTGAAATGTAAAGGAATCGGTATTACTATAAAAGGACAAAGGGATAAGGAGTGGATGTATGGAAAGAAAAGCAGCTTTTATTACAGGAGGAACGAAAGGCTTAGGGAAACGTTCAGCAGAGGCATTAGCTGCTGTCGGGTATGATTTATATCTTAATTACCGAACCGAATATATAGAAACAAAAGAATGGGTTGAGTACGTACAAGATACATACGAGATTGCTGTAACCTTAATCAAAGGAAATATGTCTATAATGGATGATTGCTTAAAGGTAAGTAAGTATATTAGAGAACATGTGCCCAATTTATCAGCTGTTATCTTAAATGCGGGACCTTATATTGCTGACCGAAAGCAATTTGCTGAATATACAGAGAGTGAATGGTTTGAGCTATTGAACGGAAACCTTTCTTCTGCCTTTTATATTTTAAAAGAATTAATCCCTGTATTAAGAAAAAATAAAGGGCGAATCATTACGTTTGGTTTTGACAAAGTTGAGACAGCCCCAGGATGGATGTACCGTTCTGCTTTTGCTGCTGCTAAATCGGGGTTAGCATCCTTGACAAGGTCTATTGCCTTGGAAGAAGCCGAAAATGGAATAACAGCCAATATGATATGTCCTGGAGATATAACGAAAGAATGGAAAGAAAGAAAAATTGAGGATGCAATTGACTTTTATGATCCCGAGAAACCGGTTGGACGTCCTGGTACAGGTGAAGATATCGCGAGAATGGTTACATTCCTATGTGATGAAAAATCAGATTTTATTACAGGATCCATTTTCCATATAAACGGTGGGCAGGATGTTTTATCTAAATCTAGTAAAGAAAGTAAATAATGAGTGTAAATAGCGAAAACTTATAAGTTTTTAGTCACCATTGTTCTATGATTCCCTTTCTAGCATACATTGAAATTAAAGTATAGAAGGGGGAAAGATTATGGCTTACATTGGAACAAAAGGATGGTATATTCAGCAATTAAAGGAAAAAGGGATCTATTATCACCCTACTGAAAAAAAGAAATTAGAATTATATAAAACTTTTGTCGTGCGTAATTTATATTTGCAGGTAACCGCACAAAATAAACAGGAATAGCTTTTTTGTTATTTTACTAATAGAAAAACAGGCTGCTCACAAGGGAGAGCCTGTTTTTATGCTTCCATGGCGGACATATCCTCGTCCAGTTCTATCCGTTTTAAGTGGAATAAGAACAAATCTTTAGGAATTTCATAGAGATCATAAATCTCTTCATCTGGATTTGGGTTGAGTTGGCGATAAACAAATGGTCTAATCTCGTTTGCTTTGATGCAATACGGCAATTTCTCCGCAGCTCTTTTGGAACGTACATTTTCTTTTCGGATTCTCATGAAAACTGTTTCTATACCTAATTCTAAAAATAATTCGTTAAAAAAAGCATCTTTTGCCAGTTTATTATATCCTTTACCATGATACGGTTTACCAATCCAAGTTCCCAGAAATCCTGTGTTTTCATTTATGTCAAACAAGTTAATGGTTCCAATTGGACTGCCCCATTCGTCAGTAATGGTCCGTGAAATCATTTTTCCTTGCTCTTCCGCTTCAATCGTTTGTTTGGTCAAAAACAGGTATTCCTCATAGGAGTATGCCTTCTGCCGGACAAACGGAAAAACGTCCGGATGAGTCATTAGATCAAAGAGTGTATGAGAATCGTGCAGATCACGTTTTTTAAGCATAAAAAATACCCTCCTTTAACCGAGGGCATACTCCACGTACGTGTAACCACCCTCGAAATTTTAAAATGCAAAATTTCGGGGTGGGAATCGAACCCACTAGAACCAGTTTAACTGGTGGCTCACCATTTGCCTTCCCTAGTGCTCATTTTCAATTGACTAACATTTTCTTTTGTATCATACAGGATTTTTTAGCCGTTGAAAATAGGGAAAACGTTAATATTTCGTAAAAACTTTTGACAAAATGTTGAACCCTGTCGATTAAACAGTTTTAAACACAATTTCACCATTTATAATCGTCATGCTAGGTTTTGCTAAGAAGGAAAACGGGTGATCATCCCATAGAACAACATCAGCATCTTTGCCTATTTCAATACTTCCTACACGATCTTCTATTTGTAAATTCTTAGCTGGCAATATCGTAATTCCTTCTAATGCTCTTTGTACTGACAAACCTTCCCGAACAGCTAATGCAGCACATACATTTAAATATTGAATGGGAGTATATGGATGATCCGTTGTAATAGAAACTTCGATTCCTCTTTCGTACAGGGATTGGTACGTATACCAGCTTTTATTTTTTAATTCAACTTTAGAGCGTCGAGTCATTGTGGGACCAACTGAAACCTTTAAACCAACGGGCAGTTCTTCCACAACGAGATGGCCCTCTGTACAATGTTCAATCCGCAAATCAAGATTGAATTCCTCAGCAAATCGAACTGCTGAAATGATATCATCAGCGCGGTGTGCATGAATTCGAACTGGGATTTCCCGATTTAACGCCATTAAAATTGGTGCTGTTCGTAAATCCTCAGGGTTTCCTTCTGTCATGGCTTTATAAAACGCCTCTCTAAGCATTCCCATGATTCCCATGCGGGTAATAGATTCTTTATTGCCCTGAGAATGCATTCGTTTCGGATTTTCTCCTAAAGCTATCTTTAGACCAGCGATATCCTTCACAATCATTTTCTCGATATGTTTCCCTGCCGTTTTTATTACTGAGGTCGTTCCGCCAATCACATTTGCACTCCCTGGCATAACATGGGCTGTTGTAATGCCATAGCGAATTGAATCAGTAAATGCGGGATCGAGGGGGTAGACACCATCCTTAGCACGAATATGGGGAGTGATTGGTTCTATCGTTTCATTCGCATCATTACCAGCCCAGCCTGTTCCTTCGTCATACAGACCTAAGTGGGTGTGAACATCGATAAAGCCTGGAAGTAAATATTGTCCGGTTCCATCGATAATCGTAACGGAAAGAGGAGGAGTTAAGTTTTCACCAATCTCTTTTATTTTTCCATCCTGAATCAGTACATCCTGATTAAGCTTTGTATGAGACGTAACAGGGATTAAAGTAACATTTTTTATTAATAGTGTACTCATGCTTTCTCCTTACAGGTAAAAATCAAATAGTTTAGCCTATTGTAGCATGAGACCATTAGGTTGCCACTATCATTTTTTCCGATGAGCTCTTTTTTTTATAAAAAAATAAAGCAATAGAGAACATAGGGCAAAGACAATGAGATGTTTCATATATCTTCCTGCCAGATTTTCAATCGAAGCCCAATTATCTCCAAGACTCATACCAAGCAAAAGGAATAGAAAAGTCCAAGGAATCATTGCTGCCATCGTATAGGTGAGAAAGGTTGAAAAATGCATTTTCCCAATGCCTGCCGGAATTGAAATCGCATGACGAACAACTGGAATAAAACGTGCAAAAAAATAACCGTTGGTCCGTACTCGTTAAACCATTTTTCTGATTTCGAAAGATGATGAGGAGAAATTAAAATCCATTTGCCAAATCGTTCGATAAAAGGTCTCCCACCGTACAAACCGATCCAGTAGAGGAAAACCTGGGCAATCGTGCCTCCAAAAATGCCTGCAATCATCGCATCCAAAAAAGAGAGATGATTCGTATAAACGAGATAGCCTCCATAACTTAAAACAACCTCACTTGGGATTACCTCGACCATTAGCCCAAGCAAAATTCCCCAAAAGCCAAATGATTGTAGTAGATCAAATAATTCATGAACCCATTCCATTAATGATTACACCTCTTATATTACATAATGCCAAGGGATTGTAATGCAAGGACAAGACCGCCAAGTATCCACACATACACAGCAAAGATTTTTAAAGATTTTTTCTTTAAAATATGCAGCATCGTCATAATGGCTAAGTATCCGAACAAAGCGGAACTGATTGTGCCAACTAAAAGACTGGACAAAGAAACAGTGTTAATGGTACCTGTAAATAATTCTTTGCTTTGTAGCAATATCCCCCCAAAGATTGCGGGAATGGAAAGGAAAAAGGAGAAATATGCAGCGGTTTCCCGATCGAGTTTTCGCCATAAACCTGCCGCAATTGTGAAGCCAGACCGAGAAAGGGCGGGAAAAATCGCAGCCGCCTGGAAGGTACCAATAAAAAAAGCATCTTTTACGCTAATGTCTTCCATTTTCTTGGAACCATTCCGGATAGAATCGGAAAACCAAAGAATGGCACCTGTAAGCAGAAATTCCCAGCCTAAAGTGACTCCAGTTTTTGAGATTGCATCAAAATAGTCTTCAAACAAGAGCCCGACGATGACGGCTGGAATGGTCCCGACTGCAAGCAAAAAAGATAGCTTATGAAATGGATTTTTTAAAATCGTGACTATTTCATTTTTATAAATAACTAAGACGGCTAAAAGTGTTCCAATGTGAAGCATCGTATCTAAAAATAGACCTGCATCCTGAAGTCCAAAAAACTGTCTCCCAAGAAATAAATGACCAGTACTGGAAATAGGCAAAAATTCAGTTAATCCTTGGATTAACCCAAGAAAAAATGCTTCAATTTTTGTCAAATATCTCACCACGCTTTGTATTTGGAAAACTAAAAAATCGAGGTAAGTCTTCCTTTGGACAAACCTTTACTTCATATGTATTCAGCATGCAGGCATACCATGACATGAAATCAGGACTAGTAGGGAAGAAGAGGATCTTACATCATCAAAAAAATAGAGTAGATTAGCATCTACTCTTTAAAATAGTCCTCAAATTCTTTTGGGTCATCTGGTAATTTATTTTCTAAGTAAGGATTTTCCTCTGTTGCATTTTCCGGGTCCAGATTTGTTTTAATAACCAGCGTTGGCTGTTTATTTCCCTCTGCAATGACTCTGTCACTTAGTTCGTTAAAATCTTTCATATTGGGGCTTCCAGGTTTTCTTGGCTCCATACGGCGTCACCTCCTTGATGATTAGCATGCAGTCCAAAGAGAAAAATATGTAAGATCGCTAAGGGGAAGCCAAAAAAATATAGTACAATATACACTTAGAATCCAAAAGAAATGAGGAATGCAAATGGAAGAATTAGCGATCCAACTGGCCCAGAAACAATTAGATGCCTACAACAGTCAAAATTTGGAGGAGTTTTTATCGGTATACAGTGAAGATGTAGAGGTATTGGAATTTCCCACAAACAAGCAAATGTATAAAGGTATAGAGCGGATGAGAGAGAGGTATGAAGCATTATTTAAAAACAATCCAAATCAGCATGCAAAGCTGCTAACGAGAATGGCAAAAGGAAATATCGTGATCGATCATGAGTATGTTACAGGAAGAACAAATGAAATCGAAGTTACAGCCATCGCTATGTATGAAATAAAAGGCAACAAGATTGGAAGAGTCTGGTTTGTAAAATAGCGAAAAAGCATCTGAGGGTTTCTCGGATGCTTTTTCTTAATGTTTCTGACTATTGTCGTTCCCTTGCTTATCATTTTTTTATTTTTCTATTCATTTTTCATAGAACCCAAATAAAAATCATAGGTTTAAAGTAGAACACACAGTGCAGACCGGCCAATAAACAGCGTAGACCGGCCCATAAACAGTGCGGACCGGCACATAAACAGCGTAGACTGGCCCATAAACAGTGAGGACCGGCACATAAACAGCGCAGACCGGCACATAAACAGTGCAGACCGGCACATAAATTATTTGGGAGTCGACAATATGATGAATGAAATTTATGCAGACATTACAAACCAATACATGAAACAAAGCCTCTGGCTGATGCATTTATCCCTGTTTGTAGTTATGATTTGTATTATATGGGATATTCCATATGGGATTTGGATTATATCTCCGCTTTTTGTCTTAAGTTTAATTAGCGGATACATGTCGTATGTGTATCGTAACAGAACTTTTGACACTACCTCTGAAAAGAGGGATCATTCTGCGAATAGCGTAACAAACGATTTTGTAATACTGAAAGATGGGACAACCGTATATTTTATGGATCCAACAGGACGTAAACATTACACTGTACGGAACCGGGGAAAATCAGTATTTACCTTATATAATCAAAGGAATTTTCCAGTATGTTCAATTGAGAAAAGCCTTTTCTCCTCCTCTCCCTTTACGATTCGTAATCATAAACATAAGCTTATCGCAGTTTATATGGAAGGGGATACAGCTTCATTTTTTGCATATAATGGAAAAGTCATCCTAAAAGATGAATCATTCTCCATTAAATCCATCCATTTGCATCATTTTTGTTTTGAATCCGAATCACGAGAAAGGATTGCATTTGTTCAAAAAGGGTGGATGCCTATTCTTTGGCAAAAACGATTCCCCGCGAATGCTCCGACCATCACATTTAAAGAAGATGCAGATATAGAAAGAAGAGAGATTTTGCTCCTAGTGATCGGTTATATTCTTCTCCAAAAATAATATAAGCAGAATATATGCTTTTTAATTTTATTTTTGATATGATGTGTATAATTCGATATGGTTCCTTCGGGGCAGGGTGCAATTCCCGACCGGCGGTGATGAGCGATCGCTTGCTCTAAGTCCGTGACCCGTATTTAATACGGTGGATTCGGTGAAAATCCGAAGCCGACAGTGAAAGTCTGGATGGGAGAAGGAAGACGAGCGTTTGTTAAGACGCTTATTTCAATATGGACAAAATCGCCCCGTTTTGACAAAAACGGGGTTTTTTTATGACATGAAACAATGTCTTCAGGTATTTTTGGAAAAGCTAAAGTTATATTTTCCCGTATACATAAGGAGGTGTTTTGGATGTTTACTGGCATCGTTGAAGAAATAGGAACGATCCGGGAAATTAAACAGGGTAAAGAAGCGATGACTCTTACCATTCAAGCTAAAATAACAATGGAGGATATCCATCTCGGAGACAGTTATTCGATAAATGGTGTATGTTTAACCGTTAACTCTTTTACTAAAGACCAGTTTACAGTAGATGTAATGCCTGAAACGTTCCATAACACTGCGCTTTCCAAATTAAAGGTAGGATCCCCTATTAATATAGAAAGGGCCATGGCAGCGAATGGCAGGTTTGGCGGTCATTTTGTCTCGGGTCACGTGGATGGAGTGGGGACTATAGTAGGGCGAACGGAGAGAAGTAACGCGATTTATTTAAATATTCAAGTTCCCGAACATATCGAACAATTCTTAATCCATCGGGGTTCTGTAACACTAGATGGAACGTCGTTAACGATCTTTTCAATCGAAGGGAATGTGATTACCGTTTCTTTAATTCCTCATACAGCTCATGTGACAATTTTAGGAGGAAAAAAGATAGGAGATCTGATTAACGTGGAAGCTGATATGCTAGCAAAATATATAGCAAGCTTATTAAATAACAGGAGCCAGCAAAAAGAAAAAAAGGGAATAACTCTTTCATTTTTGAATCAGCATGGGTTCTTGTCTTAAAGTGAAGGGTGTGAGTCATTTGTTCGATACAATTGAAGCGGCATTAGAAGATTTAAGAAATGGTAAAGTAATTATTGTAGTTGATGATGAAGACCGTGAAAATGAGGGAGACTTTATTGCGGTAGCTGAATATGCAACACCAGAAGTCATTAACTTTATGGCAACTGAAGGAAGAGGTCTGATTTGTACTCCCATTTCAGAGGAAAGAGCGAGTCAGCTGCAGCTGAAGCCTATGACGGATGTCAATACTGATCTGCACGGGACTGCTTTTACAATCAGTGTCGATCATCAAGAAACCACTACAGGTATTAGCGCATTCGAAAGAAGCTTGACCATTCAGAAATTGATAGACCCTTTTTCACAGCCAAAAGATTTTAAACGACCTGGTCATGTATTTCCTTTAATCGCTAAAAACGGAGGCGTTCTTCGGAGAGCAGGACATACGGAAGCCGCTGTGGATTTAGCTCGATTAGCGGGAAAACAGCCAGCTGGCGTCATTTGTGAAATTCTCAATGAGGATGGCACAATGGCAAGGGTGCCACAGCTTAAAAAGATTGCGGAAAAGCATAATCTGAAATTAATTACGATTCAGGATTTGATTAGCTATCGCTTGCAGCATGACAGTTTAATTAAAAGAGAAGTAGAGGTGCAGCTTCCTACGATATATGGGACCTTTCGTGCAATTGGCTATACCAATGTGTTAGACGGTAAAGAGCATGTTGCTCTGGTGAAAGGTGAAATCAATGGGGACGAGCCCGTCTTGGTAAGAGTGCATTCAGAATGTTTAACAGGTGACGTTTTTGGTTCCAATCGGTGTGATTGCGGACCGCAATTACATTCCGCACTCGAACAAATTGAAGCTGCCGGAAATGGTGTCTTACTGTATATGCGCCAAGAAGGCCGCGGCATTGGATTAATCAATAAATTAAAGGCCTATAAGCTGCAGGAAGAAGGCCTTGATACTGTTGAAGCGAATCAAGAGCTTGGATTTAAGCCGGATTTGCGTGACTATGGCATTGGTGCCCAAATTTTACGGGATTTAGGTATTCAACAACTCAAAATCATGACCAATAATCCAAGAAAAATAAAGGGACTGAATGGATATGGGCTTGAAGTGGTGGAAAGAGTAGCAATTCAAATGCCAATCAAAAAAGAGAACGAAAAATACTTGCACACAAAGCATGATAAGCTTGGACATTTATTACAATTTCATCAAGGGGAGTGATTCATTATGAATACATTTGAAGGACATTTAGTTGGCACAGGTTTAAAAATTGGTATCGTTGTGGGAAGATTTAATGATTTTATTACAAGCAAACTGTTAGATGGAGCATTAGACGGATTAAAGCGTCTTGGTGTAGAAGATGACTCAGTATCAGTTGCATGGGTTCCTGGTGCATTTGAAATCCCATTGGCCGCTAAAAAAATGGCGGATTCTAAAAAATATGATGCTGTCATCACACTAGGAACTGTTATTCGCGGAGCTACACCTCACTTTGACTATGTGAGCAGCGAGGTTTCTAAAGGAGTGGCAAAAGTCAGTTTAGAAATAGGAGTACCTGTCGTGTTTGGGGTACTGACCACAGATACGATTGAACAAGCTGTTGAAAGAGCTGGAACAAAAGCTGGAAATAAAGGCTTTGAAGCTGCGCAAACTGCAATTGAAATGGCGAATTTGTTGAAATCCTTTGAATAAAATAAGCAAGAGAGTGGAACAGGCGATCCTTTGGGTTGCCTGTTTTTTTATGTAAACGTCTTCTAAGACGCTTAAAAAACTTTACGATACATAAAAGGAAATCTAATACTTCCAATTATTGTGTAATTTTTTGAAAACCAGGTATTATTAACCATATTTATTAAAACCAGATAGTCTACTAATCCTATTTTTATTTAGGACATAATTAAGACTATTATTTCAATCTATAATATTTCTATCTTATAAAATAATATTGGGGGGAGCTGAAAGTAATATGGGGTTAAAAGTGTTTCGTAAGTTTGTTTTTTGTTTTTTTTGTTTACTATTCATATTTTCGCTTTCGACATTCCATACAATTGTTCAGGCAGAAGTAGAAGCAGAAGAAACGGTTATGGCCAAATTAAATGGAAGAGGCTTTAAAGAAGTTGTGGATTTAGGAGTTGCGGCCTCAAATGTAGTCATAACTAGTGCTGTTTTCGGTAATGAGGATGGAAAAGATGTCGTATATACGACAGCAAATGGCGGAATGTTTAATGTAGTAGATGTAAAAGAAAACGAACTTATATTTTCTGAACAACTTGAAGGTGTTACTCAGGTTTGGTCACACACCATTGCACCAGATGGTACAGTCTATATTGTTTCTTTACATTCGCTTTGGAAGTATTCACCTAGTACAAAATCGGTTGAAGAGATTGGTAGCCCAAATTCTGGTCATCAGCTGTGGACAAGCACAGTTGACGAAGAAGGCAATGTCTATATAGGAACTTTTGCTCCAGGGAATGGAAGAATTTATAAATATGACGTAAGAACAGGTGAATTTGTTGATTTTGGCAAAATTGATGACGGTGATGGAAGTTATGTGCGATCTCTAGCCTTTCATGATGGCTATATTTATGCTGGTTTAGGCGTTAGCGGTAAGGTATACCGGATTAACGCTGAAACGAAAGAAAAAGAAGACATTACAAAAAATGTACCAGATATCATAGGAAAACCGATTGAACAAGTAAAATTCGCATACGATATGAATGTAATAGGCAACTATCTTTTCGTTAGATTTGACAGTGATGTAGAAAACGCACTCCTTTTCTATGATTTAACAAAACAGCAATGGGCAGACAAAAAAATAGCAAAAATTGGAGACGGTTCTGCAGATGATTATGGCGTATGGGGATTTACCCAAATTCCCGTAAATGGAGATAAAGCGTATGTAATCAATAATCGTCACATTTTAGAGATTGATATTCATACACTTGAAACAAGAGAAACGGGAGTATATTATCCAGCAGGACTAAGAGGAGGAGCATTTGTAGACTTAGGGCGTGAGGACTTGCCTGGGTTATCATTCGTTACTTTGAAAAGAAGTGGCGAAATGTTTGCAGCTAATATTGAAAATAGGACTTCTGTAAGTTTGCCTACGGTAATGGAAGCCCAACCTTTAATGCTGCATAACCTTGGAAAAGGTCCAGATGGGAATTTATATATGACAACCTATCCCGGAGGACCTAAGGGTGCACAATATAATCCAAAAACAAATAAATTTGTTTCCTATGCTCAAGGGCAAGCAGAAGGAATGGTCGCAGGAAACGGGAGTGATTTGTACTTTGGTATTTACCCGGGTGCTGTTATTCAAAAGATGAACACGGAGACACTTAAAATTGACACTCTGTTTAATCTCAAGGATGCATATGAACAGGATCGTCCGTATATTATGAAATTTGAAGATAATAAGTTATTAATCGGAACAATTCCAGATTATAAAAAATTAGGTGGTTCTTTAACCATTTATGATCCAGCAACGGGAGAAAAAGAAACCTACCGCAATGTCGTACAAGATCAGAGTGTTGTAGGGTTAGCGTATAAAGATGGATTCATTTATGGTTCAACCTCTACACTAGGAGGATTAGATATTGAACCGACAGCTGAAAAAGCCAAAATGTTTGTATGGGATGTCAAAGGTCAACAGAAAGTTATCGAATTTGAACTGGCATTGGATGAATTAGATACCCCGCCAATGATTAGCGGCTTAACATTTGATGATAAAGGTTTTTTATGGGGTGCCGTGGATGGTATTTTATTTGCGATGGATCCGAATACGTATGAAATAGTAAAATACAAAAATATATATCCAAATATAAAAAATAGAGGAATGTGGCGTCCCGTCCATATTGAATTTGGCAGTGACGGATTGTTATATACTGATTTAGGCGGCAAGTTAACAGTTGTGAATCCAAATTCTCAAAATTTACACCATGTTACACTTATTGATCAAGCAAAAGAAATTGAATTTATGACACTTGCAGAGGATAGTAATGGCAATGAGAATATTTATTTTCTTGAACATAATACAACTGTGTTAAAAATGATTCCTGTAATTAATGGCGGGGAAGTTATAGATGAACCTGAACTAGAAACAGTTGAAGTTCCGATTGTCAATGGCGGCTTTGAAGAATCGGTTGAAAATGGAGAGATTCCTGGCTGGTCATCATTGTTTGGGGAATTTTCAGCGAATGTTTCTTTTCAGACTAGTACTGAGCGAAGTTTCTCTGGCCATTATAGCTTGAAAGTTGCAGATACCTCACAATCTGAAACTGTGTTTGCTCAGTCTGATTTGATTCCAGTTACAGCAGGGACTGAATACACAGCCTCTGCAAAACTTTTCTTAGATGATGGAAGTGTCAGTTTCTTCCTCCGCTACTATGATGATAGTGGAAATCAGGTGGGTTCTGATGCAGATGGAGTCAATATTATTCATATTCGAGGCGGTCATAAACAATGGCAAACGGTTCAGGCAACCGTACCTGCTCCAGAGGGTGCAAAATATGCAAGAATCTTCGTAGGAGCTTCCAATTACTTTACAACAAATGGTGCGTACTTCGATGATATTACATTTACTTATAACAGGGTGAAATAGATAAAAAAATTGCACGAAACAGACTACTGCCAATTATACTGAAGAATATTGTCCGCAAAAGCTTGAATAAAGGCTTTTAAGCTACACAAACTGTAATTGTAATGGATAATTTGCTTAAATCCTTAAAATAAAATAAGAATAAGAATGGAACAGGCGATTACGAAGTCGTCTGTTTTTGTTTGCATAACGCTATAATTTCAGAGTGTTAGCCATATAGCAAATAAAGGACAAAACAGGCCAAAAAGCCGGTGAGAATGTCCTTCATAAGGGGGATGAAGGACAAAACAGGCCAAAAAGCCGGTGAGAATGTCCTTCATAAGGGGGATGAAGGACAAAACAGGCCCAAAAGCCGGTGAAAATGTCCTTTATAAGGGGGATGAAGGACAAAACCAAGTAAAAAATCCTGTAAAATTGTCCCATAAAAGGTATAATCAGGAAAATAATTAGTCGTAAACGGGGGTGTGTTTTGTGAAAGATACTATAACGATTCGCCGCTTTAAAAATCAAGATACCGGTGAATTAACAGAATTAATAAACCGTTCAAATCTTCACGAAAATAGAGCTGTTACTAAATCGGTTTCCGACATGAATCAGTTCTTAGATGAACCAGGGGAGGAAATCCGGGATAACACCTTTGTTGCGGCGGAACATAATAAAATCATAGGATATAATTCATTATGTTTTGTAAAAGGAGATGCATTGATAAAGGTATACAGCTATGGAACGGTTGATCCATTATACAGAAGACAAGGTATAGGAACGATGCTTGTAAAGGTATCCCTTCAACATTTGCAGCAAAGAGCAAAGGAAGAGGGGATAAAAATTATATATAATCAAATGGCACGTATAGAAAGGGCTGGTCAAATTCCTTTGGCAGAAAAATTCGGATTCAGCAAGCATACAGATTTACTTTCAATGAAGCTATCATTAGATCGATTTGAACCTAAGGATTCACAAAAAACAGATTTTGTTTTTCACACTCCAACTAAAGCTGATGCAGTTGAATGGGCAACTATTTATAACAATGCTTTTGCTTGGGCAAGCAATCATACAAATCTGGCTCCGGAAAATGTAAAATACGAGTTTCAAAGCTCTGAATTTTCCTCGGATTTTTATATTCTTTGCCGAGACAAGAAAAGAGAGCCATTGGGGTTTATTTGCGGACGCATTGAAGAAGAAGGTAAAGGTGTGATTTCGACATTAGCTGTCTCAAGATCATCCCAAGGAATGGGAGTAGGAAAGGTATTGTTAAATCAGATATTGGATAGAATGCAAAAAATGAATATTAAAGAAGTAAGATTAACGGTTGATTATCAGAATCCAACTCCTGCCATCCATCTATACAGAAAAACTGGATTTAATGAGGATGGCAGAATTATACAATATATATACGAGTTAACACCCTAAATAAAAGCAGCCCGAGATAGCAGAAATACCTGACACTCGGGCTCTTGTCATTATTTTGGATAAAGTATAATGAAGCTATCTATTAAATAAGGAAAGTGCTGCTTTGACAATGAGAACGACTGAAAATACAAGAACACTTAGAACTCCAACTAATGAAAAGAAAGAATCTAGGCTTTCAAGCGGAGTTGCCGCTAAATTAACTCTTATGAGTGCGAAACCCGCTAGAATAGCAGATAAAAATAACAATATGGCTCTGTCCATCATTCAATCCTCCTCTCTATCAATATATGTAAGCGGTAACAGGTTGTTCCACCCAAAATTTAGGAAACGCAAATTAGATACCCTATTTCACGTAAAAGTGATTTCATTGCCAAAACAGTAGAGGAGGGGGTATAATAAATGCTTGTGGTTTGCAAACAGCAAACGGGTGGGAGAGGGATATTTAGTAGGAACGATTACTAAATGAAAACATCAGAAATTAGGAGAGAAGTAATTGCCGGGACGATTGGTTTTTTTACAGTTGCCTATATTATTGCAGTTAATAGTATGATATTAGCTGAATCAGGAATGCCTTATCGTTTGGCAGTAATGGCAACAATCCTTAGCTCAGCGTTTGGCTGTATTTTGATGGGATTTTATGCGAAATCACCGATCATAGTCATCCCAGGGATGGGCATCAATGCTTTATTTGCCTATTCTTTTGTCGGGCAGATGGGAATGACCTGGCAAACAGCTCTAGTCTGTGTGGTCATTAGCGGATTGATTATGATGTCGATATCCTTTACGCGTCTTTCGGCCGTACTTTTACAGTCGATTCCTTCTTCGCTTAAGAGTGGCTTAACAGCAGGGCTCGGTATGTTTCTAATTTTTATAGGGCTTGAAAAAGGCGGTCTGATTGAAAGAGGTACACAAACCCTGATCTCATTTGGTGATTTGACGAATGTAACAGTAATCGCCAGTCTTATTTCGATTTTTGTGACGATGGTTCTTTTCATAAGAGGGGTAAAGGGAAATCTCCTCCTCAGTCTAATATTAGGTACATTGGTTTCCTTATGGCTGTGCCGTTCTTTCTTTGACACTTGTCATTTTATTTGAAAATATAGGGTTAGTTTATAGTCATTTAGCGAAAGCAAATCAAACAGAGAAGTTTTCAAAATCGTTTCGGGTAATTGGTCTATCTGCTGCCGTTTCAGGCATATTTGGCACGAGTCCTACGGTAGCGGCTGCTGAAACCCAAGCTGCCATTGTTTCTGGAGGGAAAACAGGATTAACTTCGATAACAACAGGCATTTGGTTTTTAATCAGTATCGTTGCGATTCCTTTACTGAAATGGATCCCGGACTCGGCAATTGCTGCGATTTTTGTGTTAATTGGCGGCCTGATGCTTGAGGAAATGAAGGAAATTAGTCCGCGAGATCTGACTGAAAGTTTTCCTGCCTATCTAATGATCGCTTTTATTCCGTTTACGAATAGTATTGTTGACGGAATGGCGATAGGCTTTATTCTCTATCCTTTATTAAAGATAGCCGCAGGAAAAAGAAAAGAGATTTCCTTTACGCTTTTGGCTGTTGCATCCTTATTTGTTGTGAATTATCTTCTCAAAATTCAGCTGGTTTAATTTGGGCAAGAACCCTTTCGGTTCTTGCTTTTTTTAAACAGAAATGTTCTCATCGATAAATGTTTAATGATAAAATAGATTAAATTTCTTTTTATTATGAAAGGACTAATGAACATGCAGATTCCCTATACTAAAGTTCATGGATCTAGAAATGATTTTATTTTAATAGACGAAGCTGGCAAATACTGGACAGACGAGGAACGTGTTCAGCTGGCTTTACAAGTATGCAGGCGCGATAAAGGCATCGGGGCGGACGGAATATTATTTGTATCAGATAGCGAAACAGCAGATGGAAAAATGCGCGTGTTTAATGCAGACGGGTCTGAGGCTTCCATGTGCGGAAACGGACTTCGGTGTGTAGCAAGATATTTGATTGAAAAGCTGGGAAAAGAGGAGCTAGAGGTTGAAACCATGAAAGCCACCTTATCGGTAAAGAAAGAGGCTGAAATTTTCCCTGGAATCCCAACGTTCGCAGTAGAAATTTCTCCCGTTTCTTTCAAAACGAGTGATCTCCCAATCTATGTGAATCAGGATGTAGTCATCAATGAAGTGATTTCTGAGATTCATCCTGAACGAAAGTGGTCGGCTTTGGCTGTTCCGAATCCTCATCTGATTACGGTGGTAGAGGGGAACATCATCAAATCAGATGAGCAGAAAGAGATAGCAGAGTATTTGAATGGGGAAAATCCGATATGTCCTGATGGCGTAAATGTCAGCTATGTGGTGCCTTTGTCAGAAGAGAATATTTTTGTCAAAACCTATGAGAGAGGTGTCGGTTTTACAAATGCATGCGGGACAGCAATGTCTGCGTCAACCTTTATTACATGCCAACTTGGTTTGAACCGCTGGGGAAACAAAATTAATGTATACAACCCAGGCGGTAAAGTACAGTGTGTCGCAACCAATAGCGGAGAACATGCATCGATTCAATTAATCGGTAATGCGACTTACGAACACCAAGGAACCATCCATTGGGATCAAGGTATAAACTTCCAGATTCATAAAGTATTTAAAGATGAAGAACAGGCCTATCAAAAACTAGAAGAAAACATCGCGACGGTTCTCGCCTTTTGACACAAAGGGACGGTTCTTCTGTTTCATCCTGAAACAGAAGAACCGTCCCTCCGTTGCATTAAACCTGCTTCTTCAGAAACTCAATAATTTCGTCAAAGGGCTGCTCTTCCCGTACTAAGTCGAATTTCCAGAAAGGGCAGCCCAGATGCCTAATTCGCTTTCTGACAACATCCATTGTGAATGCTTTTGGCGTTAAATCCTGGTTGACCTCGTCCCAAAATAAGGGAGTAGCCACAAGTCCTTCTTCGTTTCCTCGGACTGAATAGGGAGCGACAATGGTTTTCCCTTTCCCATGCTGGATGTAATCTAAATACAGACGATTTCCGCGATTTTTCTTAAGTCTCTCAATGGTGAATATGTCTTCATGCCCCAGTAATACAGACCGTGCTAAAAATTCCATAAAAATAGCTGTATCATCATAAGAATACGTTCGGGGAAGCGGGATATAGACCTGCAGCCCTTTATTTCCGGAGGTCTTGATAAAGGAATGTAAATGAAGCTGATCTGCCTGTTGTTTGATTAAGGCTGCTGCTTTCACAGCAAGCTGGAAATAATCACGTGAAGGCGGATCCAAGTCAAACACGATTTCAGAGGTTCCATTTTCATGGATTGTATTAAAAGGAACATGAAATTCAAATGCAAGCTGGTTGCCAAGCCACATGTAAGTTCTCAAATCATTACAAATAATATAATCGATATCCTCATGCCTAACCGTATTGATAAAATCAGGTGCATAGTCGGGGCAATTTTTCTGATAAAAGCTTTCTCCCTTTATACCGTGCGGGTAACGGATTACAGTTAGCAAACGGTCCTTTATGAAAGGCTGAATAAAACCATAAATTTCCCTCATGTATCCCAAATAACTAACTTTATCAATGCCTTCCCACAACGGTTTATCAGGATGAGTAACTTCTACTTCATGTGGGAGGTTTAAAAGGTCAATCCGAAATTTTTCTAACGTACAATCCGCTGGTTTTAAATCCAAGCGAAATGACACGAAATGGGGTTCTCTTAATTCATTATCCGCAATTTTCTCTAAAAATTTTACTTCTACACAAATTGCTGGCTCAACAAAATAAAAGGAGCCAGATGTTGACAAGGTATTTTGCTTAATGATTTGATTAAGTGCATCCTTTTCTTCCTTTGAAATTCCAAAGTAAAAATAACCCACTTCAACAACATGATCAGCATCTAGCACACCAATATAATAATAGCCATTTTTACTATCCAGTCTCGTAATAAAAGCTGTTATATGGATCCAGTTTTTATCTTTAACCCAAAGACTAGTTCGTTTTCCTTCCTCCCAAACAGACTTTTCTGATTTGCCTACAATCCCTTCCCCGTCATAATCTCTTACTAGATTCCATACCTCATTAAGCTTGCTGTAAGAAGGAATGAGCTGGATCACTCTTGGGTTGCCGGGTGAAGGCTGTAAGGGCAATTCTAAGTCCTTAAAAAGCTTTTCCAATGTTACCTTTCTTTTCGGGTACTTCTGTTTTCGGATATCCTCGCCTTTCAACATCAATAAATCAAACACTAAAAAAGAACAAGGAAATCTTTCGTGTTCTGTTTTGATTTTTTCCTTGGCACGCATCCTACCGCGCTGCTGTACCTTTGAAAAGCTTGCGTGATAAGGAGATAAAAGCATAACAAGTTCACCATCAAGCTGTAAAGGAAGATAGGGTAAAAACATGTCTTTATGATCCGCGTAAAACTGATAGACCTCTGGGAAAATAGGTGAGAGATCATTTCCGTTTCTGCTTTTAAAATCAAACGTGTTCTCATCTATATATAACAAAGCCCGAAAGCCATCATATTTTATTTCATATTTCCATCCCTTCGAACTAGGGATTTCACCGAGCTCAGGCAGCATTGGTTTCAACATGTATGAACACCTCCTTATTAGCATTACCTAATCTGGCTATAATTTTCCATAATATTTACCGGATTAGAAATAAACGATTACCCTCAAACTAACAGTAAATAACAACTAAAAGTGAGGGATTACATGCATACGATTTGGAAGGGCAGCATCAGTTTTGGACTTGTGAACATACCAGTAAAGCTTCATGCTGCAACAGATGACAAAGGAATTAAATTTAGAACATTGCATGAAAAGTGTCATTCGCCAATCCGTTATGAAAAGGTTTGTCCAGTATGTGAAGAGGAAGTGAAACAGGATGAAATGGTGAAGGCGTATGAATACACAAAGGGAAAATTTATTATTGTAGAAGATGAGGAACTGGAGAAATTAAAGAATCAGGCAGAAGAAAGAGCGGTAGAAATTGTACAGTTTGTCAAAATTGAAGAGATTGATCCCATCTATTTCGATAAAAGCTATTATCTCTCGCCTAATGAAGGCGGTACAAAGGCGTATTCACTGCTAAGGGAGGCATTAGCGGAATCAGGTAAAGTGGGTATTGCAAAGATGGTTTTTCGTTCGAAGGAACAATTAGCAGTTTTACGGGTATATCATGATACGATTGTGATGGAAACGATTCATTATCCAGATGAGGTTAGAAACGCTAAAGATGTACCGAATGTACCAGAAAAGAGCGAGCTGTCCAAGAAGGAATTAGATACGGCTATTTTGCTGATTGATCAATTAACGGCAGAGTTCAATCCAGAAGAATTTCATGATGAATACCGAGAAGCGGTACTTCAATTTATTGAAGGAAAGCGGACAGGAGCAGAGGTTGTTACGCCAAAAGAAAAAGAAAAGCCTACCAATGTTACAGATCTTATGGCGGCCTTGCAAGCGTCTATTGATAAAACGAAACCTAAAACGAAAGCGAAAACTGCAGCTAAAAAGAAAACAACTGCTGCCAAGGCTAAAGCCAAGAAAAATGCATAAATTCCAGATTCTTATTCATTAGGAAAACATAGGCAAAACCCTCTTTTCCGACATAGTCTAAATTAACAGTGTTGCAGAAAAGAGGGAAAAAAATGAGAAAAGTATTACTATTTTTAGATCCTGGAATCGATGATTCTTTAGCTCTAATGTACACTCTGATGCATCCTGAGTATGAAGTTGTCGGTATTGTTGCAGGCTATGGAAATGTTCCAAAACAACAAGCAGTTGAAAATGCAGCCTATCTCTTAGATTTAGCGGGAATCAAGGATATTCCGATCATTGCCGGCGCTATAGGTCCTTTGACAGGAGAACTAGTCCCTTATTATCCTTTGATCCATGGGGAAGAAGGACTGGGCCCAATCAAACCGCCGCCTTATGTATATGCCGATCAAGAAGTATTTGATATTGATAAAGCGAGAGAGCTCATTGAACAGCATGGCAATGAATTATCGATTGTAAACTTGGGTCGTCTTACAGATTTAGCGATGCTTTATATCCTTTATGGACCTGAATTTGTAAATCAAGTTAAAGCCATATATTTAATGGGAGGGGCCTTTTTGGTTCCGGGAAATGTTACACCGGTGGCAGAGGCTAACTTCTTTGCTGATCCCATTGCAGCAGATCTTGTTTTAGAAAAGGGGGAAAGTATAACAATTTTCCCCTTAAATGTAACCAATAAAGCCATACTGACTCCTGAAGTAGTGGAGTATTTAACGCAAATCAACAAGTCACCATATGCCTTTTTATTTGAACCAATTTTTGATTTCTATTTTGCTGCCTATCAAAAGTTAATCCCTGGTATAAAGGGAGCGCCCATCCATGACCTTTTAGTTGTCAGCGCACTCATTAATCCTGAAATTGTAAAAACTCTAAAACGGAGAGCACGGGTTGACCAGACGGGTGAATTCACAAAGGGAGAAAGTATAGCAGACTTTAGGCCAAAACCGAAAGAAGAACCAGCAAAAAAATTAGATACAATTGCTATGGAGATTGATTATCCGGCTTTTATCGAAGATGTGGTCCATATCTTTTCGCAAAGTAAGGTTGAAGAGTGAGAGATTTGTTGACATGTTTGATTTGGCTTGTTACAATGATATTGAGAATCATTCTCAAAAATTACCCCCCTCTATTTTTGAGATCGATATTGGATAAAACAGGGAAGATCTGTATTGGATCTTCCCTGTTTTTTTGTCGGCATTTTATTTTACTTTCATCGAATAAACTCCTACTCATTACAGAAAATATTCAAAAAGGGGAGAGGTATAGATCCAATGACTAAAAGGAAAATAAAAAACCAAACTCGGACTTCAATTTGTGAAACAGAATGCAAAAAAACAATCATCGAATAAAGAGAAACCGCATCAAAATTGATTACATTAAATTATCCAATCATTTGGATTAGGGGAGAGAAGTGTATGAAATTTATGGAGTATAAAGATACACAGTTGGCTTACTATGACAAGGGTGAAGGAACACCTATCATCATGATACATCCGCCTGGTTTTGGTTATAAAGTTTTTTACAGACAGTTTCCGCTGTCACAATATTTTCGCTTAATCATCCCTGATTTAAGCGGTCATGGAAGCAGTGGAGTCTACAGCACCACATCTACGATTCATGATTACACAGATGAAATTAAAGCTTTACTTGACCATTTAGGGTTAAAGTCTGTATATATATTTGGTTACTCATCGGGAGGTTCAGTTGCTCAGGCTTTTGCCATTAAATATCAACATTTGGTAAAGGGGATGATTTTGAGCGGAGCTTACCCAAAGGTTAGTTCCTTCATTTTTAATTTGGAACACCGAATTGGAATCCTGCTTGCAAAACGCCATCCGAAGTTCTTGTCGACTTTATTAAGTAAAACGCATGGCATCGATTACCATAGCACAACAGAATTATACTGGTATGCAAGGAGAACCCACCCCTCCGTTTGGGCTCATTTTTACAGGGAAGCGCTTATTTATAACTGTGTCCCTCAGTTAAACCAGCTAAACATTCCGCTTTTATTGCTTTATGGCACTCTGGCAGATCCGATCAATAAACATAATCGGTTCTATCAAAAATATTTAAATCCCGAAATCAAATTTATTAACAGAGGAACACACCAGCTCCCGATTTATTTTGCAGAGGAACTAAACCTTCAAATCCTTAATTTCATTAAAAAAAGCGATCAAATATCTACACAGTAGACTATTGATCGCTTTCTGGTTTTATAGCTTTAAAAGTGAGTAAGCAAGAAAGCAAGCAAAGAACTAAAAAAGCTCCAAATATCCAGCTTTTTTGTGTGTTCATAAGAAGGGCTACAATCGGTGGCCCTGCTGCAACTCCAACAAATCTCATGGAGCTATAAAGAGACGTAATGGTTCCTCGCTGCTGCTTTTCAACCCCCTCTGTTATCAATGCATCCAGTGAGGGCAAAGCCACACCAATCCCGATTCCGCCAATCGTAAAAAGAACAATTAAATACCACAGTTTAGTTGAGAAAATAACGAGAAACCCTGTTACTCCCAATGCGAAAACCCCAAAAAAAGTCAACCATTTCATTAAAACTTTATTTTTCTTAATGACTTTTCCAGTAATATACGATGCTAAACATAAAGCCCCGAGCGGGATCGCCAAGTAAAAACCTTTTTGGATATCTTTGATATTATATTGATCCTCAAATATTTTGGAAAGATAGAATAGCTCTCCGAATAAAACAAGCATTAAAATACAGCCAATAAAAAAGATTGAAAAAAGCCATTTTCCATCTACCTGAAAGATTTTCTTTATATTGATTAAGAAATAATCAAAACTGACTACTTCCTGATCTTTTTTCGGTGTTTTAACCAGTATCATAACCATTAATATGGTAATCGCACAAAAAATTGGAAAAGCAAAGAACGGCGTAAACCAAACAATCGCTGCAAGCACAGCCCCGAGGACCGGACTTAAAACTTTTCCAAAAGTATTGGCCGTTTCAATGATTCCTAAAGCACTGCTAACATCTTCTTCCTTTCGGAACATATCACCTACAAGAGGCAAAACGATAGGAAAAGCTCCTGCTGCACCCACTCCTTGCAAAAGCCGGCCGAACAAAATAAATAGATAGGCTGAGTCGAACAGCCATCCAGCTATACCAGAAATCAGTCCTCCGGCTGCTGCAATAATTAAGCTTGGGATAATGATTTTCTTTCTTCCCCATTTATCAGACAAAAATCCTGCAATTGGAATGAAAATAATGGCGACAATTGAGTAGACCGTAATAATTAAACTAGATTGAAAAGGGCTTATATTCAATTCCTTTTCCATTGTAGGAAGGACTGGTAAAAGCATGGAGTTACCAAGAGTCATCACTAGTGGAATCGATGCTATTGAAACAATGGCCCATTTTTGCTGATGGTTTTTTTTATCTGTAATACTCTTAGGGTCAGTAAATTCAGCACCATTCAAGCCTTCTATATGTTCCATGATCAATCCCCTCTTTAAAAAAATCATTATTCTTAATATGAACCGGAGTTAATAAAAATATTGACTGATTCTAAAGAGGGGGACTTCCATTTTTTTAATATTGTTGTTGACTTTTTTATTTTCCCGTAATATGATAATAAACAAATTCATTACGGTAAAGCGATGATGAAGAGTAGTAACTAGTCAAAGTTTCTTTAGAGAGCTGGTGGTTGGTGTAAACCAGTGTAACCGGCTAGTGAATGGACTTCTGAGCATCCAAACTGAAATCCTTTAAGAGAGTAGGATTTGGCGATCGGCCTGTTCGTTACAATGGGCAATCATTCATATTGGATGATAAAGTGAGCTTTTTAGCTAATAAAGGTGGCACCGCGGGGTACTTCGTCCTTTCAGGGAGGGAGTACCCCTTTTTGCATTCATCATCAATCAATATGGAAACTCGATGATTGAGAATAGTAAGAAGCATCGCATCTTTAACAGAGAGTCAGGGATGGTGGAATCCTGACAAAGAACAGCTTCTGAATGGACTCATGAGACATCCTTTGAAACGTTTGGAGTAGAAGGATGCGGACTCCGCCGTTATCCGGGACAGGAATTGTCTTTGTGCAATCCCTGAATGAGCGGGAGCAAGCGTGCTCCAACTAGAGGTGGTACCGCGGTAATTCGTCCTCTTCTTGTACAATTTTTGTACAGGAAGAGGACTTTTTTTTACTTAGAATTAGCCTGAGCTTTAGAAAGGAGAGTTTAGTTTAGATGAGGAAAGAGCAGGGTGTTTTTATTCATGTGGAAGAGATTGAAGGAGACACGTTAACTCCAATTGCAATCTTTCAACAAATTCCCGGAAAAAAGAAATGCTTGTTGGAAAGTTCCAGCAAGCACCAAGAAAACGGACGCTTTTCTTTTATTGCGGCCAACCCTTATCTAGAAATAAAGTCAAAGGGTGAGACAAATGAAATTATTAAAAGCAATCAAAGTAAAGAAATTAAAAATGGCCATACGATTCCTCTTTTAAAAGAGCTGATCCCACACATTGAATCAATGCCGAACTATCCATTTGTTGGCGGTGCAGTTGGAGTAATTGGCTATGATATCATTCGCCAATATGAAAACATTGGGACTATTATCAAGGATTCTATGCAGCTTCCTGATGCCCATTTAATGGTGTATCAAGATGTCTGTATCTATGATCATCTCATGGAAAAAGTAATCCTTATCGCTGTTTCTTTTACCAGTGAAGAGGATTCAAGAGCACGCCTTAAAGAAGTAAAAAATAGCTTGGAAAACCAACAGCCTGTTCATGCAAAAGATTACTTTAAAACAACGGCGGTCCAATCCAATATTAGCAAAGAACAATTTATTGCTAATGTTCAAAAGGCGAAATCCCTGATTCAGAAAGGTGATATATTTCAGGTTGTGTTATCGCAAAGACTTGAAAGCTCTTTTGAAGGAGAGCCATTTACATTTTATCGTGAATTAAGAAGATCAAATCCGTCTCCATATATGTTTTATATTGATTTTTCAGATTATATCGTACTTGGAGCATCACCCGAGAGTTTGCTGAAAACAGAAGGCAATGTGATGATATCAAACCCAATTGCAGGAACAAGGCCACGGGGAAAAACGGCTGAAGAAGATGAGTTTCTGAAACAAGAGCTCTTAGCTGATGAAAAAGAAAGAGCGGAGCATGATATGCTCGTTGATTTGAGCCGAAATGACCTGGGCAGGGTAGCTAAGATCGGATCGGTTCAAGTTTCACGATATATGGAAGTTGAAAAATTTCAGCATGTCATGCATCTTGTCTCAGAAGTAAAAGGCGTGTTAAGAGATGAGGTTCATCCTTTAGATGCTTTAGCAGTCTCTCTTCCAGCCGGCACGGTTTCAGGAGCACCTAAAATTAGAGCAATGACAATTTTAAATGAACTTGAACAAGAAAAACGCGGGTTATATTCCGGAGCAGTCGGTTACGTATCGTTTAATGGAAAGATGGACTTCGCTCTTGCTATCAGAACTATGATTATTAAAGGGAATCAAGCCTATGTTCAGGCAGGGGCCGGCATAGTGTTTGACTCTGATCCTGAAAAAGAATATCAGGAAACACTAGACAAGGCTCGTTCATTGCTGGAGGTAAAATCATGATTTTACTGATTGATAATTATGATTCATTCACATTTAACCTTTACCAGATGATTGCTTTAGAAGAGGAAGTCGTCGTTTATAGAAATGATGAAATTTCAATTGATGATATAGTTCGGATAAACCCAGATAGAATTGTAATATCTCCAGGACCAGGGAGACCAGAAGATGCAGGAATATGTGTCGATGTGATTAAAAGGTTTGGGAGTGAAATCCCGATTTTAGGTGTTTGTTTAGGACATCAGGCCATTGGGTTAGCTTATGGCGGCAAGGTGATTCAGGCAAACTTTATCAAACACGGGAAAAGGTCCAAGATTCGGCATGATAAAGCGGGGCTGTTTTCGGATGTGTCCAATCCATTAGAGGTTATGCGCTACCATTCATTGGTAGTGGATCGAAAAACACTTCCGCTTGAATTAACAGTAACGGCTGAATCGGTTGATGATCACGAAATTATGGCACTTAAACATCAGTTGTATCCAGTCTATGGCGTACAATTTCATCCTGAATCGATAGGAACGGATAGCGGGAACAAGCTGATTGAAAACTTTTTAAAAGAATGCAGGAGGACGGTCAACCATGCAAAAATTTTTACTGAAACTAAGTGAGGGATCTTCATTATCAAAGGTCGAAATGAAAATAGCAGCGGGAGAAATGTTTCATGAACAAACGACTGAAAGTGAAATCGCAGCTTTGCTGATGGCGCTTAAGTTAAAGGGAGAAACAGTTGAAGAAATTACAGGGCTTGTCGAGGCATTGCTTGAGAAGGCAATCTCGTTTCCAAAAAAGATACCAGGGTTAATGGATAATTGCGGAACGGGAGGGGATCGTTCAAAGAGCTTTAATATAAGTACAACATCCGCATTTGTTTTAGCTGGTGCGGGTGTAAAGGTGGCAAAGCATGGAAATAGAAGTATTACATCCCGTTCCGGCAGTGCCGATGTGTTAGAAAACCTTGGTGTTTCATTAACGATGTCGCCTTCTGAAGTAGAGAAAACGATTGAACAGGTAGGCATTGCGTTCCTATTTGCACCTCATGTCCATCCGATGATGAAAAAGATTATGAATGTGCGCAGGTCGCTGAATATCCCTACGATTTTTAATCTGATAGGTCCACTAACGAATCCGCTTCCATTAGAAACACAAGTGATTGGCATTTATAGAAAAGATCTCCTTACTGTTTTTGCTGAAGTTCTTAGAAACTTGGGGAGAAAAAGAGCAGTGCTTTTATATGGTGCAGGAGGTTTAGACGAAGCGACCCTTGTCGGTGAAAATGTATATGTTCTACTTGATAACGGAAAAATTACAGAACATACCCTTTCACCGGAAGATGTAGGCTTAAAACGAGCTGGAAAGGAAGAGATTGTTGGCGGAGATGCGAGTCAAAATGCAAAAATCTTGCGGGATATTCTGCTGGGGAAAGAAGGACCGCATTTGGACACGGTTTTATTAAATGCCGGAATCGGGTTATTTGCGAGCGGGATGGTCATGACTATTCAAGAAGGGATTCATGAAGCTAGAAAAAGCATTTTTTCTGGTAAAGCTTATGAAACATTAGAAAAATTGATACATGTCAGCAGTAAAAGAGAGGTAATATAAATGACATCAATTTTGGAAGAAATTCTCGCTGTTAAACAAAAAGAAGTAGAACGGCTGAAAGATGTAAACACATGGAATTTTCCGGAGGATCCAAAGGAGGCATATGCCTTAACGAAAGTATTAAAGGGAAAAAAAAATGTGAGTATCATTGCTGAATTTAAACGAGCTTCACCATCAAAGGGAATCATTAATGCAAACCTAGATCCTGTTAAACAAGCTGTTGCTTATAAAGAAAATGGAGCTGATGCCATATCGGTTTTAACCGATTCAACTTTTTTTAAAGGAAGCTATTATGATTTGCAGGATGTTCAAAATGCAGTAGACCTGCCAGTTTTATGCAAAGACTTTGTCATTGATGAGGTGCAAATCCATCGTGCTCTTCATGTTGGTGCTACAGTCGTTTTGCTGATTGCTGCTGCTCTGTCTGATCAAAAGCTAAAACAGCTCTTTCGTTATGCCTCTTCGTTGAGCCTTGATGCGATTGTTGAGGTACATAATGAAGAAGAGCTAGAGAGAGCATTAGAAATCGATGCCTCTATTATTGGGGTCAACAACCGAGATTTGAAGACATTTAATATTGACTTATCGACATCAGAAAAGTTAGGACCTGTGATTCGAAGAGAAGGAAAGTTTTTTATTGCGGAAAGCGGGATTCATACAAAAGAAGATGTAATCCGTGTTCGGGACGCAGGGGCTCATGCGATTTTAGTCGGAGAGGCATTTATGACTAGCAAATCAGTGAAAGATACGATTATGGACTTTAAAGTTCCGGTATTAAAAGGGTGAATGAGATGAAAGTAAAAATTTGCGGATTATCGGATGAACAGGCCGTTTACGCTGCTGTTTCTAACGGCGCAGATGCAATTGGCTTTGTTTTTGCCAAAAGTAAAAGAAAAGTTGATCCCTACACAGTTGCAGATATAACGAAAGCTGTTCCTGCAAGTGTTCAAAAAGTCGGAGTATTTGTCAACGAAACGAAAGAGAATATTGAGGAAATCGCGCAACTGTGCAGGCTCGACCTTATACAATTGCATGGAGATGAAAGTGAAGAGTTTGCGACCAGCTTGTCTTATCCTATTATTAAGGCATTTGGCATCAGCAGCCAGGAAGATTTAGAAAGGGCGAAATCCTATCCGGCGGAATATGTGCTACTCGATAGTCCTAAAGGTAAATATCGGGGCGGGAATGGGACTTCATTTGATTGGAATCTTCTCAAAAGGTCCGATTTCCCACAAAAAATCATTATTGCGGGCGGACTCAATGAACATAATGTGCAAAGTTTGCTTGATAAGGTAACCCCTTTTATGGTCGATGTCTCAAGTGGTGTCGAAACGGACGGGAAGAAAGATTTAAATAAAATAAAAAGATTCATAGAAAAAGTAAAACAGACAGAGGAGGCAGTAGAATGAAACCATATACATTACCAAACCAGACAGGTCATTTTGGAAAATTTGGGGGACGCTATATTCCAGAAACTCTGATGCAGGCAGTCCTTGAATTAGAGGATGCTTATAAGGCGGCACAGGAAGATCCGGACTTTCAAAAAGAGCTTGATTACTATTTAAAACAGTATGTCGGACGGGAAACTCCCCTTTATTTTGCTGAACACTTAACGAAGCAAGTCGCGGGTGCAAAGATTTATTTAAAACGGGAAGATTTAAACCATACGGGTGCCCATAAAATTAACAACACAATTGGTCAGGCATTACTGGCAGTCAGGATGGGGAAAAGAAAGATTGTTGCAGAAACAGGAGCGGGACAGCATGGTGTTGCCACGGCAACGGTTTGTGCCCTTTTAAACTTAGAATGTGTCGTGTTTATGGGGTCTGAAGATGTTCGCAGACAAAGGCTGAACGTATTTAGAATGGAGCTTCTCGGTGCGAAAGTGGTAAGCGTAGAGCAAGGGAGCGGAACACTAAAAGATGCGGTGAATGAAGCATTGCGATATTGGGTGACAAATGTGGAAGATACCCATTATATTATTGGTTCTGTTTTAGGGCCTCATCCATTTCCTAAAATCGTTCGTGATTTTCAAAGTGTAATAGGAAAAGAGACAAAAGAACAGATATTACGTAAAGAAGGGAAGCTCCCTGATGCGATTGTTGCCTGCATTGGCGGAGGAAGCAACGCGATTGGTATGTTTTATCCGTTTATTGAGGAAGAGAATGTAAAGCTATATGGAATTGAAGCCGCTGGTTCGGGGATTGAAACCGGTCTCCATGCCGCATCATTGACTGAAGGAAAAGTTGGAGTTCTACATGGTTCGATGATGTATCTCCTGCAAAATGAAGACGGGCAGATTCAAGAAGCTCATTCGATTTCAGCGGGATTGGATTATCCTGGAGTTGGTCCAGAACATAGCTATCTGCATGAGGCCGGAAGAGTCCAATATCATTCCATTACGGATGAGGAAGCTTTGGAAGGGTTTCAGCTTCTTTCCAAAACAGAAGGGATTATTCCAGCCTTAGAAAGCTCACATGCTGTTGCCTACGCAGTTAAGCTTGCAAAAGTGATGGATCCCGACCAGTCTTTAGTAATCTGTCTCTCAGGACGCGGTGATAAAGATGTAGAACAAGTGAAATCCTTTTTAGGGGGCCGGGCAAATGGGTAAAGAACGCATAGAAGCTGCCTTACAGAACGTATTAAGTCAAGGGGATAAAGCATTTGTACCGTATATAATGGCCGGAGACGGCGGATTAAATATGTTAGAAAAAAAGCTTTTATTTTTGCAAGACAATGGAGCGACGCTTATCGAGCTTGGCGTTCCATTTTCAGATCCTGTTGCTGACGGACCGACAATCCAGGCTGCCGGTATTCGTGCACGATCAGGCGGGGCAACGTTAGAAAAGATACTGAATCAATTAAAATCGATCAGAAATCATATTCATGTTCCTATAGTCCTGATGACTTATATCAATCCATTGCTGCAATTTGGGATTGAGCGGCTCGTTAAGGAAGCATCAGAAGCAGGGGTAGATGGATTCATAATTCCCGATGTTCCAATCGAAGAAGAAGATATCATAGCGCCACAGTTAAAGCGTGCCGGAATCGCCTTGATTCAATTGGTTAGCGTTACCAGCCCAATTGAAAGAATAAAAAGAATAGTAAACCAGTCGGACGGATTTGTTTACGCTGTAACGGTAGCAGGGATAACAGGTGCAAGGAAGTCTCTTCAATCGAGGCTGCATCAATATTTGGAGTCGGTTAAAAAAGTCAGTTCGCTCCCTGTGCTTGCCGGATTTGGTATTTCGACACCCGAACATGTAAGAGACACAACTCAATATTGTGACGGGGTTGTGGTAGGAAGCAAAGTTATTGATCTATTACAAGAAGGAAATCAGGATGAATTAATTTCGCTAATGAAAGCGAGTCAAAAGATTAGGCAATAGCAAAATGGCAGTACCTAAAAAAAGGTACTGCCTTTGAATGTATAGGAGTATAGATGGGCTGGCAAAAAAGAAATAATGACAGCTTCGTCTCTTAATAGCTGAAAAAAAAGTAATGTGAGAATCGACTTTATGTTCATTTATTGCAAAATCATTTATTATAATGTCAAACGATTGTTCGAAATTACTTTGTGAAATGGGAGAGAGTGTTAGAGGATGGATTGTACACTGCAGCATTATATAAAGGATAAACAAAACTATATTCTTATTGACGTTCGCTCCCCGCAAGAGTATAAAGAAGGGCACATCCCGGATGCAATCAATGTTCCTTTATTCACGAATGAGGAAAGAGCTAAGGTTGGAACCACCTATAAACTGCAAGGAAAGCAGCAGGCTCAATGGCTAGGCATGGAGATTGTTTCCCCTAAAATACCAGACCTTTTGAATCAAATTAAACGGGTAGCAGAAAAGGGGAAAATCCCTTTAATATATTGCTTTCGCGGTGGGTTAAGATCAAGATCGGTTGCACAATTTTGTGAGTTATCAGGTTTGTCTGTTTCAAGATTAGTGGGAGGCTATAAAGAATACAGAACGTATATTTCAGGGACCCTTGAGCAGCTGATTCCTGAGAAAGCTTTTGTTTTGCATGGATTAACGGGCACGGGGAAAACCGAGATCCTGAAGTGCCTTAAAGAAAAAGGCTTGCCTGTGGTGGATCTTGAAGAGCTCGCAGGCCATAGAGGATCTCTCTTTGGTCATATAGGCTTAGAAGTCAATTCGCAAAGAATGTTTGATGCTTACCTTTATGAAACATTGATCGAGATTCAGTCGCACTCCTATTTTATTATGGAAGCCGAGAGTAAAAGAATAGGAAATTCTGTGTTACCCGAACGATTATTGCAAGTTAAAAAAACAGGAATTCCCATTATCATTAATTGTTCTTTTGAGAATAGGGTAAAAAGAATTATAAATGAATATATTGTTCCCTATGAACAGGAGGAATGGTTTAAGGCTGCTGTAGAGGAGATACTAGTAAGGCTGTGGAAATACATGCGGGGACAATCAATATGCAAGGATATGAAAGATTCCTGGCAGAAAAAAGACTACCACCAGTTTGTTTCATTGCTGCTGGAACATTACTATGACCCTAAGTATCTTCACAAACAAAAGGATTATGATATGGAGACTGGAAGGGTATATACAGTGGACTCAGACCATATTAATGAGGCTGCTCTGGCTATTGAAAAAATTGTATCAAAAACAGAATTACACATACGCTAAAAAGAGCACCTTCGTAGGTGTTCTTTTAATGTCCTTCAAAAAAGGAAATACTGCATGATAGTTTATGAAATTAGTTGGATTTATTAATAAGAAACTATTGGCATTTTGCCCCATTAGTAGTAAGATTGTATCGGTTGAAGAAAACGATTAGAAATATTTTCTCAAAAAAATTTACAGCTGTATTTTCTTGTATTTTTCAACCGTGAGTAAGATAGAATCTTTTGAAAAGTCTTACTATTTGGAAGTGTTTTTTTTCCTTTGTAGATAACGCTTTACAGTGATAAAATAACAATGTGAAAGCGTTTATCTTACATTACAATAATTTTTTCACATACCGTTCAAAAAGTTTAGAAAAATAAAATCGTGGGAATGGTATGGCAGAATACTACTTGGAGGGTTCATTAATCATGAGTAAAGGTGCTGGACGCCTTATCAGTCCGTGGGAAAAATTTCACGGTCCGAACCTAGGCTATATTATGGAAGCCTATGAATCATATTTACAAAATCCAGATGATGTCGACCCAGAATTGGTTGCCTTATTTAAGGAATGGGGGGCACCTGTTATTACAGACGGGGATCCTTCAGAAACCAACGTAAGCTTCCAAACCAGTTTTACACAGGGGGTATCACCAGATCAGCTCCTAAAAGCTGTTCAGGCAGTTAAACTAGCAGAAAATATCCGTTCCTACGGACACTTAGCTGCTGACATTAATCCGCTTCAAAATCAAGAAAAAGATACATCCAGAATGGAGCTTGGAGAATATGGGCTAACAGAAGAAGATCTTCGCGGTTTGCCAAGTACGTTCATTATACAAAATCCTCCCAAGGCTGTAAAAAATGCTTTGGATGCGATTGAACATCTAAAGCGGGTGTATACGAGATCATTAGCATTTGAATTGCATCATGTACATGATCAAGAGGAGAAAAACTGGCTTAGAAACATGGTCGAATCTGAAGACTATTTCCCAGCCATTACTCCTGAGAAACAAAAAGAGATGTTGAAGCGTCTAGCCGAAGTAGAAGGCTTTGAAAGCTTTTTACACCGCACATTTGTCGGGCAAAAACGTTTTAGTATTGAAGGGGTAGATACACTTGTTCCTCTTCTAGATGAAATTATATCAGAATCGGTGCAAAGCGGTGCTTCTAATGTCAATATCGGTATGGCACACCGCGGCCGTCTGAATGTATTGGCACATGTGTTAGGGAAGCCGTATGAAATGATTTTTGCTGAATTCCAGCATGCTCCTAACAAAGACCTTGTTCCATCTGAAGGTTCCATTGGAATCAATTACGGTTGGACAGGTGACGTAAAATACCATTTAGGATTAGATCGCCAAATTAAGAGTGATAATGTCCAAAAAGCCCGAATTACTTTAGCGAATAACCCAAGTCACCTCGAATTTGTTAATCCGATTGTGGTTGGGTATACTCGTGCGGCACAAGAAAAACGGAATAAAGCCGGTTTCCCTGATCAGGATACAACCTCTTCCTTTGCGATATTGATTCATGGAGATGCAGCATTTCCGGGACAAGGAATCAATGCCGAAACACTAAACCTCAGTAAATTAAGAGGATATCATACAGGCGGTACCATTCATATTATTGCAAACAATATGATTGGGTTTACAACCGAAAGCGAAGATTCACGTTCTACTAAGTATGCGAGTGACTTAGCGAAAGGTTACGAAATTCCAATTGTACACGTAAATGCAGATGATCCCGAAGCTGTGTTAGCTGCTGCTCATTTTGCAACCCTATATCGTAAGACATTCCAAAAGGATTTCTTAATCGATTTAATAGGATATCGCCGCTATGGACACAACGAAATGGATGAACCTGTTGCCACAAATCCATTGATGTATAAGATTATTCATAATCGCCCTACGATTAAAAACCTTTATTTTGAAACATTAAAACAAAAAGGAATCGTAAATGACAGCGAATTAAAAGAGATTGAACAATCAATCGAATCTAAGTTAAAAGCGGCCTATGAAAAAGTTCCAAAAAGCAGTGAAGATTTTGATACGGAAATGAGACCTCCAGAGATCGTTGAAAAAGGGTTTCCAAAGATCAAGACATCGGTAGATGAAAAAACACTGACTGCTTTAAATGAAGACCTTTTAAAATGGCCAGCAGGATTCAAAGTGTTTAATAAACTTGAAAAAATCTTAAAACGTCGTTCAAAAGCCTTTGCAGAAGGAAAAATTGACTGGGCTCATGCAGAAGCACTTGCCTTTGCAAGTATCATTTCTGAGGGGACGCCAATTCGTCTTACAGGGCAAGACTCTGAAAGAGGAACGTTTGCTCATCGTCACCTTGTATTACATGATAGCGAGACTGGTGAAGTATTCTCGCCATTGCATAACTTGCCAAACGGAAAAGCAAGCTTCGCAATTCATAATAGCCCGCTATCTGAAGCAGGTGTATTAGGATTTGAATATGGCTATAACGTTTATGCTCCAGAAACACTTGTACTTTGGGAAGCTCAATTTGGAGATTTTGCTAACACGGCTCAAGTCATGTTTGATCAATTCATTGCAGCCGGGCGTGCAAAGTGGGGTCAAAAATCGGGGTTAGTGATGCTCTTGCCTCATGGATATGAAGGACAGGGTCCAGAACACTCCAGTGCCCGCTTAGAACGTTTCTTACAATTGGCAGCTGAAAATAACTGGACGGTAGCCAATCTTTCGAATGCTGCACAATATTTTCATATTTTAAGACGTCAAGCCTTAATGCTGCAAAAAGAAGAAATTCGTCCATTAGTTTTAATGTCACCAAAGAGTTTATTAAGACATCCTTTAGCTTCAGCAGCATCAGCTGACTTAAGTGAAGGTCAATTCCAGCCGATAGTGAATCAGCCTGGTTCCGGGGAAAACCCAGACAAAGTTGAACGTCTTCTTATCGGATCAGGTAAAGTTATGATTGATGTTGAAGAAGAAATGAGTAAGAAAGATGCTGACTTTAGCTGGCTTCATGTAGCAAGATTAGAAGAAATATACCCATTCCCTATGTCTGACATGAGAACACTCATTTCAACTTATAAGAACCTGAAAGAAATTGTTTGGATTCAGGAAGAACCTAAAAATATGGGGGCTTGGAGCTTTGTAGAACCTCGTATTAAGGAATTGGCTCCAAAAGGAGCAGAAGTAAAATATGTTGGACGCCGCAGAAGATCTAGTACGGCTGAAGGAGATCCGATTGTTCATAAGAAAGAACAAGCTCGTATCATTACTGAAGGAATCACACGCTAATCATATAAGGGGGACATAAGAGTGGCAGAAGTAAAAGTGCCAGAGCTTGCCGAATCTATTACAGAAGGTACAATTGCTCAGTGGCTTAAAAAACCAGGTGAATATGTGGAAAAAGGAGAATATATCGTTGAACTTGAAACAGATAAAGTTAACGTTGAAATTATCTCCGAAGAAGCAGGTGTGCTAAAAGAACAGCTTAAAGAAGAAGGCGATACTGTATTAGTAGGAGAGGTTATTGCTATTGTAGATAATGCTGCTTCTCCTGCAGCCGGGGCTCCAGCTGCAGAAGTGCCTGTTGCCGCGGAACCTAAAGAACAGCCAAAAGAAGCGGTAAAACAACCAGTTCCAGCGGCAGCAACGGAAACTACAGCGAACAATCGCCCAATTGCTTCACCGGCTGCACGTAAGCTAGCTCGTGAGAAAGGGATTGATTTAAGCCAAGTTCCTACAGTTGATCCGCTAGGAAGAGTAAGAAAACAAGATGTGGATTCTTATCAAAATCAGCCGGCTCCGGTTCCAGGTAAGCCTGCAGCTGCTGCCGTGCCTGCTGTAGATGTGTTGGATGCCAAGCCAGTTGAAAGAATCAAAATGTCTCGCCGCCGTCAAACGATTGCGAAACGTCTGGTAGATGTTCAGCATACAGCAGCGATGTTAACTACTTTTAACGAAGTTGATATGACTGCAGTTATGGAAGTAAGAAAGCGTCGTAAAGATCAATTCCAGGCTGAACATGATGTTAAATTAGGCTTCATGTCATTCTTTACAAAAGCTGTGACGGTTGCACTTAAGAAATTCCCATTATTAAATGCGGAAATTGATGGCGATGAAATTATCAAGAAAAACTTCTATGATATCGGTATTGCTGTCTCAACTGATGAAGGTTTAATCGTACCGGTTGTTCGCGATACAGACCGTAAGTCTTTTGCGGAGATTGAAAGAGACATCGCAGATCTAGCTAAAAAAGCACGTGAGAAAAAACTGGGCCTTGCTGAACTTCAAGGCGGTACTTTCACAATTACAAACGGAGGAACATTTGGTTCCCTTCTTTCAACACCGATCTTAAATGCTCCACAGGTTGGTATTCTTGGAATGCATGCGATTCAAAATAGACCAGTTGCGATTGAGGATAGAATTGAAATCCGTCCAATGATGTACATTGCCCTATCCTATGACCACAGAATCGTTGATGGAAAAGAAGCGGTAAGCTTCCTTGTAAAAGTTAAACAGCTGCTAGAAGATCCAGAGCAATTGCTTCTAGGTTAATCAAAAGAAAAAACCCCTTGGTAACTTGGTTACTAAAGGGGTTTTTCTTTTACCAATCTCTCCGCCTGAAGATGTACGGTTTTTCTGCCTGAGGAAGGAATTGAATTCAATCGGTTAGCCGATGAGACATTTTTATAAGAGCCTTACAATGAGGGTAGTAAACAAAGGGGAGAGATGAATAAATGTATCATAGCGACTATGTTCATTTGTATTTATATAACCAGTATGCAGAAGCAATTAATAAAATATACAGGGATAGATGCTATAAGAAAGATAGCTTTTTTGAAAAGTATACCTCAATGTTATCTAAAATTTGGAGCTGATAAAGTTGACGGGGAACGATAACAGATGATGATGTGCCCGGAATAAGAGGCAAGAGTTCCGAAAAATAGGTAATGAGTTTAGAAAAACGGCACTCAAGTTCCAGATAAAAGGTAATAATGACCTGAAATCCCTCTGTAGACCCGAAAACAATTTGAGTAAATGTAAGAAAAGCTCCTAATTGAGAGCTGAGTCCCTATAAAATGGTACTCAGTTCCAATTTTTTGACAAAATCTGACCCTCTGAAGGACTAGATGATTTTTCACTAATATAAACGAAGTCCATATCAATACTTTTACAATAAGTTGAGGAATAGAGGGTCTTTCCATTATACTATTAGTAAGATTGTTATTTAGGAGGATTAACATGCAGCATCTATCATGGGCCAACAAACCAACGATTAAACAAGTAAAATGTGTACATACAGACGCTAAAAAATACATGGTTGAAAATGTGTTAACACCTGGAAAAACATATGAAGTAAAAAATGAAACCGAAGAATTTTATTTTGTGGTAGATGATACAGGACAGGTAGGCGGCTTCTATAAAGATTATTTTGAAGAAGTGTAGGACCTTTGCTATATGAAAAGTTGCCATTAGGCTTTGTGGCAGCTTTTTTATTATATTTTAAAAGAAAATGGGGGATTAAACTAATGGGAGCTTATCTCTTTGTATATGGGACATTACGGAAGTATGAAGCTAATCATGAGTACCTTCAAAATAGTAAGTGCCTGGCCAATCAGTCATGGGTTAGAGGGAGTCTATTCGACACGGGTGATGGATATCCCGCGTTAGTAATAGACAATGAGAAAGAGTATGTATATGGTGAAGTTTATGAAGTGGATGATGAGGCATTAGCAAACATTGATCAATTAGAAGACTACAAGGCTGACAGAGATGAAAATCTTTATGATCGAGTTGAAATAGATATCTACACAGATCAGGGAGCCATAAAAGGGATCACTTATATCGCAGGGAACCAATGCTCATTAAAAACTAAAATAGAGCTTGGTGACTGGAGGGTCTATCAGTTTTTAAAAGAGAAGCCTGGCAAGGTTTATTATTTTGCCTATGGGTCTTGTATGGACCAGGAACGATTTAAACAGGCAAAGGCTGATCGCTATTTTCAAAAGGAAGTGGGGGCAGGAATTCTTCACGGATATTCAATGAAATATGCATTTCAGGTAGATGATGGGGGAAGAGCCGATATTATTGAGGCTAACGATAGTTTAGAGGGGATTCTTTACGATTGTCCGCAAGATGCGGTTGTTTATTTATTTAAACGTGAGGGTGTGTATACTCAATCGTACCGTCCAACATTTGTGGATATTCAAGTTGGGGACCAACTTTATCACTCTTGCTTAACTTTTACAGTGGTTCATAAAAAAGCGGAAATAGCTCCTCCTGTTCATTATGCTAAAGAAATCTTGAGAGGTTCGAAAGGAAAGGTAAGTTCCGCCTATTATAAAAGGCTTATCAGTCATTTAGAGGAATTAGAATTTGATTTGGCTCATCAGGAGATTAAACCGATTATTACCAGTCAATTTGCAGGAAGCTAGAGAAAAATCATGAATTTGAACCATTTATTTTCGATAACAGTCATCTGGATTATAGTAAAATAGTGTAACTTTCTTGTAATGGAAAGATAGTCTAAACAGTTCTTTATAAAAAATAAGTAATTTGGCACAAGGAAAAAATCAATTGAATAGGGAATCTTTGTAAAAACAAGCTATATAAATATAATAAGGAATTATTTTTTATCCTTGAAAGGAGGGATGTCGATGAATAAATAAAGGAATTATTGTTAAATCCCCTCTTAGCCTCGGAAAAAGACAACATGAATTAAGAATACGAAGGAAAGCTGTTATGTGTTGTGACGTGCTGTCGGTAAGGTCTATTTCTGACTGTGTGTGAACAGAATGGATGTGCCACAGAGTTTTGTGCAAAACAGTAACCCGCAGGTATTCGTGTCTTTTAAATTAAAATGAGGGGTGGTTTTATGTCGTTGTTGTATGGATTCTTGATCGGAAGTTTAATGGGATTGCTGACGCATGCTAAAAGAAATGGAAAAATCATTAAGCCTTACAACAAAAAGAGAGTATTTGAGTATGGTTTCTTGTTAGATCTTGTTTTTGGAGGAGTGGCGGCGATTGCCATTGTTACCCTAACCGACCCCACTACAGTAGAACAATTAATTTTCACGTCGGTATTAGCTGGTTACGGTGGCGATACGTTAATTGCCAAACTGGAAGAAGCCAAATTAAGTGACGTCCTTAATCAGCTTTTTTTTCAAGTAGAGATTGAACTAAACGCAGAGCTAACCGTTGAAACACAAAGTCAGGTCCATTCGTAATTTGACAGAATGGAGGGAAACTCTGTGGTAAGATTAAAAGAATATATGACAGAAGAAGAATATAATAAAATCAGAAACCTCCAGCTTGAGCTATTAAGAGCCAACTCAAAAAAAGAAGCACTACTAATTAAGGGAGAAATAGATGAAATCATACAACAGGTTAAAATGCGGTATCAAGCTGAAAAAATCGATAAACACTCCGCATCCTCTTAAGGATCCGCATCGCTCCCAACTCCTGCCTTTAAACTAAGGTAGCTGTAGCCTTAGTTTTTATTTTGCCTATTTCCTTCATCAATGGATATTTTCAATAGTTTTTTACCATAAACTTATTATGTAAACTAATTTTAAAGGATAGGTTTGGAAAGGGGATTAAAAATTTCCCCTTAGTCTTTGACAGACCGGAATATTAAAGTGGTATTATGACCCCCAAAGCCAAACGCATTACTTAACACAGTATGTACTCTTTTTTTCCTCGCGTGATTCGGTACATAGTCTAGGTCACATTCAGGATCAGGATGTTCAAGGTTAATTGTTGGAGGAATCGTCCCGGTATTTATGGCCATCAAAGAAAAAATTGCTTCAATAGCTCCGGCTGCACCCATCATGTGACCAGTCATTGATTTGGTTGAACTTATCGGAATTTGATAGGCCATCTCTTTAAAGAAAGTCTTAATAGCTGCTGTTTCAGATTTGTCATTATAAACCGTACTAGTTCCATGCGCATTAATATAATCAATCTCTTCTTTTTCAAGCTGTGCATACTGAACAGCCAGCTGCATAGCTCTTACCCCTCCTTCACCACCTGGGGCGGGACTTGTAATATGATAGGCATCTCCAACTGTTGCATAGCTGATGATTTCTCCATATACATGTGCATGTCGCCTAACCGCAGATTCATAGGATTCAAGAATAATGGCTCCTGCTCCTTCACCCATAACCAGTCCATCCCGATCTCTATCAAAGGGTCTGCACGCTTTTTTCGGATCTGGATTTGTTGAGATTGCTTCCATTGCACAGAAAGCACCAATACCTAATGGGGTGATAGACGCTTCGGAACCGCCAGCAATCATGATGTCTGCTTCTCCACGCTGGATTGCTCTGAAAGATTCTCCTATGGCATTCGCTCCAGAAGCACAGGACAAAACCGTACAATTATTAATTCCTCTAGCTCCAACCGCTATAGAAACCTGACTGGAAGCCATATTACTTATGACCGTTGTCGTAGCAAAAGGATAAAGGTTCGTATATCCGCCCTCAAGGAGATTTCTATGACTTTCCTCAAAGCTTTCAATCCCGCCAATAGCCGTTCCAAACCAAACCCCGATGCGTTCAGCCTCCACATCTTTGCCTATCTGAATTCGGGCATCTTCTAGAGCCATAATCGATGAAGCAATGGCATAGGAAGCAAAACGATCCATTCGATGTCTCTCATTCACCTTCATGTAATCACTTAATTGAAAATTTTTAACCTCAGCGGCCGTCTTGGCTGAGAAATGTTCACAATCAAACCTGGTGAGCGGACCAATTCCTGATTTTCCATTAATGGCTGATTCCCATGTTTCAGCTAGGGAATTTCCTATTGGTGAAATAGTCCCTAGACCAGTTATCACAACTCTAGTCAATTGTACCCCTCCTTAAAAAATGGATTTAAAGGTACAATTCGACAAAACTAGTCAAATATCCTCCATAATTTATAAAAAATGACATTTAATACCTTATTGAAGGCGGAAAAGTCTTTATATTTATGTAAGTAAATGGTCATGAGAAATAAGTAACAAAACGATATTCTCTGACGCCGTTCATTACTGAGCAGGATGAAGTCCATATTGCTTTATCCTATTTACAATCTGTTCTTGGTCAATACGGCTGGAATCATAGGTGATTTTAACTTCTCCGTCCTCGATGTCCACAAGAGCCCGTTCAACACCATCTAATCCCATTAAAATGGTTTCTAATTTTTGAATAGGTTCTTCACTTGTCGCTTCTTTTATAAAAAGAGTTAAGTCCTCCATAAGTTCCATCCTTTCTAAAGGAAAATGCTAATTCTCTTGTTGTATATTTTCCACTTTCATCTGAAATATGTAAAATTATTCTATAGAAAGTAAAAAGGATGGCCCGATCTTGCAGCCATCCTTACCTTATATTAGTCTTCGTAGCTTCTTTCCAGTTCATCAACGAGTGATCCTACGTATGCAACGGCCTTACGGATTGGTTCTGGTGTTGACATATCGACGCCTGCATATTGGATTAATTCGAGCGGAGTTTTTGTTCCGCCTGCTTTTAAAACCTCTAACCAGCGGTCAATGGCAGGTTGTCCTTCTTCTCTAAAGAGTTGCGAAACGGCAGTTGATACTGTCAAACCAGCAGAATAGGTATATGGATAAAGACCCATATAGTAATGTGGCTGTCGCATCCAGGTTAATTTTGCGCCTTCATCAATTTCAACCGTATCTCCCCAGAAATTAGAAAGAGCCTCGCCTTTTTGTTCGGAAAGCGTCTTCGCTGTTAACGGAACCCCTTTTTCAGCTAATGAATAGACTCTTCTTTGATATTCTCCCTCTAGAAGGTGAGTTACAAAGTTATGATAATAGGTTCCTAATAGCTGAAGGATAACCCAGCGTCTCATTCTTTTATCCGTTGTTTTTGATAAGATGTGATCAGCTAGAAGCATTTCATTCATCGTAGATGGAGCTTCAACAAAATAGGTAGATGGACGAGTATTGAAGCTGCGCTGATTTTTGTTAGCCAGATAGAAGTGGCCTGCATGTCCAAGTTCATGTGCTAGTACAAAGGTACTCCGCATGTTATTAGTCCAGGTAATTAAAATAAATGGGTGGGATCCATAAGGACTTGAACAAAATGCTCCTGTCGATTTACCCACGTTATCTGCTAAATCTACCCAACGTTCAGTTAAAGCTGTTTTCATGATTTGACTATATTCAGGTCCCATTACTTGCAACGCTTCTAAGATTATATTGGAAGCTTCTTCATAAGTAGTTTGAGGGTTGAAATCTGGATCGAGTGGAGCTTTCAAATCACAGAATTTCAGGGTATCTAATCCAAGCACCCGTTTTTTTAATTGCGCGAACCTGCGCATATGCGGAGCAAGCTCTTGTTGAATCACATCTAATTGATTATGATACATTTCTTCCGTCACTTTTTGCGGCTGAAGCAGCATTTGCGTTACCGAATCATACTTTCGGAGTTTTGCCATAGCTACTTGTTTCTTAACCTCAGTCGAATAGGTAGCAGCAAAGGTATTCTGGTATTGTTTTAAAGTCTTCACAAAGGATGCATATGCTTTTCTCCGGGTTTCCGTACTAGGGGATTGCTCATATTCATCTTCATAAAGGGCAAATGAGTTTGGCAGCTCATCTCCATCAGGGGTTTCAAATGAGTCAAACACCATATCAGCTAATTTACTTCGCTGGTAAATCATATAAGGTGCCTGATGAACTTCACTTAAACTAGCAAGAGCTTCCTCGGTTTCAGGGGAGAGTGTATGCTGCTTTCGCTTCGCTAAATCTTCTAAATTCTTACGAAATGGCTCTAGTGCTTCGTTTTCGTTTAAGTATTGTTCAACCGTTCCATCTGGAAGCGAGAGTATTTCTGTATCAACAAAGGATAGGGAAGCATTTAATCTGGCAAAGGCCGATGCAACCTTCCCGGAAATCGCCTGGTTATCTGGATTGGATCCATCCTCCGATGAGCGAAGGCTAGCATAAGTACCAACCAAAATTCCCTTTTCGGTTACATTGGCTTGCGCTTCTAAACATTCTAGCAGAACTTGAGATCCCTCTCCAAGTCTGCCCTTATATTGAGTAACCGTAGGAAGTAACTCTTCAATCTCTCTTAAAGCAGCCTCCCATTCTTCAACGGTTTCAAATAAATCTTCTAATTTCCAAGTTTGCTCGACAGGTACTTCAGCACGTGTCAGTCGTTTTTTTACGGTTTTTTGCATCATCATCAAATCTCCTTTCTTGAGTGGCCCGAATATCAAGTTTTATTGAAATCTATCAAATGGAATCTCTAGAAATTTATTTCGCCACTCTAATAAAATGATTATAAAGGAAAATCTATTATTTGTGTCATATAAGTCAGAATTTTTATGCAACAAATTTCGCGATAGATTTTAAAAAAAAGGGGGAATCGTGTAAATGCAGTTTCTATCATCATTTTAGTCATCCCTTTTCCCTTTATGATAAAATAAAATGATACATGTCCGATAAATAAGGATTGTTTTAATAGGAGTTGTTCTAATGTCAAAAAAATTAGTATTAGCAGAAAAACCATCTGTTGGCAGAGATATAGCAAGAGTGCTTGCATGCCAGAAAAAAGGAAATGGCTACTTTGAAGGTTCCGGATATATTGTGACTTGGGCACTTGGACATCTTGTCACATTAGCGGACCCAGAGGTTTATGATCAGAAATACAAATCATGGCGAATAGAGGACTTGCCGATGCTTCCGTCTCCATTAAAATTAGTGGTGATTAAGCAAACGGGAAAACAATTTAATACAGTTAAACAACTATTAAGCCGCAGTGATGTCAGCGAAATTATCATTGCAACAGATGCTGGGCGTGAAGGGGAGCTTGTGGCCCGGTGGATTATTGAAAAAGCAAAGGTATATAAACCAATAAAACGACTTTGGATATCATCTGTAACGGACAAAGCAATTAAAGAGGGCTTTTCACGTTTGCGGAGCGGAAAGGATTTTGAGGACTTATATGCCTCAGCCGTTGCGCGTTCTGAGGCAGATTGGTATGTCGGCATTAATGCCACTAGAGCATTGACGACAAAGTACAATGCCCAGCTCTCTTGCGGGCGGGTGCAAACTCCTACACTTGCGATGATTGCGGCAAGGGAAGATGAAATCAAAAACTTCAAACCTAAAACGTATTACGGTATTCAAGCTGAAACCGGTTCGTTAGTTTTTTATTGGCAGGATCCCAAAACAAAAGATCATAAAACGTTTCAAAAGGAAAGAATCCAAAACCTGCTTTTAAAGCTAAATCATAATAAATTAGTAGTAGAGAATATTCATCGGACTCTTAAAAAAAGTTATGCACCACAACTTTATGATTTAACAGAATTACAAAGAGATGCACACAAAATCTTTGGATTTTCTGCAAAGGAAACGCTATCTATTATGCAAAAGCTTTATGAACAGCATAAAGTGGTGACATATCCAAGAACTGATTCGAGATATCTTTCAGCTGACATCGTAGATACGTTAAAAGAACGGGTAGAAGCCTGCAGAGTACAGCCGTATGCTGGGGTAGCTGCAAAAATTATGAAAAGTCCAATTAAAACAAATAAGTCATTTGTTGATAATAGCAAGGTAACCGACCATCATGCGATTATCCCGACAGAACAGCCAGCTAATATGAGGGCACTAAGTGAAAAAGAGAGAAAAATATATGATTTAGTTGTGAAACGGTTCCTGTCCGTATTATTGCCTCCATTTGAATATGAGCAAACAGTTGTTGAAGCAAGGGCTGAGGGTGAAATTTTTACAGCAAAAGGGAAAAGAGTTTTGTCCCTAGGCTGGAAGGAAGTTTTTGAACAGCATGATGAAGATCAAACAGACGAGACGGAAGCTGTACAAACAATCCCTGTTATAGACAAGGGAGAGCTATTACATGTAATACGGTGGAACCAGACATCCGGTGAAACACAGCCGCCGAAACCTTTTAACGAAGCGACCCTTCTATCTGCAATGGAGAACCCGGTACGATATATGACCGGAGAGAGGAAGGATCTGATCCAGACAATTGGGAAAACAGGCGGGCTTGGTACGGTTGCGACTCGAGCGGATATCATTGAAAAGTTATTTAATAGCTTTTTAATTGAACAAAGAGGAAAAGACATTTTTATAACCAATAAGGGCAGACAGCTGTTAGAGCTTGTACCTGAGGATTTAAAGTCTCCAGCTCTCACTGCAGAGTGGGAACAAAAGCTCGAGTTAATTGCAAAAGGGAAGCTGCCTAAAAAAGTATTCATGAAAGAAATAGTTGCTTATACAAAAGAGGCTGTTTCCGAAATTAAAAATAGCGAGGCACGGTTTAAGCACGATAATATGACAGGAACACGCTGTCCCGAATGCGGTAAATTGATGCTTGAGGTCAATGGAAAAAAAGGAAAAATGCTTGTTTGCCAGGATCGCGATTGCGGACACCGCAAAAACATTTCTAAAATCACGAATGCCAGATGCCCGAATTGTTATAAACGGCTTGAACTTCGCGGTGAAGGAGAAGGGCAAATCTTCTTCTGCAAATGCGGTCATCGGGAAAAGGTATCTGCCTTTCAAAAGCGGAGAAAAGAAAATCAAACTTCAAAAGCTTCTAAACAAGAAGTTCAAAAATATATGAAGAAAAACAAGCAAGACGAGCCAATCAACACTGCTTTAGCAGATGCACTAGCGAAGCTTAAATTAGATCAGTAAAAAACATTTTGATGTATAAAACCAATAAATTTAATCAGGGGGATTCCTATGAGAACAGAAGATGTTTTAAAAGCTGATGTGTTAGTGATTGGTTCCGGAGCAGGAGGGATGATGGCAGCTCGTGCAGCCTCTGATAAAGGAGTAAACGTCATTCTCGCAGACAAAAGTTTAATAGGACGTGGCGGAGCTACCATTTTAGCGCAAATGACTGTTGCGGTAGCATTAGGAGAAGCAGAAGAAGATGATCCATCCATACACTTTCAAGACACAATGGAAGGAAGCAGAGGGTTAGCTGAACCGGATATCGTTGAAGCAATTGTAAAACGAGCACCTGAAGTAATTCTCGAAGTGGAAGGCTATGGAGTCAAATGGGCGAGAACCCCAGATGGAAAACGTTCACAAGTCATATCTCCAGGACACTCCAGAAATCGTTGTGTTTATGTGGATATATTGAATACAGGCGGAGCTACTTCCAATGGTTTACGAAAGGCTATTTGGAAAGATACACAAATTCAGCGGCTAAAAAATGTTATGATTACACGGCTGGTAAAGAAGGAAGGTCAAGTCATTGGCGCGGTTGGATTTTCAATAGAAGAGTTAAAGCCGGTCGGTATATCAGCCTCTAAAGTGGTTCTTGCTACAGGAGGTTTAACAGAGATTTATGAGAGAAATAGTGCATCAGCCAATATGACGGGAGATGGATTTTTACTTGCTGCTCAAGCTGGCGCAGAATTAAGGGATATGGAGATGGTTCAATTTTTTCCTATTGCTCACCTTTATCCCCCGTTAGTAGGAATTGATCCAATCATGTGGGATCCGTTCCGATATAAACTAGGCGGGCGCCTATTAAATGGGCTAGAAGAGGAATTTATGGATAAGTATGCTGGGGAAAAAGCAGGTAAATATACAGCCACAAGAGATATGACGAGTTATGCAATCTTTAAGGAAGTGGAAGAAGGACGGGGGACTCCTCATGGAGGAGCCTATCTCGATTTTCGCATGGTACCGGAGGCGAAGCTTCGCGAAGGATTTGGACCAGTCATTGATATATTATTGTCTCAAGGAGTCGATTTAACAAAGGATCTGGTTGAAGTCGCTCCAATGGCTCACTTTATGCTTGGAGGAATCAAAGTAGATAAAGAGATGAATACAACCGTGCCCGGCTTGTTAGCATGCGGTGAACTGATTCATGGTATGCATGGAGCGAATCGTTTGTCCGGAAATGCCATTACGGAGGCTCTCGTGACGGGAAGAATTTCAGGTGAAACGGCAGCAAAATGTGAAAAAGAAGACTACAGTTCGATTATACAAACGGAAAGTTCCCGCGAATGGGAGAGGCTGCAGCAGTTTTGGCATCCGAGAGACGTAGCAGAGGATGAAGCCTCTATGCTTCAACTCAGAAAAAAAATTCAGAAAGTCATGTGGGAAGGAGCAGGTCCTCTTCGGACAGAAGAAAAATTAAAAGAAGCATTAGTAAAGATTCGTAAGCTTAGAGAGGAATGCAAAAGTGTTTCTCTTGCCAAACAAAGCAAATATGCCCTTCCTTTGGTAGAAAAAATTGAAGCTTACAATATGACATTCATTGGTGAGGCAGTCGTATTAGGTGCTCTAAATCGCTGTGAAACAAGAGGAGCTCACGTAAGACTAGATTATCCAGACCAGCTTTCAAAACCTTTGAGCCCTCGATTTACCATGAGTGAAGAGCTTGAATGGAAAATAGAAAGCTTGTAAATAACGAACAGAAAGGGTGATAAAGGCATGTCAACGATTCAATTAAATGTCCTTCGGGGTGATGAAGATCAAGGGAGTACAATGGTTCATTATGAAATACTCTTTGAAGAAGGCATGAGCCTATTAGATGCTTTATTTTGGATAAGAGAAAATATGGATTCAAGCCTTGCTGTTCGTTATTCTTGCCGATCTGCTAATGCTTGTAAGGAGTGCATGGCTTTAGTGGATGGGAAAGCAGGTTATTTATGCAGTATGCGGGCAAAAGAGGGAACAACTCTAACTTTAGAACCCTTAAAAGGGCGCCCATGGGTACGAGATTTAACGACTGCTATAGAATGAAGAGTAAAAGGGTCATCTTTGATATAGATGACCCTTTTATTTTTGGCTGATAAAACCTGGAATTCGTTGATAAACAGCCCGGATTCGTTGATAAAATCAGAATTTGTTGATAAGCGTCCCGAATTCGCTGATAAAACCAGGAATTCGTTGATAAACAGCCTAGATTCGCTGATATAACCTGGAATTCGTTGATAAACAGCCTGGATTCGTTGATTAAACCAGAATTTGTTGATAAACGTCCCGAATTCGCTGATAAAACCTGGAATTCGTTGATAAGCGTCCCGGATTCGCTGATATAACCTGGAATTTGTTGATAAACTGCCTGAATTCGTTGATATATCCTGAATCACTAGACAGCCCGAATTCGCTGGCTCATTACAAAACAGCAATCTGTTCATTTTTTAGATCTGTTATAAACATATGGCCGGGTGCATGAGTAATCATAATCTCAGGTTTAACTTGCATGGCAACTGCCTGGGGGGTAACGCCGCAAGCCCAAAACACTGGAACTTCTCCATCTTTAATCGAAACACAATCACCAAAGTCAGGCTGATCAATGTTTTGAATGCCAATCGATGCCGGATCTCCAATATGAACAGGCGCCCCATGAACGGAAGGGAAACGACTCGTTACCTGGACTGCTCTTACTACATCTTTTTCTGGGACTGGCCGCATACTAACCACCATAGGTCCTTCAAATTGACCAGCCTTCAGACATGAAATATTGGTCTTATACATTGGAACATTACAATTTTCTTCTATGTGTCTGATTGGTATTCCGTTTTCAATCAATGCACTTTCAAAGGTGAAGCTGCAACCGAGCAGAAATCCAACCATATTATCGTCCCAAAGATCACGAATATCGGTTCTTTCCTCTGTAAGCACCCCGTTACGATAGACTCGATACTTCGGAATATCGGTTCTTAAGTCAGCAGAAGGGGCTGTTAAGGTCGGAATAGCTGAACCAGGTTCCGTAACATCAAGAACAGGACAAGGTTTTGGATTACGCTGACAAAATAAGAGAAAATCAAAGGCTAATTCTTTCGGGAGGACCACTAAATTAGCCTGAGTATATCCCTTGGAAACACCTGAAGTTGGTTTTATCCATTGATTGTTCCGGATCATCTCTCGAGCTGCATCGGGAGTCAGTTTAGCAGCCTCTAACATAGAACCACCTCATTTTATGCAAATAATTGTGGAATACCTTTAAATAATGAATAAATACCCATGAAGGCCATAGCAACTACAACAATTGCCCCAAAAATGGTCATCCATAAAGGATGCTTATAATCTCCAACAATATTCTTTTTATATGCAGCGATTAGCATAACTCCTAATGCAATTGGTAAAATAAGACCATTTAATGAACCAACCAGGATTAAAATCTTAACGGGTTGCCCAATCAACACAAACACGAGTGTAGAAACAGCAATAAAAAATACAATTACGAATTTATGATATTTATCAACCGTTTTGCTTAGAGTACGGATAAAAGAAACAGAAGTATATGCCGCACCAACAACTGATGTAACAGCAGCTGCCCACATCACAACACCGAAAATTTTATAACCGATGTCACCAGCAGCAAGACGGAAAACAGAAGCAGGAGGATTCGCAGGATCAAGAGCTAAACCTTGTGCAACGATACCTAATGCAGCTAAAAATAGGAAAATCCTCATAATAGAAGCAATTCCAATTGCTGAAACGGAGCTTTTAGTAACCTGAGGAAGCGCCTCTTTTCCTTTTATTCCAGCGTCAATTAAACGGTGTCCGCCAGCGAAAGTTATGTATCCGCCAACTGTACCGCCTACTAATGTAACAATCGCTAAGATATCAATTTGAGCAGGAGCAAAAGTTTTTACAACCGCTTCTCCATATGGAGGGTTAGAAGTAAACATTACATAGACCGTTAATGCGATCATGACAAATCCCATAACTTGCGCGAAACGGTCCATCATTTTTCCAGCTTCTCTTACAAGGAAAATGCCAATGGCTACTATACCGCTAAAGAGCGCACCCATCTTTGCTGAGATTCCAAATAAAACGTTCGTTCCTAACCCAGCACCTGCGATATTTCCAATGTTGAAGGCTAATCCTCCAGCAACAATCAATACCGCCAGGAAAATTCCTAATCCGGGCAATACATCATTTGCAATATCTTGTGCCCTTTTTCCTGAAACTGCAATAATTCTCCAAATATTTAATTGAGCACCGATGTCAATGATAATAGACATTAGGATTACAAATCCAAAGCTTGCTGCTAGTTTTTCTGTAAAAGTGGTGGTTTGTGTTAAAAATCCTGGACCTATAGCTGAAGTAGCCATTAAAAAGGCAGCGCCAAGAAGTACGCTCTTGTTTTTGGTCATAAGAACCCTCCTATTTTTAAAACTTTCTATTTAAATTCACCAATTTTTGCCACGGTAATTCCCGCTTCTTTTAATGCCTGTGAAATGTACTTTGCAAATTCCAAAGCATGTGGTCCATCTCCATGTATACAGACTGTATCAGCTTTGATGGATACATCACTTCCTTGTACAGATGTCACTTTGCCTTCTTTAACCATTCGAATCACTTGATGGATGGCTGTTTCGTGATCTTTAATAAGTGCATTGGCTTCGCGTCTGGAAGTTAAAGAGCCATCTTCTTGATAGGTTCGGTCTGAAAACACCTCACTGGCTGTGCGAAGACCGATCTTTTCTCCCGCTTTTACGAGTTCGCTGCCAGCTAATCCGAATAGAATTAACTCTGGGTCCACTTTGTAGATTGCTTCTGCAATCGCTTCAGAAAGCGGGGCACTTTTGGCAGCCATATTGAATAGTGCTCCGTGAGGCTTTACATGCTGAAGTTTGCCGCCCTCCGATTTTACAAATCCATACAAAGCCCCTATTTGATAAACAACCAGATCATATGCTTCTTGTGGTGTAACATCTATATTACGTCGGCCAAAGCCTGTCAAATCTTGAAAACCAGGATGTACGCCAATACCAACATTTTTTTTAATTGCAAGCTTTACAGTTGTTCTCATAGTGGCAGGGTCACCTGCATGAAAACCACATGCAATATTTGCTGAAGTAACATAATTCAAAATTTCTTCATCTCGTCCCATTTTATAGGCACCAAAACTTTCTCCCATATCACAATTTAAATCTACAATGTGCATATTCTTGCCTCCTATAAATATTTGAGGATAATCCCCTGTTTTAGTTGTTGAAGCTTCATTTCTCTCTCTATAAAAAGGCGTTCTGCCTCTTCATATGATACTAATGCAAATCTAAGTGAATCTCCTGGCTTTAGCTGAGCCATTAGCGGAATATCTGCAAAGGCAATTTGAGCAATTTTTGGATAACCGCCAGTTGTTTGCCGATCCGCCAATAGGACTATCGGGTTTCCTTCAGGAGGTACCTGGATGGATCCAAAGTTCACGGCTTCAGATAACAATTCAGTTGGTGTGCCTAATTCAAGGAAAGGTCCTTTTAAACGGTAGCCCATTCGGTCTGATTGTGTAGTTACTTCAAATAATTCGGTTAAGAATTGATCTTTGCTTTGCTCAGTAAATAAGTGATATTGTCTTCCTTTTATAGCACGTATGGTCGGTGAGCTTTGCAGAGATGGAATTAAATCAGACGTTACCGTCCAATCATTTTCTATAAAGCTCGTTTCACCCAATTGATTTTTTAAGCGATTGATCATTTGGTCAGAAAGGTTACTGGGTTCCTCACTGTCTAATCGATCACCAGATCTAAGTGCACGACCTTTAAAACCGCCAATTCCAGCTCTTAAATAAGTGGATTTACTCTCCATGACATTGGAGATTTTAAAGCCCCCTGCAACGGCTAAATAAGCGCGGCAGCCATTTTTACACGCGCCGAAACTCAAGAGACTTCCTTTTTTGACGAAGATAGATCGCCATAATCGGATTGGTTCGCCATTTATCGCAGGAGATAGATCGCCCCCGCAAATCGAGATGAGAGTGTCTTCTTCAAATTCAATAACTGGCCCGAGTAAAGTAATTTCTAATGTAGCTGCGTTTTCTTGATTCCCTACCAGAAGATTGGCTATTCGGTGAGAAAGTGTGTCCATTGCCCCGCTGACAATGACACCATATTTTTGGTATTTATATCTTCCAAGATCTTGAACACTAGTAAGGAGGCCAGGCTTCATGATTTTAATCATTATTTACGTCCTCCAATTCTTTGTATTCAGAACAAGAGATCGGGATAAAACGGATTTTATCTCCAGCTTTTAAAAGACTTGGAGGATTATCTTGAGGACGGAAAAGTTTTAAAGGAGTTTTTCCAATTAACTGCCAACCTCCAGGTGTTTCAATGGGGTACACACCAGTCTGTTTGCCTGCAATACCAACTGTACCAGCTGGGATCTTTAAACGAGGAGACTGTCTTCTGGGAGCTAAAATTTTTTCAGACATCCCGCCAATATAAGGAAAACCTGGGGCAAAGCCAATCATGTAAACGATATAATCTCCAGAAGCGTGTATAGTGATCACTTCATCAATGGTTAATCCATTATGTTTTGCTACGAATTCTAAATCAGGGCCAAATTCTCCACCGTAACATACTGGAATCTCTACCACTCTAGATGGAATTGAATCATCCATTTTTAAATGAGTAAACCAATTAGAAATCGAGTCGCATACCACTTGATAGGGGGAGAGATGATTAGTTTGATCTATAATTTTCATTGGATCATAAAATATGGTCACAGTTGTAAAGGCGGGAATATATTCTACCATCCATTCAATGGATTGATGATCAAGAAATGAAGAAATCATTTGAACTTTATGGTGTGTATCCAATTGAATATCATCGCCTAACTCAATCATTACAGCATTTTCACCTAGCGGAAATAATCGATAGTCCATTTGTATTACACCTCTATTTGTCTCTTTTAGATTCAAACGTGTGTGAAAATACCGCAATTGAAACACTGGTATTCATTCAACGGCTTGAAAAAGGGCATTACATATATTTATCAAATTAAAGGCTCTGAAATTTGCGTTCCTTTTTTATAAATATAAAGGAAGTTGTCTTTATTTTTCAAATACTATTTTTTCTAAGTAAAGGATTAAAGTCTATTAAATCGTGTGAAATACTAGGGATTTGGGCTTAAAAAAGCCAGCTAGTCTATCGCAGCCAGCTGGCATTTTTTATGAGGGAATTATTTGACTATATTCTCATTCTTGTCCATATAAACAGACAGAATTACAGTTCGGTTAAATTCTCGTCCTTGGCTCGATTGGCCAGAAATGTCGATTGTAATATTGTAAACACCTGCCCCCAAAAAGGGAATTTTTACCGAAGAACTATCTTCGTTTTTTATTAGCTTTATTTGACTAGGTTTTGCTTTTTCATCTTCATAGTATATTAGAGTAATAGCAGCTTCTATTTGATCTTTTTCCACTGTTTCACCATCAGAGTAGATGGTTAATTCTCTATCATTACTGATGGAAATATTCAGGTCATGGTTAATGTTGCTTTTATAAAATACACCCATTAAAAAATTCTCATTTTTTGAACTAGCTTCCATCAGCCATTTCCCGGCTTTAGGGGAAGGAATGGTTATCGAATGATGGTAAGCGTCAGCAAACGGACTGTAATCAGGTTCTTCATTAACTGAAAAATTTGAGTGTATATGTCCATCAGGATCCTTTAATACAAGTGTGGAATTCTTTTGATCACTGATCCAATCGACTGTGATCTCAGAAACACCTTCCTCCACTGCAAAGATTTCAGATGTTTTGACTTGATAGGTTCCGCCTTTGTAATAAGAGTTTGATAATGAAGTGTTTTTTTCTACTGAGGATGAGGCATTTGCGAAGTTTGCATTTTCATATAAATGAGGTTCGAAGAGATTAAAAGTTGAGCTTCCTTGTCTAATTTCGGAATGGTTCCAATCTCCAACAGAAACTTCGGTTGCATAGGGTAATCGCGAGCTTACAACTGTTACAGCACCATCATTTGGACCATATGCACTTAAGTAAAGGCCGCCCCAATATAAGGAGTTTCCAAAATGGCCCCAAGCGGTTCCTCCAAATGTGTAATAGGGAATACGGTTCACATTTGGATGTGAATCAGTTTGGGATCGGTATTGATTCATATATCCCGTCTGCAGCGAATATGTTGCATCACTCTTACTTCCAAGTATTCCTGCCAGCCATCCGGCCCATCTGCTATAGGCTAAATCAGCCAGTTCGGATCCATGGTGAGGACTCGACAATGTGATGACACGGTGGACATAAGGAAAAGCATTATAATGGACTAGTGCTGCTTGAGCATCGATTCCCCCTTTACTATGGCCAACAACAATTAGTTTTTCTCCAAAATGATTGTATATATCTTCTAATTGGTTTGCTAGTAATTGCCCATTATCCCACATATTTTTAGTTGGATATAAATCAATAAAGGCTGTTTCATATCCATTGGCGTAGGCTGTGTCATACATATCATTTTCGACCCACCAGGTGGATGCTGAACTATTCAATCCATGGATAAAAACAATTGGTGACTTATTAGGATCTACATAATTGGGTGTGGTTCCAAAATACCATTCACCTGGGGTGCCAGTCGGTTCACCCTTTCCAAGAGAACCGGCTACTCCTGTTAATGGCCACGCAAACAATATAACCAGTACGATCCATACAATTTTTTTCGTAGTAAACACACTCCTTTTTAATAAGGTAAGAAGCAAATAAAGCGCCTTCAACCCTTACAAAATATATGGAAAATACAATCATTTATAACAGAGAAAAATACCTAAACTGTTTTCGTAAATCGGCACTTATGATCTAATCGGTTTGTTTTAATAGTAACGATTCTTTAGAATTTTGTCGATTGATAAAATAACCAAAAATATTGATTTTACATGAAAATAGGTGTATAGTAAAGATATATTTCATATTTTTTGTTAAATAGTATATGGAATAGGTCGTATCTTCTGATGAGGCGAAGGCAAATGTTGATGGCCTTTTCTCAAGAGCTACGCCTTTTTTTATGGGTAACTCCGCTTTGGTAAGAATGATAAACGTATATCATTTTTGAAGGAGTAATTTCATAAACTTATGGGTAGTCTATTTTTAAATGAATCAGCTTTTCAAAATCTCATTGGGGGTGTAGGCTTGTTTAATCGCAGAAATCAGGAAGAAGTTGAAAAAGTAGAAACCAAAGTATGGGTTTGTACTTCAGATGATTGTAATTGCTGGGTACGCGATAATTTTAAAAGCAGTGAAGTGCCGGCTTGTCCTATTTGTGAAAGTGAAATGGAACAAACAACAAGGGTTATTGAAATTCTGCATAATCCAAGTTCCGCAATCTGATTTTTTTGCCCCCTCGGTCAACGGCACTATGAGAATAATGTTCAACTCATTAATTAAGATAAAGGCATTTCGCCTTTATCTTTGTTTTATGTACATACATATCTATTTGAGCAGCAAGGTATAGGAGGAAACATATAAATGAACCGTTTAGAAGCGGGAACTTTAGTCAGGCTTCAGGCTGAGCGAGAAGCGCCATTCGGTTATTTCTTATCAGATGGAGATGAGAGTGTATTACTGCACCAAAATGAAATAGACGAGAAGATTGAACTGGGTCAGGAAGTTACTGTTTTTTTATACCATGACAAACAAGGAAGGCTAGCCGCTACAACAAAAATTCCAGCAATCCAAAAAGGCCGTTATGGCTGGGCGGAGGTGGTAGATGTAGTAAAAAAATTAGGTGTATTTGTCAATATAGGAATCAATAAAGATATTTTGGTTTCATTAGATGATTTGCCATTATTAGAGCACTTATGGCCAAAAGAAGGGGACCGACTATTTCTATCATTAAAAAGTGACCGCAATGGAAGATTGTTTGGACAGTTAGCAACAGAGGATATCATTCGTCAAATGGCGAGAAAAGCACCAGAATCGATGAAAAACCAAAATATAAGCGGACGAGTTTACCGTTTATTGAAGGTAGGGTCTTTTGTTTTAACGGAAGATGGGTATAAAGGATTTATCCATGAATCGGAGCGTATTGAGGAACCAAGACTGGGAGAATTGGTAAAAGGGAGAGTAATAGGGGTCAAACCCGATGGATCGCTTAATCTTTCTTTGATTCCTCGTGCCCATGAAAAAATGGATCGGGATTCAGAGGTTATTTTATCGTTTATGGAATCACGCAATGGTGCCATGCCCTATACCGATAAAAGTCAGCCCGATGATATTCAGCTGCGATTTGGCATGAGCAAGGCTGCATTTAAACGGGCCTTAGGCCGTCTTATGAAAGCTGACAAAGTGGTGCAAAGAAATGGCTGGACCTATGTGGTTAAGAACGAACCACCAGAAAAACAGAACTAAAAAAGTATTGTGAAAATCGAGCTTGAGGGAATAAAAGTCCCCAAGCTTTTTTTAATATGTGGAAGTAATTAATCTAATGTTTCAAGTGTGTCTTTCCACTTTAAATAAGTAGCCTCACAATGTGATGGAAAGATCAATATATTTTTATTTTTTGAATGTAATTGATTTAGCTTAGTAAAGGTTTTTACATACGCGTGCCAATCCTCAATTGCTAAACGTGCAAATGGAAGCGGAAGTGAATGTTGTTCGATCGATCTTAATGACCAGCTGGCATCTGCACACAATAACACCCATCTTCTTTTAGTTTTAAGGAAAACGCCATATTGATAATTTGTATGTCCTGGAAGATGGACCGCGTAAACTAAAGAATCCCCAAATAAATCATACCCTCTAGTGAAGGGAAATAGTTCGTCTGGAAGCCGAACTAAAGAAGTATCTTCCACAAATGAGAACGGAAAATTGGGTGGTACTAAGTCGGGAAGATAAGCCCGTTTTAATGCTTTCAACCCTTTCTTGTCTCTTACAGACTCCCATTCTTGTTTTGAACAAATCTTTTGTGTATCTTTAAAAAAATAAAGACCGCCTAAATGATCGGCATGAAAATGAGAAATCAAAACAATATCAATTGGGGGGAGGCTTATCTTAAAAGAGAAATCATCACAAAGTTTTACAGGAGTTACGAATCGATACAAACGATAGGGGAACTTTTTACTAGCGGAAAAATAAGCAGAATCGTACCCAGTATCAAATAGAATATTCCCTTTTTGCGGATGATAAAATGAAAATATTAATGCAGGAAACGATTGTTTCTTCCATGGATTTGTATGGTCGGTCAATTTTCCGAGCTGAAAGCATTCACCGGTTTTGTATATGTTTAGGCTAGAAATATAACTTGCAGTAGTTTTATCCATAATTTAGGTCTCCTTTTTGAAGTACTCCTTTTCTAAAGTATAGTGAAAATTTAAGGTGAATTGTAAAAAATTATGTTTTTTAAAAGTTATAGACATGAAAAAAACGCCTATTAGGAAAACTGAAATTTCGTGGTATCAGCTGTCCTAATAAGACGTTAATTGTTTAGAAGGAATTCTAAATATCAATTTTTCTATGGTTTTAATAGAAAATAAAACCTAAAACAATGAAAGCCCTACCTCTCTTTCATCCTTACGGCTCCTAGACCGCGCCAGTGTGGATCAGGTTATCTACCTGTTAAAGCTTAAACTTACATGTTTGATTCTAAACATTTCACCGTTATTTTTTGGAAACTGTAACTTGAGGCTGATGTTTGAATATATGAATGGTTTAAGAAGAGTGAAAAAACATGAAGGTGGAATCGCCGAAGGGTAACTTTAATAGAAAAGGCGGCGTGTAAAACGCCGCCGAAACATTATTGTCCTTACGCTTTTACAACGTTCGCAGCTTGAGGTCCGCGGTTGCCTTCAACGATTTCGAAAGTAACTGTTTGACCTTCTTCAAGTGTTTTGAAACCTTCGCCTTGGATTGCTGAGAAGTGTACGAATACGTCGTCTCCGCCTTCTACTTCGATGAATCCAAAACCTTTTTCTGAATTAAACCATTTTACTTTACCAGTGTTCATTAAAAAATTCCTCCTAAATCTGTTTAACCATCACCCATTAAAAATCAAACGAAATGAAAAACCGTGATTGCGATAAGCTGTCATTTAAGTAAATCATCCAACTTACGAAATCACGGCTTACATCTATTTAGTCTTTATTGTATTAACGAGAACATGGTGTATTAAGTAAAACATAAATAGAGGTGTAAAGTCAAGCGGACTTACAAAAGTCTTCCAAAAAAAAGACAAGCTTCACTTAAATTTTTATAATCGGGGTAGCATTCCTTTTAGACGATGCTTTCAGCATGTTACTAGACTAATACGGCTAAAATTGTGAAGGGTTTAAAGAAATTATTGCTTGAGCCTGAACAAATTCAAGCAATCTAATAATGAGGTCAGAAAGAAAACTTAGCGACGATTTGAGCTTTAACCTCTAATTGTCCAGGTTCAATTGGGGTAGAAACACTTTTCACCATGGCAGCAGTTTCAAAAGGGATTGGCGGCTGTCTTTGTACAGTCCATTCAGCTACAGAAATAGGAGTTTGATGGAGACTGACACCAGCTGCAGAAGCAATCGTCATCGCTTTTTCTTGCGCATTTTTAACAGCAAGTGTAAGGGCCTGGTTATAAAAAGCGGATTGATTGTCTAATGAAAATTGAATTGTTGAAACCGTGTTAGCACCGTTTTGCACTGCAGTATCAACAACTAATCCAACTTTTGATACATCCTGAATCTTGACTTTAATTAAATTGGTTACGCGATATCCTCTAAACTTTTGTTGCCCATCTTGAAAATCATATTGCAGATCAATTCGATATTCGTCAGTTTGAATGTGTTCCTTAGGAATTCCAAGTTCATGAAGTGCTTGTATTATATTGGCCATGGCAGCAGAGTTTTGGTTTAACGTTTCCGTTAATTCAGCCCCTTCCGATATAACACCAAGTCTAATAATGGCAATATCAGGCAGAACTGCAACAGTTCCTTCGCCAAGTACTTCTATTACCCGATGCTTTGTAGCAGATTGGTTATGAGAGGGATAACGGTAAAACATGGACTGGTAGTGCATTCAATAAAACCTCCTAGATCCTTCTTTTCCCTATATTTAATGTAAAGTTAATTGTCCTGTGACTCCTTTTAAATGTAAAACGCTCTGTTAAGTCTTTGTTGATTTTTTTCTACGATCGTAATGAGCATAAAATCCATGACACCTCCAGATGTACAAATTTTCATAAATTCAAATGGGACATTGTAATATGCGACTTAATCTTTAGTTCGAATCATTTTCATCCATTATGTAAAGAGAAAGATCACAAAAAAGGGAAGAGTGGGTGAAGTCTAGTACTTTTTTAGTAAAAAAGAAATATAAATCTTAGGGGGGCCATTTTGCGTTTATCAAATATACATCCAATCTTTTATCATACAAGGATTGGACAGAAACGTTTTTTTCGTTTTATCAGGGATTGGAATGACCGTGGAAGCTTTGCCAGGACAAAGTGTCAAGAGAAGCTTCCATTCAGTGTTAAACGACATCAATCGCTGTTAAGAAGAAAATTGGGAAATAGTGCTCCTGGGTTGCAAGAAAGCAAGATTACCAATTTAAAGATAGCACAAAAAGCAATCGATGGAATTTTGATTCGTCCAGGGGAGGTATTTTCTTTTTGGCAATTAGTTGGAAAACCATCAAGAGATAAGGGATATACCGAAGGAATGCTATTATCAAGAGGTGAAGTAACGTCAGGAATCGGGGGCGGTTTATGCCAGATGGCCAATCTTTTATACTGGATGGCGTTACATACACCATTGACGATTACGGAACGTCATCATCATAGCTTTGATCCATTTCCAGATAGCGGAAGAGTCCTTCCATTCGGAAGCGGCGCCGGTGTTTTTTATAATTATGTTGATTTTCGTTTTAAAAATGAAACTAATCAGATTTTCCAAATTAATGTATGGTTGACAGAGAAGCATCTCAAAGGATCCATTCAAACGGATCAAGAATGGCCATTATCCTATCATATTGAAGAAAGAAACCATCGTTTCCTGCAGAAGGATGGAAAGAATTATCGGGAAAATGAGATTTGGAGAAAAACCGTCGATGTGAAGACAGGTAATATCATTGATACCGCCTTAATTATTAAAAATTTTTCCGAAGTAAAATATGAGATTCCCGGAAACGTGCTAGAAAACTGATCGAAATAAGTCGGTCAGTTTTTTTCATTTTCATTATTTTGAGACAAAGAATGAGTACATACGAGTTAATAGTTGATGGTTTTTCAATTTTAATGGATAGTTTTTTACATTATTAAACATTCCAAATAATTAAAGTAGAACGTTTGGTTCATTTTTCCAAATATGGGATTTTTAAAGCATTTAAGTTAGAACTAATAGACTAAGTTTTTTATATAAAACTTGATAAACACTTATTTTTAATGGTGAATTTTTACTAAAAATCGTAAAATGAGCTACTAATAAAGATTCATTTTTAGAAAATTCTGTAATTTAAAGACAGCAATCGACAGAATCAACCCTAATATGTAGTTTAGGCTAGAGTTAACACCAAGATTTTACATAGGTGAAATATCAAGGAAAGGAGGATAGCCGACATTTATTTATTTATTAAAAGGAGTGAAAAGGGTTGAAAAAAGCGAAACCGAAAAATTGGTGCCGACAGTTGATTCTATTTACCATGATCCTCACACTAATGATGCCTACACCAATAAGCTTTGCTGCCAGTGAACACTCTACCTCAGTCAATGACAATCAAGCCAACACAATTGCCAACAAAGTTCATTCAAAAGTAATCGATACTTTTAAGGATCAGGAATATGTAACTTACCTAGTTAAGATGAAAGAACAAGCTGATCCGCAGAAAGCTGCTGCAGAAGCAGTGCAAAAGGCTGAAGCTAAAAATGCTACAGCTGCCAGCCAAAAACTAATGAAACGTTCTGCAGTTGTTTCAACCCTAAGAGGGAAAGCACTTGAAACACAAGCCAGTTTAAAAGAGGCTTTAGAAGCTGCAAAGAAAAATGGGTCTGTCAAAGACTATCAATCTTTTTATATTGTGAACGGATTAGCTGTTACTTCGACAAAGGAAGTAATGGAAAAAATCGCCGCTTTCACAGAAGTTGAAAAAATACTTCCAAATGAAACGAGACAGCTATTTACTCCTACTGTTACAAAACAAGACCAGGTAACAGCAGATGGCGAGATACAATCAATCGAATGGAATATCAATCAAATTGGTGCACCAGCTGTTTGGAATATGGGTATCGATGGAACGGGGGTGGTCGTTGCATCAATTGATACGGGCGTTCAGTGGGACCATCCAGCTCTGGTTGAAAAATATCGAGGCTATGACCCTGCTAATCCGACACAGCCAAATCATGAATATAACTGGTTTGATGCAACTGCAGGGCAAACTGTTCCATATGATGATCAAGGACACGGTACGCATGTTACCGGAACGATGGTCGGGAGTGAACCAGATGGATCTAATCAAATCGGTGTTGCTCCTGGAGCAAAATGGATTGCCGTAAAGGCATTCACTGCTGCCGGTGGTACCGATGTCGATTTGCTTGAAGCAGGTGAATGGATTTTAGCTCCAAAGGATGCTGCAGGCAATCCTCATCCTGAAATGGCGCCAGATGTTGTAAACAATTCATGGGGAGGCGGTCCCGGACTTGATGAATGGTACCGGCCAATGGTGCAAGCTTGGCGTGCAGCTGATATCTTCCCTGAATTTTCAGCGGGTAATACAACAATATTTAACCCAGGCGGTCCAGGTTCTGTCGCAACTCCTGCCAATTATCCTGAATCCTTTGCAACAGGGGCTACCGATTCGCAAAATCGTTTGGCAAGCTTTTCATTAGAAGGGCCATCACCTTACGATGAAATTAAACCCGAAGTGACAGCACCTGGAGTAAATATTCGTTCATCAGTCCCTGGTGGAGCATATGAAGGAGGATGGAATGGAACTTCTATGGCAGGACCACATGTTTCAGCTGTCGTGGCTTTGCTTAAACAAGTTGATGCCAGCTTAACCGTTGATGAAATTGAACAAATTCTGCTCAATACAGCGACTCCTTTGACAGACAGCGAATACCCGCAATCACCGAATAATGGGTACGGCTATGGACTGGTAAGTGCATTTGATGCTGTCTCTTCTGTTGTGAACGGGCTAGGAAGAGTGAAGGGATCCGTAACGAGAGCAGGAGAAGATGTAACAGCACCTGTCGTAGAGCATCAAAGTCCTGCTGAAGTATTCTCCGGCATGGAAGTGCCGTTACAAGTCCAAGTACAAGATGATATCAGCGTGATTTCGGTAGTGCTTCGTTATTTAAAACAAGATGGAACCTGGGCTGAAGTTGAAGCTGCCAGAATCTCAGGTGATTATAAAGCTGGAACCTACCAAGTTGCGATTCCTGGTGAGGATGTGGCCGAACCTAACCTTCAATATGAAATTGTGGCTACTGATTTTGGCGGAAATCAGACATCAACAGACATCATTGATGTCCCAGTTCTGCCAGGAATATCAGTAGGTTATGAACAAGATTTCGAGGCAACTCCAGCAGGCTGGACTTCCTATGGAACAAACAATACATGGGAGTGGGGAGTTCCTACATCAGGTCCAGGCAGTGCCTTCTCTGGTGAAAAAGTATATGCGACAAATCTCGAAGGAAACTATGATAACAGAGCAAATATGAATCTTGTAATGCCGCCAGTTGATATGCCAGCAGAGGGAAATGTATATCTCCAGTTTAAACAATGGTACAACTTAGAACGAAACTACGATTATGGTCATGTTTTCGTTTCGACAGACTTGGAAAACTGGGTGCAAAAGCTAAGAATTAACAATGTTTCAAACGGTTGGATCGATGGTGAAGTTGATTTAAGTGAATATGCCGGTCAACGAATCTATGTAGCCTTTAATGTAACGACCGATGGAAGTGTACTTCGCGAAGGCTGGTATATAGATGATGTCAAATTAACCAATACCCCATTAACAACAAGTACCCAGAAAGGCACTCTTGGCAACGTAGAACAAAAAGGAGAACTAGGCATTTCGGAACCTTCTGAAAGTGAAAAGGCATATGTGGATCCGAACAAAATTGTACCTGCTGAAAAAGAGGAAACTGCACCAGTGACTGATAAGTCAGTTACACCTCAAGCATTGCCAATGAGTGCAACAGTTACCGTTGTTGAAACTGAGCGATCAACCCAAACGAACCCGCAAGATGGAAGCTTTGAACTTACACATGCAGCTGGTGCATACACATTGATAGCAGAAGCTTACGGATATAGACCTGTTACCCAAACAGTGGATATCCCTCGGGATGGAGAAGTGACAGCAAACTTTGTACTTGAAGAGCTTCCGCAAGGAACAGTTTCCGGAACGGTTAAAAATGAACAGACTGGAAATCCAGTTGAAGGTGCTACAGTTTACCTTATTGAAGATGCGGCAGTTGCCCCAGTCACAACGGATGCAAACGGAAACTTCTCATTAGTCGCCTATGAAGGGACTTATACAGTTAAGGTGTCTGCACCTTCTTACTACAGTGAGGAAATCCAAGTAACAGTAGAGGGTGATCAGGAAATTGCCTTAGATGTACAACTTAAGCCATTTATAGGCTATCCAGGAGAAATTGGCTATGATGATGGAACAGCAGAAAATGCAAGAGCCTTTTATGATGCTGGAAACGGCTGGGCTGTAAAAATGACGCTTGAAAATGGTCAGACTCAGGCAATATTGAGGGGAGGGCTATTCCGCTTCTGGGATACAACTTGGCCGGATCCGGGAGCAACGGATTTTGCAGTTGAAGTCTATGATGCGTCGGGTACAGATGGCGCTCCAGGTCAAAAATTGGCCGGTCCTATTAGTGCAACAGCCTTACGAAATGGTGATTGGACACAAGTGGACTTAAGTCAGCACGGAATCGTAGTACCGAGCGAATTCTATGTCGTCTATGTCCAAACAACTCCATATCCTAATTCACCTGGTCTTGGAACAGATGAAAATGGGGATAATGCGGGCAGAAGCTGGCAATTAGTAGGCGGGGCATGGAGTCCTGCTCCCGAGGCTGAAGGAAACTATATGATCCGTGCTTTAGTAGATTATGAGGTGACAGCACCAGTTATCACATCGCCAACTACGAACAGCTTTACCAATCAGCAAGAGGTCGTAGTAGAGGGTACAACCGCAGCTAACTACACGGTTCACCTTTATAATAACGGGGAAGAAGCTGCAGTGGTTCAATCCAATGAGGAAGGTGTGTTTTCTGCAAATGTTACCCTAACAGAGGGTGCCAATAGTCTGACTGCTAAAGCAGCTAGTGATAATGGGATGACCGATTCATCAGAGCCAGTTGTAGTTACTTATGATGCAACACTCCCTACATTATCGATTGATGCACCGGAAGACGAACTGAAAACAAATCGTGAAGTTATTACTGTCAGCGGCTTGGTGGATGATGTTAACTTAGCGTCTGTCACTGTAAATGGCCAAAATGCAGCTGTATCAGACGGAAGTTATCAGCATCGCATTATTCTAAATGAGGGTGAAAATGTGATTGAGGTTATTGCTTCCGACTTAGCTGGAAATACGACAACTAGTACTGTTACTGTAGATGCTAAGTTTAGTATTGCTGAGATTGAAAATCTGATGCCTGCAGAAGATAAAGAATTAAAAGCAGGGGAAACCGTTCAAATTGAATTCGACAGTGAGCCAGGTTTGGACACTACCTTTGTTATTCACATGCCATTAACCAATGTAACCAACACCACTGAACTGCCAATGACGGAAGTTTCAGAAGGACATTATGTTGGCTACTATACAGCTACGAAGAATGTCAAAGCTGAAGGTGCAATGATTGAAGTGATTGCCAGGGATGAATATGGAAATGAAGCCCGGAAATCTGCACCAGGTAAGTTGTATATTAATGCGAAGAAAAAATGAAGATGAGCAATAGAGGCCATCGCAGTTTGTTGCGGTGGCTTCTTTTTTAATCTTTTATAGGTGCCTTCTTGGAGCTACATCCGGCAACAAGGTTAATCCAACAAATGAATGATTCCAATAATCCGGTGATGTTTAGTCCATATTAATGAAGGAAAAGACTCTTTTGAAGTGAGGAGATATCAAGTGGTTCAAAATAACATGAAACAATATAAAGTAGTAAGAGGCCCTTATAAAGACAAAGCACAAGGTTTAAAGTTTGGTTATGAATATACATCTGGCAATAAGGTGATACCTGGCAAGAAAAAAAACCAGACGGAAAATTAAAAAGCCTGATATTTAAGGAAACCCGTTGTTAAGCATGTTGCAAAACAGACAAAAGCCATCCTTCATTAAGTGGATGGCTTTTGTTTGTACTCAGCCTGATAAGAATTCTTTCAAGCATGGACAGAGAGTAATGTATCGGCATAACCGACTAGCCGATTGATTAGTTCATCCGAAACCGCATAAATAAGGTGATGGAGAGATTCATCGTGTAATAAGGGATCGTCAAAGATAATCGTGGTATTAATAAAAATTTCACGATTTCCATAAAGATTGTAGTGGATGATCACCTTTCCTGCTGCTCCCCCTGTTTGTGGATCCTTGTAATTAGGAAGAAATACATACCACTCTTCAGCAGTGGCAGATCGGAAGTTTTTAGTAAAAGTCATGCCGCTGATTTCTTCTGTAATTTTGGTTTTTAGGGAATCAGGAATTATATCTATGATTGGCTTATTCATTTAAAACTACATTCCCCACTAAGGTCTATTCTGCCGGTGCAGCTTCAACTGCGATTTGATATGCGTCAAGAATGGATTCTTTTATATTCGGATCCGTAATCCCAACGACATATTGTTCGTCTCCTTCGTCCTCTACACGGAAAAGCAGGGTTTCGTCATTTTCTCCTCTGAGTAAGGCGTACAGCTGATCTTCCATATCGAACAAAGCTTCTACTGCATATTCTTTTTCCTGACCATTCTCATCCTCTATAATTACAATATCTCTTTCATCATCATATCTCACAAAAATCCCTCCTTAAGGTCTGTTTTACTATCCCCTAAATTGTGACTTTTTATGGGTAGTAAATAATAGGGGAAAGATTATGTTGTATACGTATTTTAAAAAGGAAGCAAACTATTGCAAACTCAAAAGATGAAATCGTAATGAACTTCACTTATAATGTAGAAATGTGTCTGAAATATTTAAATATAAATACGCGGAGGATAAAAATATGGCACAATCCTTAATCGAACCAAAAGTAAAAGAGATTCTCGAGGATAAAATTCAATATATAAAAACAGATAAAGGTGCAATCTATTTAGTCGGACCCATCCAATTACCTGTTAATTTGTATGGAGAAACTGTTATTTTTAAATGGTATTGCTGGCTGAACTGTGATGAAGCTACGGAAGACATCAATCGGATTATTGAAAAACTCTCATCCAAAAATCTTGCTGAATTTCAGCAATCCAGTGTGTTAGTTTATGGGGATTTTCAATATAAGGATGATGCTCTGATCCGCTTTCATTCTATTTGTCATACTGGGGACATTTTTGGAAGCAAAAGATGTGATTGCGGTTTTCAATTAAAGCAGTCGATGAAAATGATAGTCGATCATGGAACTGGAGCTTTATTTTATTTAGCCAATCATGAAGGCAGGGGGATTGGATTATTTAGTAAAGCAATGGCCTATCTTCTTCAGGAAAACGGATACGATACAGTAGAAGCAAATCTGCATCTAGGTTTTGCAGATGATACCAGAAACTATAGTGATGCCATTGCTGTATTAAAAGCATTACGTTCAAAACCAGTAACCCTTATTACCAATAACCCCAAAAAGCTGAAGGCATTACAGGAAGCAGGCATGGATGTTTCGGGGAGGACGGCTTTATGGGGCGACATATCGGAGTACAATGAGAAATATTTACAAACCAAAATCAACCGTTCTGGACATCTGAAAGACGAGGGAACATGCTGTAATGACTAATCATGAATTTTATATGAGACTTGCACTTGAGAATGCTCAGGCTATGAAAGGGCAAACAGATCCGAATCCATTAGTAGGTGCAGTGATTGTGAATGATAATCGAATTGTTGGAATTGGGGTGCATTTAAAAGCAGGGGAACCGCACGCTGAGATCCATGCCATTCGAATGGCTGGTGAAAAGACAAAGGGTGCGACCATTTATGTAACACTGGAGCCATGTTCACATTATGGAAGAACTGGGCCGTGTGCAGTTGCCATTGTGGAGGCTGGTATAAAAAAAGTGGTGATTGCCACACTTGATCCAAACCCAGTCGTATCCGGCAATGGAGTAAAGATTTTAAAAGATGCCGGAATTGAAGTGGTAATTGGGGTTTGTGAAGAAGAATCGAGACGGATGAACGAAGTATTTAATAAGTTTATTGTGGAGAAAAAACCATTTGTTACATTAAAAGCAGGAAGTACGTTGGATGGGAAAATTGCAAGCTATACTGGAAGCAGCAGATGGATCACATCCGAGGAAGCACGCTATGATGTCCACCTGCTTCGCAGTCAGAATATGGCTATATTAGTTGGGATCAATACGGTTTTAAAAGACAATCCTGAACTGACAGCGAGGATTCCAAATGGCAGAAATCCGATTCGTGTTGTTATGGATTCTTCTTTAAAGATTCCCATGGATACAAAAATCGTACAAGACAATGAAGCAGAAACATGGATTTTTACCACTGAAAAACATGACAAAGAGAAAAGAAAACAATTAGAGGATAAAGGTATTCAAATATTTGTTACTTCAGGTATAAATCACGTAAATCCTAGCGATGTAATACATAGATTAGGAGAAAAATTGGTATCTTCCGTTTTGATTGAAGGCGGAGGATCGATTCATGCTGCTTTCTTAGAGCAGCATTTAGTAGATAAAGCAGTGATTTATATGGCACCCAAATTGATTGGAGGAAAGAATGCTCCTACATTTATAGAGGGACAAGGCATTATGGAAATGAGTGATGCCATTGAATTATCAGATGTAACGATTAAACCGATTGGCAAGGATTATAAATGGGTCGGCTATCCAATCTATAAAGAGCTAATTAAACACTAAGACTTGAACCTCTTATAATTTTCGTGAGAATAACGGTAAACACCCTTTTTTTGTATTATTTGACCAAGAATATTCAATGGAAAAGTGACATAATCGTGTCACTTTTTTTAATTTTAAAGGGTTTACAATTTTAGCCAACGAGCGTTAGTTGAATAGGTTTTTATCCGAAAGCTGAAACTACAAAAAAACTAAGGGTGGTTCGGGCAGATGGAAATGGACAATTCATTAACTTCACATGAAATTTTAACATCGGCTGAGATAGGTAAGCTTTGGGCCACATATATGGGGAATAGCATGGCCAAACTGATTGTTCAATTTTATTTACAGCATGTTGATGACCCCGACATTCAACATGTACTTGAGTATGCTTTAGAAATAACCGAGGAAATTCTGCAAAAAATTACTTGCATCTATGAAGAGAAAAATCACCCGATTCCATCAGGTTTTACCAAGGATGATGTGAACCTTAATGCCCCAAGACTGTTTCTTGATGAATTTTATCTTCACTATTTGAAATACACTGCAAAAGCGGCGATGAGTCTGTATGCCACCGCTGTTCCTTTAATGACAAGAGAAGATACAAGAGAAATATATACTTACTGTATAACAAAGACAGTAGAGCTTATGAATCGTGTAAATAAACTTTTACAAGCCAAAGGCTTAATCCAATATCCGCCAATCATTCCGATTCCAAAACATGTTGATTTTGTAAAAAAGCAGCAATATTTACATGGTTTTTTCGGAAATGTAAGACCCCCGCATGCTTTAGAAGTAACGCATCTTCATGATAATATTGAAAATAACGTAACTTCGAAAGCACTGCTGATTGGATTTACTCAGGTGGCAAGGGATGAAGAAGTGAAGGATATTTTGGTTAGGGGAAAGGAACTGACTGAAAAACATATAAGCCGATTTTCCGAGATCTTGAATAGGAGTCACCTACCTTCAGCTCCCCGACTTGATCATTTATTCACAACATCAACTGAGTCTCCATTCTCGGATAAAGTGATGTTATTTCATAAAATTGATATGTTTTCCATGAAAATTAGAGGATATGGAAATGCAATCTCTTTAAACGGAAGACGTGATATTGGTGCCATGGCTGCGAGATTACTTTTAGAAACTTCCCTATATGTAGAGGATTTAGGAAATCTCATAATAGAAAAAGGCTGGCTGGAACAAATGCCTCAAGCACCAGACAGGGATTCCATTGCAAATGAATAAAATAAGAATATGTAAGGAAAATGGGTAATCCTAATTCAAAGGATTACCCATCTTTGTTTTCTCAATATTAGTGGGTGAACATTCTCTGGAACCGGAGTAGCAAGAAGTTCATTCATGAGGGAATTTAGCCATGTTAATTGGAGCTGGGCTATTATAAGGAGAACTGGTTCATCCATTCCCAATTTGATTTATGACTACTATAAAATAAACTTCTGGGTTTAATGCTCGATCTTCACCAATGTATGGTTCATAAGCTTTATTGGTTCCAGAAAATCAAGTAGGAATGACAATTACATTATCTTTTACTTTATTAATTGACTATACTAATAACTATTAGTTTTTATAGAGTTTGCATTTTTACATACTCGAAAAATAAAGAAAATAGAGGTATAATAGGTTGTTGTGGAAGGATTGCTGATTTTCCATTCCTAATTTCTAGCCATTTCAGCTGACACATTAAAAGCAATTCTTTTCCATGATTTGATGCAGATTCAATATTGAAAGAGAGTGGTATAGATGGGCCGTAAATGGAACAATATTAAAGAAAAAAAAGCAGCAAAAGATGCGAATATTAGTAGAATCTATTCTAAGTTCGCTATTGAAATATATGTAACTGCTAAACAAGGAGAGCCAGATCCAGAGGCGAATCAGGCTTTAAAGTTTGTGTTGGAACGTGCTAAGACGTACAATGTGCCCAAAAATATTATCGATCGCGCTATTGAAAAAGCAAAAGGTGCTGGAGATGATAATTATGATGAACTTCGTTATGAAGGTTTTGGACCTGCAGGATCTATGATTATCGTTGATGCTTTAACCAATAACGTCAATCGGACTGCTTCAGAAGTACGTGCAGCATTTGGCAAGAACGGCGGTAATATGGGTGTAAGCGGCTCTGTTGCTTACATGTTTGACCGAACCGCTGTATTTGGCCTAGAAGGAAAGTCTGCTGATGAGGTTCTTGAAATTTTAATGGAAGCAGATATCGACGTACGCGATGTGTTAGAAGAAGACGAAACCGTTATTATTTATGCAGAACCAGATCAATTCCATGCTGTACAAGAAGCGTTAAAGAATGTAGGTATTACGGAATTTACTGTAGCGGAAATATCCATGCTGCCGCAAAACGAGGTAACTTTGCATCCCGAGGCACAAGCTCAATTTGAAAAATTAATTGATGCCCTCGAAGATTTAGAAGATGTTCAGCGTGTTTACCATAATGTAGATTTAGGAGAATAAACGAATTGCAGTCCCCTGATCTCAATGAGATAAGGGGCTTTTTTATAGGGGTAACTTACAGACGTTAGTTATGAACAGGATGGATCATATATAGCAGTTTCAAGATATTATGAAGGAAAGTTTGGACCAATAGCTGTAATATACATACATCTGATGTAAATTTATAATAAAAGAAATAAACAAGTAAGGAGATGTTCATATGTCCATCTATTCATTTCAAGCTAATCTAACCAATGGTTCGAAAATCAGTCTTGAAGAGTTTAAAGGAAAAGTGCTATTAATTGTAAACACAGCCAGTCAATGCGGACTGACACCTCAGTATGAAGGACTTGAAAAATTATATCAAACGTACAAAGATGATGGTTTTACGGTACTTGGATTTCCCTGCAATCAATTTGGCGGACAAGAACCTGGGACAGATGAAGAAATCAGAAATTTTTGTACAGTAAATTATAATGTGACTTTTCCGCTGTTTCAAAAAATAGAGGTGAACGGTGAAAAGGCTCATCCTTTATTTAGTTATTTAAAATCGAAAGCTCCCGTTGACTCTGTACAAGAAGTCTTAAGTGAAGATTACCAGGAAACAGCAAGAGATACTTTAGATTCAAGCATACAATGGAATTTCACCAAATTCTTAATCAATCGGGAAGGTACTGTCTTAAAACGTTTTGGGCCAGCTACTAAACCTGAGGAAATTGAAGAAGATATCAAAAAATTATTGTAAAGCAGTACTCCCATTTGTCCTTCATGATTCCTATGAATCTTTCAGGAACGTTATTGCATTCTTTATATTACAATGCTATGTTAGTACAGAATTAAACAAATGGGGGTACTTACATAATGGGTAATATACTGCATAAAAGACCTATTGTATTTGCATGTTTGTTAATATCGCTAGCTTTTGTAATAACGGCGTGCAGCAGTACTGGAGCAGATGAGCCGAATGCAACGGGTACTTGGGATCAAATAAAAGAAAAAGGGACGATTATAGTTGGAACAGCAGGAACTCTTTATCCAGCCTCTTATCATGATTCAGAAAATGATCAGTTAACAGGTTTTGATGTAGAGGTCGTTCGCGAATTGTCAAAAAGAATGGGACTTGAGGTAGAGTTTGTCGAAATGGCATTTGACGGAATGTTAACTTCTTTAAATAGCGGTACGATCGATATCGCAGCAAACGATATTTCTATAACAGAGGATAGAAAAGAAAAGTTTTCTTTCTCGATTCCTTACAAATATTCCTTTGCAACAGCGATTGTGAGAAAAGATGATTTATCTGGAATTAAAACGATTGAAGATATTAAAGGGAAAAAGGCTGCTGGGGAGGCGACCACCATTTACATGGATATTGCCCGAAAATACGGGGCAGAGGAAGTTATTTACGATAATGCAACGAATGAACAATATTTGCGGGACGTATCCTCTGGCAGAACAGACATTATTATAAATGATTATTATTTACAAAAACTAGGTCTTGCTGCCTTCCCTGATTTTAACATTACCATTCATCCTGATTTAAAATTTGAAACTCCTGATGAGGGGGTAGGCTTGATTATGAAAAAAGAAAATGAAGAATTAAAGAAACAGATTGATCAAACTTTGCAGGAAATGTTAAAGGATGGAACAATCAGTGAACTGTCGAAACAGTTCTTTGACGGGGAAGACGTTACTAAGAAACGAGAAATAAACTACTAAACTCACTTTTTGAGCGGGTCTATTCTCGTAGTTAAGGGAATATGACCCGTGAATTATGTAACGAAATGGGAGAGGAACATGGAAAACATTCAATGGGAATATATTTTTGATTTGAAGCTGGCCATCGAGTCCTTTCCTTATGTCATTCAAGGTATTGGTTATACCTTATTGATATCTTTAATCAGTATGTTTTGCGGTCTAATGATCGGTTTTTTATTAGCTTTAGGCAGGATGTCAAAGAACATTTTCCTGCAAATTCCAGCAAGAACCTATATATCTTTTATGCGTGGGGTCCCGATTCTTGTTATTTTGTTCATCCTTTATTTTGGTTTTCCGATTATCGGGATTCACTTTTCCGCTATCACTGCTGCTTTGATTGGTTTCAGCCTCAATAGTGCAGCCTATATGGCTGAAATTAATCGTTCCGCGATTGCCGCTGTTGAAAAGGGGCAATGGGAAGCCGCCTCATCTCTTGGGCTAACCTATTGGCAGACAATGCGCAGTATCATCATCCCCCAAGCAGCAAAAATAGCTGCACCACCTTTGTCTAATGTACTTCTCGATTTAATTAAAAGCTCGTCGTTAGCAGCAATGATTACAGTACCCGAATTGTTTCAAAAAGCGAAAATCGTCGGAGGAAGAGAACTTGATTATATGACGATGTACATATTGGTTGCATTGATTTATTGGGGAATATGCTCAGTTATCACTGTTTTCCAGAATAAGTTGGAAAGAGATTTGAAGTAATTTTTGTTTATAGGATCCTTAAAAGATGGAAAATAAAAAGGAGAAGTTATCTATGGCTTCTCCATTTTTATTTTCAATTTGGCTAGATAATTATTACCATTATATTTCTGTATCTTTTGGCAATACCCAAGCTGCAAGAAGATATCCAATTACACAGGGTATAACAACAGTACCCAAAGCTAACACGATGAATCCAATTCTAGTTATAGCCGGGTCAATTCCAAAATAATCTGCAACTCCTGCTAATACTCCGCTGAGTTTCTGATCTTTCGTAGACTTATACAATCGCTTTTTATTCATTTTAACCTCCATATGTTATCTTGTTACTACTATCTATTTTATAATGGTTCCTTCGATGTAACTGAAGCACACATCATCCCAAAATATGTAGGTGCTTCATAGGAAAGAAAATCGATTTGACGAATACCTTTTGGTATCGCACCAGCTAGAATCATGGTTTGCCATATTCCATCGGGTTTAGCGGCTTCAATAAACTCTTTGTCGAAATGAGCGATTTTTTCAAGCTCATTGTTTTGAGTATATTGTACCACTAATTTGTCTAATTCCTTTGCTGCATGATCAAAGCCATATGGCCCCTCCTCATCATGGGTATGTGACCAGTCACAGCTTGCTACAAGCGCAACTCTTTTAGCAGCAGCCTGAACAGCTTCTCTTAATGCTTCACCGAAATGATAATGGAAATCAAAAGACAATTCTCTCGGTGGGGTGACGACAACTATTGGTACATTTGGCATAAATGCTAGTGGAACAATTACCCCCCAGTCCATCGGTAAACAGGATATAGGTCCAGCACTCGTTCCATAATTAATCAATGCTAGAGGAATATTATTTTTCATAGCAGTTTGTGCAATGGAATTTGCCAGCTCACGGTCGACTTTTCTTTCTAACTCATACTGTGCATCATTTTCCTCAACAGAACCAACCATTCTTTCACTGTTCGTGATAGAAAATTGTCCATTTACCCTGACACCATGAGGAGTTAAAACGATGATGGTATCGGGGTTTGCAGCTTCCATTTCTTTTCCAATCACATATAAACTTTGACGAGTAGTTTTCATTCGTTCCGGCTCTTGACGGCTTAACTCAGGTATGATTTCTCCGCCATGAGGGGTCATACATGCGTAAACAAAGGGATTCGTTTTCATAGTAATTCACTCCTATATTTATATACCTTCATAATTCTAATAATCATATGGTAAATCCTTTTTCGGGGCTTCTAGGATTTTAAGGAATTCAACAGTATTGATAACAGCAATGAAAAAAAGTTGGTATTTCTCAGTAATCAGGACATTCTGTCTTTGAATATAGGTATGTAGAGAGACTTTAAGGAATGAGGTGTACACCCCGTGAGTAATTTACCCCCAGAACATACGAATTTGAAAGCATATCAGCCGTTTCATGGACGTTTTGATCCTTGCCGGCCAATTGGGGTCAAATTTTATTCAACACCGCCAAATCTTTATTTAGGTTTTCAGCCACCGAATCTTGAGCAATTTCCGCCAGATGTTGCCTTGAAAAAAGGAACCTTATGGCCAGCTTTATACGACTTTTATGACAACCCTTATGAGGCAAAAGGGAGGTAAGGTAATGGCACATCCACAGCTACCTCAAGAGTACTATGATCTGTTAGAACAAATCCAGGCAGCTGATTTCGTTTTAGTAGAATTAACGCTTTATTTGGATACACACCCCGATGATTTAACTGCCATGCAGCAATTTAATCAATATGTCCAATATAGCAAACAGCTTAAGCAGATGTTTGAAGAAAGGTATGGTACTCTGCAGCAATTTGGAAATAGTTACACAGATGCAAATTGGAGCTGGGGCACAGCTCCATGGCCGTGGCAAGTATAATATCGGAAAGGAGTTTTCGAGATGTGGTTCTATGAGAAAAAGCTCCAGTATCCCGTTAGAGTAAGTACATGTAACCCAACGCTCGCCAAATATCTAATTGAACAATATGGAGGGGCGGATGGAGAACTAGCTGCTGCACTACGATACTTAAATCAGCGTTATACGATTCCGGATAAAGTCATTGGGTTATTAAATGATATTGGGACAGAGGAATTTGCTCATTTAGAGATGATTGCTACAATGGTTTATAAGCTGACTAAGGATGCTACACCTGAACAAATGAAGGCGGCAGGACTAGGTGATCATTATGTGGATCATGATAAGGCTCTTTTCTATCACAACGCAGCAGGTGTCCCATTTACAGCGACGTTTATCCAGGCCAAGGGCGACCCAATAGCAGACCTGTATGAGGATATTGCCGCTGAAGAAAAAGCACGAGCCACCTATCAATGGCTAATTGATATATCCGACGATCCAGATTTAAATGATGGCTTGCGTTTTCTTAGAGAAAGAGAAGTTGTCCATTCACAAAGATTCCGTGAAGCAGTTGAGATCTTAAAGGATGAACAAGGACGGAAAAGGTTTTTTTAAATATTCCACTAAAAAAGCCAGTTGCTTGGCTTTTTTACTTTGTATATTACCTTAATTTGTCATTATTGAATAATTTATTATTTTTTGGGTAACAATGTGTAAAAAAATGGAAAGAGTGTCCTGCGTTGAATCTTTGCATTTTATTCACCATTCTATATGTGATTGCTGCTTGGAAATGGGGGGACTGGAGGCATTGGCGAGACTACTATCCCACCATTCTTTTTTTCGTAATAGGAGATTTGTTATATCAATTTATGCTTCATGACTACTCCATGTGGGAGTTCGTACCAGTGGGACTCCAACAATTCAATATAACCCATACGCATGTTGCTCTTATGGAAATGATTATTAAATATCCTTGCACCATCCTTCTTTATTTAGGCAATTTTCCAAAAACCAGACTGAAACAAATAGCTTTCATTGGACTATGGATATCCATCTTTACACTGGAAGAGTGGTTTAAACTTTTGCAAGGCAGCATGATTCATGATCATGGCTGGGGGATAAAGTGGTCTATATTATTTAATATGGTTATGTTTACGCTTCTCGCCGTGCATCATAGACGCCCACTTATAGCTTGGGGTTTTTCAGGATTATTTATTGTCTTTTTATTTAATGCACATCAGGTTCCTATTTCCATTTTTAAATAAATAGCAGAAAGATTGCTCAATAACCTGACCATCCTTTGATATTAATCCTAAATGGACAGTCACCTTTTTCTCTGTCTTTCAATAAGGTAGAGAAGGAGGAGACGAAAATGGGACGTCTGTTGAATCGAAACGATATGAATCTTGAGTTAGATGATTGGCAAAAGCATGCCTTCCTTATGTTTCACTCTAAAATAGCGGATAAAGAGCGTAAATTTCCCTGTATTCCAGCCATTCAAGGGTATGTTTTAGATCAATTGCGTTATGGTTTTGTTGCTGATCCGAGAACAGAAGATGCTATAAAGGAAACAGCTTACTTTCTTAAAGAATATGGTCAGTGTTCCAAGGATATAGGGGAATACAGTGCTTTAATTCTATTCTATAAAACTCCTTATGATCTTCAAATTTTAACAACGGTAAAGTTGTTTGAACAAATATTTTGGAACCTTCTTAATAAAGTGAGCACTTTAGATACAAAAGAATGGCCTAAGAGCGTTTCTCCTGACCCCTCCCACTTTTCATGGGAATTTTGTTTTGAAGGGGAGAGGTATTTTATCTATTGTGCAACACCTGCACACGAGCACCGATATAGCCGGTATTTTCCTTACTTTATGCTAGCCATTACACCAAGATGGGTACTGAATCATTTCTTCACAACTAATCAAGCTTCCGGCAAAATAACGGAAGTGATTCGAGAGAGACTTGTAAAATATGATAAGATGCAGCCACATCCTGATTTGAAATGGTATGGGCAAGAGGATAATCATGAATGGAAACAATATTTCTTACGGGATGACAACACTGGTATGTCATCGTGCCCGTTTCATTATAGGCCGGGAAAAGGAAGGAATGAACAATATTGATTGTCATTCTTTTTTTATTTCAATACAGGTTCTTTATACTGTAAGAAAGAAAATGATATAATTTTTAAAAATATCAAAATAAAGGAGTAAACTAAATGGCTTTGGATCCTAAACCAGTAGTTAAAGCAGAGATGTTAATTAGAAAACCAGCAGAAAACGTATTTGAAGCTTTTGTTGATCCGGAAATTACCACAAAATTTTGGTTTACCAAAAGCAGCGGAAGATTAGAAGAAGGGAAAAAAGTGAAATGGGAATGGGAGATGTACGGGGTTTCTGGTGAGATTCTCGTAAAGGAACTGGTACCAAATAAACGTATTCTTATCGAATATGCCGATGATGGTACCAAGGTTGAATGGAACTTTACCGTCCGTACAGAGAACGAAACATTTGTGACTATTAAGCATTTTGGGTTTACAGGAAATGATGAGGATATCGTTAATTACGCGATTGATTCAATGGGAGGATACACCATGGTTCTTTGCGGGTTAAAAGCATTTCTCGAACATAATATCCTCTTAAACCTTGTTGCGGATAAGGCTCCTGACGCTCACGTAGCTCGCTAAGGAGTGTCACCGACAAAAAGTGGGCAAAACGTTGGATATATTCAGAATTTATTCAAATTATGACAAGGAGTGGGAGGAAATCGACTATATTGTCAGAAGTATGACAGAAGATATTGCGAAAGTTGTATTAGGCTGGAAATATGAGTCTCCCCAAGATTTGTATAATAGTGAAGTAACGAAAGAAAATATAGTGGAATTAATGGAGCAAGGATACCTTGGAGTCGTAAATGAAAATAACCAGGCTGTTGCAAATTTCAAGTTAGTTATGATAAAAAATTCGAATACCTAGGAAACAATAAATTAAAAAATATTTTCCGGGAAAGCGCAGAATTAGACAAGTATCAACGTTTTATTTAAATAAATTGAGTAAAAATTGTGTCAAATGCTGTCAATTTTTAATAAAAGAAGGCGTTTCAGGATGGGAAATGCGAAGAAAGTACTTTCTACAGGAGAGTACTTTTTTTATGTCGAAGAATAGGAAGGTTAGTACTACATATTTAATCGCATAGTGTTAGATAAGGAGGTAATGTCTATGAAAGAAGGAATATCTTATTTATTTTTATTGTTGACATTGTCTTACTTATTATTTTGGACACTTGCCAATCACTTTGGCACCAACACGTATGTTTTGGACTACTTACTGGCAATGATTGTAACTCATTTAATATTAGAAAAAAATCCATGGTTACCGGAGCTTTTATATAAAAAACCTAAGAAAGAGGAAGAGTTATTTGATGGAATATCAAATGAGGAATATGAGGGAATCAATCATTCAAAAGTGACTAGCATCCGAAAGAAGGATAAAAGCAATGTACGGTATAATGAGTTTGTGCATAATGTGCAGGTAGGTGAACGATTTGATATTCATTATAATAAGAATCGGTACTTGATTCGCCAAACAAAAAATGGTTACATTTTAACTAGGGAAATGGATGGGTATACCCAAGTATTTAAAACCGTCGATGACCTTTTTAGAAAAGGGAAAATCGATAATAAATATGTAAAAGATATTATTGATCAGGTTAATTAATGATTCAAAATGTACAGTAGGTGAAGGGAAGTTTTTTATGAAATTTGATTCGAACTATATGATCACAATGAAAGACATTGTAAGAGAAGGAGATCCGATATTAAGAGAGGTTACAAAAGAAGTACCTGTTCCGCTTTCTGAGGAAGATCAGGAAATCATGAATTGTATGCTGCAGTATATAAAAAATAGTCAAAATCCTGAAAGATCGAAAGAGTATCAGCTTCGTCCGGGGGTAGGATTGTCTGCCAATCAAATTGGATTGAATAAAAGAATGTTCGCTGCTTATTTTACCGATGAAAAAGGCGATCAGCATGAATATACCCTTTTTAATCCAAAAATTATCAGCCATTCGGTATCCATGATTTACTTGCCTGATGGAGAAGGCTGCCTCTCTGTAGACCGGTCAGTACCAGGTTTTGTACCAAGATATGAACGAATCAAAGTAAAGGCGTACAATATGGAAAATGAAGAAGTAGTAATTAAGTTAAAAGGGTATGCGGCGATTGTAGTCCAACATGAAATCGACCATTTAAATGGAATTATGTTCTTTGATCGAATTAATAAAGAAAACCCATTTAGCCTTCCGGAAAATGTATCAATTAAAAGTGTCTATTAAACCAATATTAGGCAAATTCTTTAATGATGCAGCTTTTTTAATAACATTGAAGATGGAACGAGAAATTAAGGATTTACGAAATATAAGAGCTAGTTAAGGAGCTTGGAGTCAACTCCAAGCTCCAGACTGTAGACAAACTCGATAATATCGAGTTTGCCTACAGTCTTTTTTGATTTACAATATTTATAATGAGATATCTAGAGGTGATGGATTATGATGACGAGAAACAATAATATTGAAAGAGACCAA